>JBASYJ010000049.1:0-35616 GCA_049277435.1 Prolixibacteraceae bacterium
TCAAATATAAAATAATAAAAGAGAACGAGAACTATTTTCAAGCCCACGGGAATGGCGTATTCACCTACAAAAAATATAAAACACCCTCTATGAAAACCTCGCAGACTTTCAGTTTTTCAAACGAAAAGTTATCAACAGAAAATCGGAGGCAATCTTACGTTTAGAGCTAAATATGAAAAAATGGTGACTGAATATTCACGATTTTTCAAGAAAGAAAATATACAGCGTGGTTAGAATTAAAAAAGTCAGGGTTTCGCTCATTTTGGAGAAAAAGACTGACTTTTTTGAATTGTTTAACAATTTATATTCTTTAACAGCAGGTTTTTACCAAACCAAATCCGAGTTTAGCAGACTTTCAGGATCAATGTTTTTTTCTTCAATTGATTTGAAATGTTTATAGGTTCCCACTTTCAGTTCGTAGGTGGCAGGTTCGTCGCAAACAATCATTCCACGCGGGTGAAGTTGAAGTGCGCTGATGGTCCACATGTGGTTTACTCCTTCTTCTACGGCATGTTGCAGGGCACGCGCTTTATTGTAGCCATTCACAATAATCAAAACCTCCCTGGCATCCATCACCGTTGCAATTCCAACTGTTAATGATGAATTCGGCACTTTGTTGATATCGTTGCCAAAAAACCGCGAATTGGCTACTTTTGTGTCGTAATTCAGTTCCTTATCCCTGGTGCGTGATGCCAGTGATGAACCCGGTTCGTTGAATGCCAGATGCCCGTCGGGGCCAATTCCACCGAGGAACAGATCAATTCCACCAACTGCTTTAATTTTGTCTTCATAAGCCTGACATTCGGCTTTGATGTCGGTTGCAGTACCGTTCAGGATATTGGTATTTTCAGGAAGAATATCGATGTGCCCAAAGAAATTGGTCCACATGAAGGTGTAATAACTTTGCGGATGATCTTTCGTGATTCCGACATATTCGTCCATGTTAAAGGTGATTACATGGCGGAATGAAACCTTGCCGGCATGGTGCAATTTGATTAATTCGCGGTATGTTTCCAAAGGAGATGAACCGGTTGGTAATCCCATTACAAATGGTTTCTCCGGAGAAGGATTGGCCAGATTAATTTTTCGTGCAATGTAGTTTGCAACCCATTTTGAAGTCTGTTCGTGGTTATCCTGAATTATTAGTCTCATAGTTAATTTTGTAATATTTTTTCAATTTTTAATAATCGCTCAATCATTATTTCACCCAACATCGTTTTTCGTTCGATGTGGTTCACAATTTCCTTAACAAAATCATTACTTTCAAAACTTCCACGTACTTTTTCGAAATCCAGCTTTTGTGTCGTTTTGTTTCCATCCATTCCAAACCCAGTCATCGAATCCATCCGGAATTCTTTTTTCGCATCGTCGTACAACATTTGATCCAATCCGACCACACTTTCTTTCCATTTCTTCACCAGATCAATGATGTCCGAAATTTGAAGGTCTTCGATCTTTTTGCCTGTTTTTTGGATCAGCAATTCCGAAGCCCATGTCCATTCGTATTCGTAATAATTGGCATCCATAATCTTAAATTCCTGCTCAATTTCTGCAAGATTAACAAAATCTTTCCGTTCAATTCGCTTGATCAGCTTATTAATTTCTGTTTTTGGGGCAATCAATCCCGATAAATCGCTCCAATCTCCTTCGCCAATGTCGTTTTTTGGTTTTAAACATTCCTGAAGCTCTGCCCAGGATTGAAAATTACATTTACTTAAACGGGAAATAACTGAATTCCCCAGAAATTTATAAATAGCCATTTCGTACAACATGATTCCTTTTTCGAGAGCACTTCTGGTCATTGAAGTATTTCTGTAAGCATAAACTTCGGTTGTTTCTCCTGAAATCTCTTTCAAACTGTTCAGGATAGTTAATCCTTTTTGCATTTTTTTAATGGTGAAAGGGCTAAGCAGGTTGAAATTGATGCAATCCAGTTTTTCAGGATCAGTCCTTCGGTCTCGTCTTGGCCATTTCATGACATCACGAATAGTACCAACGCTACGCAGATTAATTCCGGGAGCAATCCAGCTGTCATCCTTATTTTCAATCAGGTATGAAAATGGAAGATCGGAAGTGTCTGTATTTTTATAATGACGACCCATAACCAGGGTAAAAGCGCCTATTTTTGCGGGCCACAGGATATACGAATCTGAAGTCGTTTTCGAGCCTCGCTCCACAATTCCATGATGAATCGGTCCCAGTTTATACATGTGGTTACTTTGGTTCGATCCGCTACCAGCATTACAAAAAGAGAACATTCCTGCAATCAGTAAAGTCGATTTGTGGTGAGTAACTGTATATGGCCCGCCAAATATTGAGCAGGCTTCACCATGAAAGCCCTGGCAGTTGGCAAAAAAGAGTGAATTTTCTGCAGAATATTGTTTGCTGAGAATACATCCCTGTCCGATAAAACAGTTCAGAACAATGGCCCCGTCCGAAATTTCGGCGCCCGAAGAAACAATAAAATTTGTAGCCAGAATTCCTGATCCAAGTTTAACCGGAGCCTGTCTGTTGCTGTTTACCGATCCGTTTTCAAGTTTGGTTGCTCCCATTATCTGACTGTATGGGCCAAACTTAACATTCTTTATTCTTCGGCAATTCCGGATGTCGGAGTATTCGCCGATTGTTCCCCGGTTACTTTTTACTGAATCGGCATATTCCCTTATTTTTTCTTCAATTGCTTCGGTCAGACAATGACGGTGTTTGTACCAGGCTAGAAAATAGGCAAGATGCGCCGAAAGCTTATCGTAAATCATTACGCCACGGCCACCGGTTTCGTCGAGTGTTGATAGTTTTAATCCATTTCCAAATGATGTTTCATTTTCGGTAAAACACAATTCTACATTTTCGATGATTACATGGTCGGAAATGTCGTAATTGGCTATGTAGTTGCAGATGTGGTGAATGTAAACATGATTTCCGATGGTGCAATTATGAATACTGGCGTTGTAAATGCCACAATCCCGAATTATTCCTCCGTCAAATTCGATGGTTCCTGAATTGTCTCCAATTTTTATCACTCCTGAAAACTGGCTATTCCGTACATTTTCAGGAATGAACTTATTTGTGACAAAAAATTGATTCCAATCTGTTGCGAAACAACCCTGAAGTTTCAATATTTCGATCTCAGAAGGTAAAATTTTTCGGTAATCCTGAATGTTTTTCAAAATTATTCTTTTTAGAAAGTTATTCGGGCAAGATAGTCGTAATGCTGCCCTTTAAAAACTTCGTTTAACTTCATATCATTTTTTTCGACGATGTGCTGCAAATTGTTTTGGTCGACATACAACCAGGGAAATGGTTGACTGATCCAATGATTGTATTCTGTCTGGAAAGTCATTTCACCGTAATAATGTCCGGCAGAAATATCAATCAGGGCAGAACCGTCTTCTTCTTCAAACAGATAAATAAGGTCGGATGAATCAATCAGGATTTGCCCGTCGGCATTTAACAGCGATTTTAAATGATGCAGTAAAATTTCAAGTCCGCCAATTGTTCCTGCTATTCCGGTTCCGTTCATTAGCAACAGGATTGTGTCGAAAGTTTTATGGTTAAATTTATAAATATCCTGGCAAATTACATTCCGGAGTTTCCGGTCTTTCAGAACCTGGCAACTTAACTCAGAAGTATCCAGCGATGTAACTTCGAAACCTTTATCCTGAAGGTAAACCGAATGAGCACCGGCACAAGCCCCGACATCAAGAATAGTCCCGAAACAAAGGCCCATTGCTTTTTTTTCTATTGCCGGCATTTTATGGTATGATCTGAACAAATAGGAAGTATCTATTGTATCATCATCAAAGTCATCCGAATGAACAATGATAGGTTGATTAATTGATTTAAATTGGTAATCATAAACAGCCCTCCCAATGGGGTCGTCAAATTTTTGAGTCATAAAGAAATTATTGCAGAATTATACCTGAGCTAATTTTGGCTCAAATTTATAACATGTTTTTTGTTTTTGGGAATAAATATAAAAACCTTCAGTAGGGCCTTCTCCGATAAGTACAATTTTCGAATCTGGCATTTTCTTCGAAAAGGCAATAATGTCATCTAAATGTACTTTGTTTTTTTGCAGCCACTCAGAAGTCGAAAAATCTCCCATGCGCCATCTTTTGCCATTATTTTCTGCTACTTCAAAAGATTTAAGGGCAATTTCAAACTGAATTTCGGTAAATTGAGGCATATTCGAAACGTAAATGTTAGCTAATTTAGGTCAAACCAATCTAAAAAAAAACTTTCGAATCAAATTTTCGGACAAAAATTGGGAAGTAGTGTAAAAATAGCTGTTTAATGACAGACTGAATTAAAATCAAAATAAAAGCCCGCTAATTGCTTAACAGGCTTTTATTTAAACCTCATATTTTAGAATTTGTATCCAAAGGTAAACAAGATATTGTTCATGGATGATTCATATTTTGCCATATCAATTGCACCCGGATATAGTTTCAAATATTCGTCGCTCAGCGTGTGTTTCAGTGCGGCATCAAAGAAAAAGTTTCCCTGTTTATATCCAAAACCGCCTGAAACTGTCGAATAAGAAGTGTCACTGTTTTTATTTCCGGCATTCTGGAAAGTTGACTGGTAAACGCTTGGGAAGTTTTCGTATCCGGCACGAAGACTGAAATTTTTGTTTACCCGGTATTCTCCGCCAATGTGCAGGTTTCCTACTGATTTATATGCACTGCTTATGGTTTTATTCTCATTGTAATAATTGTAACCGTCGCTTCCGTTTTTAATCTTAGCGGTAGAGTAATCAACAAATTCATAATCAATGCTAATTAATCCTGATTTTCCAATTACGTAAGCACCACTTATGATTGCTTTTAACGGAGTTTCAATTTCGTAATCATAAACACCTTGTTTATCAGGTTTGGCTGAATAATTTTCAGTTACACCATCCGAAAGATAAGTGATCGAAGAGTTCATTCCGCTATCGTACACATCATTGAATTTATAAAAAGTTGGCGTGTGAACAGCAATTCCTAATCTCAAATTGTCGGTTGGTTTGAATATGGCCCCGAGTTTCAGGTTAAATCCATTTCCGGTAGTCTTTAAATAGGTGTTGAAATTAAAATCGTTAAAATAAGGAATGTTGTTGTTTGCATCATATTCATACAGATCAGCATTCTCTTTAAAGTAGACATCATGAATTCCCAGTGTAGCTCCTAAATAGAATTTGTGATTAAAATTGGCTGCAAACGAAAGAACATATTCATTAATGTAACCTCTCCGGTCGGTTGTTTTGCGTTGCGATTGTCCATAACCATTGTCAGTGATGTCGTTAAAATATTCCTGATTCTGGTCATCGTAATTCAGTAGATAAGTGTCCCAGGCAAGCCTTTCGTAGTATGGATCAAAATTATCAGAGCTAATTCCTGAACTGTTCACATTATTGGTGAAGTAGGACAAGAGCGAATGATTTGCATTTGAACCTTCGGCAAGCATGTTCATTGAAAAACTTCCAAGCCGGTTAAATCCAATTCCAAAACTCAGACTTACCAAACCCGATTCGCTGTTGGCTCCTGTTGGAATCGAAGTCACATAACCAATGTTGTTCAGGCTTAAATTGTATTTCGATTCTGTGCTTTTCGTTCCGAGCCATGTTCCATCAACGCTTAAATTGCCTACTGAAGGAGTAAAGGTAAATTCTCCCGAACGATAAACTCCAAGTCCGGCAGGATTAATACTTAGGGAGGAGAAATCTGCGCCTAATGCTCCAAATGCATTTCCCATGGCAGCAGATCGGGCTGTACCACTTATGCGGTAATTTGAATATCTTAATGCATCGGTTAAATCCTGCGCAATAGCACTGAAAGTCAACAGGATTATACTAACTGT
This sequence comes from Prolixibacteraceae bacterium, assembly GCA_049277435.1. Taxonomy (GTDB): domain Bacteria; phylum Bacteroidota; class Bacteroidia; order Bacteroidales; family Prolixibacteraceae; genus Aquipluma. Next base: position 5,842 of record JBASYJ010000049.1, read on the forward strand.
ATATATTAACTTTTTCATAATATCAAAATTAATTGTTTGTTTTATGTTAGTTCTGAACACTTTTTCGATTTACCTTCTATGACCTGAACCACCACCTGAACTTCTACCAGAACTACTGCCGGAAGAACTGCCGGAAGAACTGCTTCCGCTGGAATAAGATCCGCTGGATGAACTTCTTGATGGAGCACTGTAACTTGGGCTTGAGCCTGAATTGGAAGGAGCGCTGTAGGATGATGAACTTCTAGATGGTGACGAAGATGAACTTGATCCTCTGGAATACGACGAGCTGGATTGATAAGTCTGTCGTAAACTTGACGAACTTCTTGGTTCACTGTAGGTACTTGTTCCTGATGTTGTTGCACTTTTAACAGCAGAGCCGCTTTCTACTGTTCTCGGGCGGGTATAGCTATTGTTGTTGTAATTCGGTTGATTGACAACTCTTGGTTTATTATAGCTTGGCGTATAATTCTGGATTTGTCTTGTTGTTCCGCTTTGGTTGTAGGTTCTTCCGGTTGTCGAAGGTTCATACGATCTGCGGACATTTCCGCTTGCACTTGTTCCGGGGCGAACCATTTGGGTAGCAGTTCTGCTCTGAACCTGCTGATCACTTGCATTGGAAACTCTTCTTCCATCAATGGTTGTACTGTTGTTTGCTCGGCGGTCGTTTACAAGTGTAGCGTTTTTAGTTTCCTGATTACCAGTTGATCCACCAATTGAGCGGCTTCTTTCATGTCCGTTTTCAACCCAGGTTGCCGGAGCTGTTCGGTCGCCAGTTTGTATACCAGAATTGCTTTGAGTGTTACCACCTTTCAGATTTGAAGATCTGCTTCCGGAAATAACGTTATTACTGTAACTTCCTCCCGGAACATTCATGTTTGTTGCTCTTCTTCTGGCCACCTGATAATTGTCGCGGTAATATCCATTATAACCGCCATAATAACCACCTCCATAGTAGCCTCCGTATCCGCCGTAATAATTACCGTAATATCCACCACCCCAGTATCCACCTAATCCAAAGGCGAAAGGAGAATAATAGCCATAATAGCTGTAAGGGTAATATCCGTAGCCATATCCTGAATACCATGGATCCCATCCCCATCCCATACTCCAGCTGGAATAGAAGGGTGAATAATATCCTCCATAATACCAATCATCGTAGAAAAAAGGGCTGTAATAATACGGACGGTGAAATCTACCGATCCGATAGGCATAATCGATACCTTCGTTGTCGTTGTAATAATTATTGATTACATATTTTACTTCGTCGTCGTTGTAGTATATGGTTGTGTCAGAATCAACCAAATCCTGATTGTTCATGTTATATGCTTGGTAATCAGGGTTCTGGTTGTCAAGGTCTGGTTCATAAATGTAATTATTGACCACATTCGAACCATCCGCATTTTGATCCATCTGACTCATGATGATTTGCTGATCACGGGGGGCAGCATTTATTCGTGCAGATTTTTCTTTTAGGGGAACCTGCTCTTCAATCAGAGTTACGGGTGGCACGTCACCTGGAGCGAAATAAATGTCATCATCGTACGTTCTGGTCATGTAATTTCCCGTAGTACAGGCACTGGCCAGGATTGCAACAACAGCGATGACTGTAAGTTTGGTTTTCATAGTACACCCTCCTTTATAATGAATAATTATTTTACTTTCTTTGTAGCCATAAAACTAGTACGAAAAAAGCAAATACCATACCAAAAGCAATAAAATGGCAAAAGAATTGACTTCACGAAGCGAAAATTATTCTCAGTGGTACAACGACCTGGTTGTAAAGGCTGATCTCGCTGATAACTCTGCAGTACGTGGCTGCATGGTAATAAAACCTTATGGCTATGCCATCTGGGAAAAAATGCAGGCTGAACTTGACCGAATGTTTAAAGAAACCGGTCATGTGAATGCCTATTTCCCACTATTTATACCAAAATCATTTTTCAGTAAAGAAGCCAGCCATGTGGAAGGCTTTGCCAAAGAGTGTGCCGTTGTTACTCATTACCGCTTAAAAAATGATCCGGATGGCAAAGGAATTATTGTTGATCCGGAAGCTAAGCTCGAAGAAGAGCTGATTGTTCGGCCTACATCAGAAACAATTATCTGGAGCACCTATAAAAACTGGATTCAGTCATACCGCGATTTACCCATTTTAGTAAATCAATGGGCCAATGTCGTTCGATGGGAAATGCGTACCCGTTTATTTCTTCGTACTGCTGAATTTTTATGGCAGGAAGGACATACAGCACATGCTACCAGCCAGGAAGCTTTGGAAGAAACAGAACGAATGGTCAATGTTTATGCCACTTTTGCTGAAGAGTTTATGGCTCTTCCGGTAATCAAAGGTGCTAAATCGGCTAACGAACGGTTTGCAGGAGCTCTGGAAACTTATACGATTGAAGCACTGATGCAGGATGGCAAAGCGCTGCAGTCAGGTACCTCTCATTTTCTGGGTCAGAATTTTGCGAAAGCATTTGATGTTCGTTTTGCTACCAAAGAAGGAAAAGACGAATTTGTATGGGCAACTTCGTGGGGAGTTTCGACACGCCTGATGGGGGCTTTAATTATGGCACATTCGGATGATAATGGCTTGGTTCTACCTCCAAAACTGGCTCCATTCCAGGTGGTAATTGTTCCGATTTTCAAAAATGAAGAGCAGTTGGCAGGTATTTCTGAAAAGGTAAATACAATCGTTTCAAAACTAAAAGCTCTTGGTATTTCAGTGAAATACGACAGCAGCGAAAATAAAAAACCAGGTTGGAAATTTGCCGAATATGAATTGAAAGGTGTTCCTGTTCGTATTGCCATGGGACCACGTGACCTGGAAAACGGGACTGCTGAAGTAGCCCGCCGCGACACCCTGGAGAAACAAGTTGTTTCGATTGAAAATATTGAAGTTTACATTCACCAGTTACTGAATGATATTCAGGAAAATATTTACAACAAAGCATTTAAATTCAGGGAAGAAATGACCACTCTGGTTGATACTTATGAAGAATTTAAGGAAGTTCTTCAGAATAAAGGTGGTTTTATTTCAGCGCACTGGGATGGGACTCCGGAAACTGAGCAATTAATTAAAGACGAGACTAAAGCTACAATCCGTTGTATTCCCTTTGATCAGGTTCCTGAAGAAGGAAAATGCATGTATTCGGGGAAACCTTCAGCAGGTCGAGTTTTGTTCGCCCTGGCTTATTAAAATACCCGAAAATCAGATTTGGGAAAAGCAGCCAAAGTTGGCTGCTTTTCTTATTTTTATTAAATAATTTAAACCTCAGATCATGAATCAAGAAAACGAACCGGAGAATCAAATGGATGGAATGATCCTGAAAACAAATGTGAAACAGGAAGTTTACCGGAAAACTATAAGTTCTTTTGAAATCCTGAAAGAAGTACTGGCCGAACTGGCCGAAGAATACCGCAGCTACCTGAAAGGTAAGGTGGACGATCAGGTTTTGCCGGAATTTCAGGCCAAGGGAATTTTTGAAGCAGAATTTAAAATAGGTGGCGATGTTCTCATTTTTAGCATGCATTCGAATGTTTTTGTTTTTAACCGCGAACATCCGATCTGGCAACTCGATTATATTAAAGCCGATCCAATGAACTCATATTGCGGAGTTTTTAATATTTATAACTTTCTTCAGGATTCGTTTAAATACAACCGGAGCGAAGATTTGGGATATCTGATTGCCCGTATTTTTGTGAACCGCGAGAATCATTTTTTTGTTGAAGGTAAACGGCAATCGAAAGAAATTGTAAAAGATTTTGGAAGCGATGAATTGTCGAAAAAATACCTGAAGGAGATTGTTGAAACAGCGATTCAATATGCCGTTGATTTCGATTTACTGGTTCCTCCATACGATCAGGTGAAAATTGCCACAGTTGAACAAATGCATGCCGAAATAAACCATTCAAAAATACAGACCGGGAAACGACTTGGTTTTAAATTTAATTCAGACGATATTTAGAATTTATTATGGAAAATGTTCAAGACAGATTTTTAAGATACAGCAAAATATTTACCACTTCCGATCCTGAAAGTGAAACCTTTCCAAGTACCAGTCGCCAATTTGTTTTGGCTGATCAGCTGGCTGGCGAATTAAAAGAAATCGGTTTGCAGGAGGTTATTCGCGATGAGTATGGTTATGTAACAGCGACATTACCTTCAAACCTGAATCATCCGGCCAAAGTGGTGGGATTTATTTCACATGTCGATACCAGCCCCGACTATTCAGGAGAAAATGTAAATCCGCAACTGGTGAAAAATTACCAGGGACAGGATTTGGTGCTGAACCAGGATCTGAACCTGATTCTCAGTCCTGCCGATTTCCCGGATTTGCTGAAATATATCGGACAGGATTTGATTACCACAGATGGAACCACCCTGCTCGGGGCAGACGATAAAGCAGGAGTTGCTGAAATCGTTACGGCAGTGCATTATTTAATTCTTCATCCCGAAATTCAGCATGGCCAGGTGCGTATTTGTTTTACTCCTGATGAAGAAGTCGGAAAAGGAACTAAATTTTTCGATGTGAAAGCTTTTGGTGCCGACTTTGCGTTTACGCTTGACGGTGGCGAAATTGGAGAACTGGAATTCGAAAACTTTAATGCCGCCGGGGCAAAGATTCTGGTGAAAGGTCGCAGTGTACATCCGGGATCGGCCAAGAATGCCATGATCAATGCAAGCCTTGTTGCAACACAAATAATCAATGCACTCCCTCCTGACCAGCGTCCGGAGCACACCGATGGATATGAAGGATTTTTTCATCTGACTTCGTTCAAGGGTGACGTGTCGAATGCTAAAATCGAATACATTATCCGTGATCACGATCTGGCAAAATTCGAAGCCAAGAAAAACCTGATGAAGGAAATCTGTAGTCTTTTAAATCTGCAATACGGTCAGGGAACAGTTTCCTTGGAATTGAACGATCAGTATTTCAACATGAAGCAGCAGGTTGAACCCGTGAAGTATATCGTTGATCTGGCTGAACAGGCCATGAAGGATGTTGGCGTAACTCCCAAAATAAAAGCGATTCGCGGAGGAACAGATGGAGCGCAACTATCGTGGAAAGGTTTACCATGTCCGAATATTTTTGCAGGTGGCCATAATTTTCACGGTCCGTACGAATTTGTTCCGGTACAATCGATGCAAAAAGCGGTTGAGGTGATTGTTAGGCTTGTGGAGCTGATTGCAAAACAGTAATCGATGACATATTCTTTCGCGTTGATTTGCTTCATGTTATGTCTGGTAATACACCGGTTTTGTTGACGATCTATGACAATAAAATGACATGATAATCATGAATATTAAATGACACATCTGGAACCTGAAGTCTGAAATTCAAGCTATGATCGAACAATTTTTAAAATACATTCAGGAAGAAAAGTTGTTTCATTCTTCACAACGAATTCTGCTTGCCATCAGCGGTGGCGCAGATTCGATGCTGATGCTCCATTTATTCCGGAATACCGGATTTTCGTTTGCTGTTGCGCATTGCAATTTTAATCTGCGTGGAGACGAGTCGAATGGCGATGAAAAATTTGTTGCTGAATATTGCGACCGGTATAATCTTGAATATTTTTCGCGCCATTTTAATACCCGCGAATTTGCCGAACAGGAAGGAATTTCGATTGAAATGGCTGCCCGCGATCTCCGGTACCACTGGTTTTACGATTTGCTCAATCAGCATAAATTGGATCTGCTGGCAACAGCCCACCATCAGGATGATGTGATTGAAACTTTCCTGATAAATCTTTCACGTGGAAGTGGAATTAAAGGACTGAGCGGAATTCAACCTAAAGCGGGACTAATAATCAGGCCGCTGTTATTTACCAACCGCGAAGAAATCCTGGAATATTGTCAAAAGTTTACGATTCCGTACCGAACCGATTCGAGTAACCTGGATACTGTTTATAAGCGCAACCTGATTCGCAATCAGGTGTTGCCACTGTTGGAGCAGGTGAATCCTGCCTTCCGGAGAAATGTCCTGAAAACGATTGGAAACCTGCATGAAACAGGTCTGCTTTTTCAGCAAAGAATGAGTGAAATAAAGTCATCTGTTTGTTCTGAAGACGATCAGGGTGTGATGATTCACATTGAACGGTTGTTAACCCATAGCCCGGTGCGCACCATTTTGTTTGAGCTGATTCGTGAATTTGGTTTCAGTGCCGAACAGGTAGATGATATTGTTGATTGCATTGGCCGGGAATCGGGCAGGAAGTTTTTCTCTGAAAATTTCAGGTTGGTAAAAGACCGCGAATATTTGCTGATTTCACCTCTTCCGAAGAAAACCAGCCAGGTTTTTTACATCGAAGAAGATTGTGATAAAGTGATTCGTCCTGTCCGGCTTTTGATCGAAAAGTTTGACCGTTCCCGTGATTTTCGTTTTTCAATCAATCCGAATGTGGTTGACCTTGATTTTGATCAACTCGATTTTCCGTTGTTGCTTCGGCATTGGCAGGAAGGGGAGTATTTTCAGCCACTGGGAATGACCGGGCTGAAAAAATTAAGTGATTTTTTTATCGATGAAAAATATTCAATTCCGGAGAAAGAAAATGCCTGGATACTGGCTGCAGGAAATCAGCTGGTCTGGCTTATCGGAAAACGAATCGACGACCGGTTTAAAATTACCTCCCGGACTAAACGAATTCTGAGAATCAGGTTTCAGGAATAATAAAAATTTAGTGTGGTATAAATTTTCCACCCGGTTAAATAATCGCAGTTTCGTATGGTATTGTAAATGAGAATGTGCTTCCTTTGTCCTTTTCCGACTTAACCCAAACTTCGCCTCCGAGCAGATTTACCAGGCCTTTCACGATTGATAATCCCAATCCACTTCCTTCATTCATCAGGAATCCAGGTCCGTTAACCTTCATGAACCGGTCAAAGATATTTTCCTGTAATTCCGGAGAAATGCCAATTCCGGTGTCTTTGATAAAAAAAATGACCTTGTTGTTTTTTAATTCGGCACCCATGGTGACTGTTCCTGTTTTTGTGAATTTTAGGGCATTGTTTAAGAGCTGTTTAAGTGTTTTTGAAATTAAATCTTCATCTGAAAAAAGCCGGAGAGTCGAGATTTCAGGCTGGATTGCTCTTTTCAGTTTTAGTTCATGTTTGATACAAATGGGATCGTATTCCATTCTAAGTTCTTCGAGTAATTTCCCTGGATTGAAATTTTTCTTCCGGATATCAACATTTTGGGAAGTGATTAACGAAATATCCATAAAATTATTCACTGTTTGTACCAGTCGTTTGCTACTGGCATTCAGAATATCCAGATAAATACTTTTTTCGTCGTCAGTAATATCAGGTTCCGAAATCATGGTTGCAAAACCAAGTATTCCGTTAAGCGGAGTCCTGATTTCATGTGAAATATTATTCAGGAATTCTGTTTTTAGTTTATCGCTGGCTTCGGCTCTTTCTTTGGCTTCGAGCAGTGTTTTTTCGATCTCTTTTTGTTTGCTGACATTAATTGCAATCCCTCTGATTCCTTTAAAAATATTATCAGAAAAGACCGGAGAAGACGAACTTCTGAACCAGATTAGCTGGCCTTCGGTATTGTAAGTGCGGGATTCAACCGGGAAGCTAAATCCGGTTCGTACCAATTCCTCGAATCGCTCCAAAACTTCGGGCAGATCTTCAAAATAAATTATGTCGGTCAAAGGTTTTCCGATATAGAATTCGGCCGGGAAGCCTGTGATTTTAAAGATAACCGGACTGATGAATGAAATGCAAAGTTTATCACTAACTTCAAACAGTACGTCGCTGATGTCTTCAACCAGTTTTTGAAATTTTGTATTTGTTTCCTGAAGTTGTTTTTCGAAGAGTTTTCGGTCGCTAATGTCGGTTATGGTTCCGATGTACCCAACAATTTCATCATCCTTCAACTCCGGAACTGCATTGCCGATGACCCAGACTATTGAACCATCAGGCTTGAGAAATCTGTATTCGGCATATTGAGCCCGGTTTTTTTCCCAATTTTCAACCATTTTATGGCGGTCTTCAGGATGAACAGCATTAATCCATCCATCGCCCAGCGCATCATTGAAGCTTATTCCGGAAAGTTCGGTCCATTTTGGATTGACATAGGTAGTTTTTCCTTCAGCATTTGTCCTGAAGATACCAACGGGAGAAACCTGAGTCAGTGTTTTAAATAACTGACGGCTTTCCTGAAGGGCTTCATCGGCCAGTTTCCGATCAGTGACATCTCTTTTTAGTGCTATAAAATACTGAATCTTGCCTGTTTTATCGGCAACCGGAGAAATCGAGGTTTCTTCCCAGTACAAATCTCCGTTCTTTTTTTTATTGTACAGTTCGCCTTTCCAATCTTTTCCTGAAAGGATGGTTTCCCAAAGATCTTGATATAATTCAGGCTGGTGATAGCCGGATTTCATAATACTTGGTTTTTTGCCGATTATTTCGGTGCAGGAATAACCGGTGGTAGTTTCGAACTGCGAATTAACATATAGAATTGTTCCGTCGGTTGTGGTAATTTCAATTGAATTAGGAGCAAGGGCAACAGCATCCCAGAGCAACTTTAATTGTATGTTTTGTTTGTCTTCGAAGATTTTCAAGCTGTCTTCCTGATTGTTTTCCAATTTATCTTTTTTTAATAAAACGTTTTGAAATGAACCAGGTAAATGATCAAGATGCTCTTTGGTTACAAAATCCCAGGCACCACGCTTGATGGCCTCAGCACCTAATTCTACGTTTGAAATGCCGGTAATTAAAATAAACGGGAGATTCATGTCGTGGGCCATAGTTAATTCCAGCGCTTCAAATCCATTAAAAGTAGGGAGGTTAAAATCGCTTAATACAACATCGGGGCTGAAGTTGGCTAATGATTCAATAAAATCGGGTTTGCCAGTAGTCCAATCGAAAACAAGATTTGAATCTAAAGTTTGATGTAATTTATGTTGAATAAGGTCTTTGTCATTCTGATCATCTTCCAGAATAAGCACCTTACAAGTGTTCTTGTATTTAATCATTTGAAGAATTACTAGGATTAATTTGAATTGCAGTTCAAAATAAACGAAAAAATCGAGAGTAAATTTAGATAGGACAGACGATTTTTATGCTTTTTTTTAATAACAGTTATCCTTCAAAGATTAATTTTTAATTCAAGTGATCCTCATTTATTCAGGAAATAAACTGATTGCCCAATTTCTGGTACGTATTAATTGTTCAGTATTTTGTTTTACAGGTTAATAAAGAAGGTTGCGCCCTTATTTAATTCAGCATGCGCAGTTATCGAGCCACCATGTTTCTGAATAATTTGTTTGATGTTGGCCAGTCCGATGCCTGTTCCTTCAAAATCGTCCTGATTATGCAGGCGTTGAAAGACACCAAATAGCTTATCTGCATATTTCATGTCAAATCCAACCCCATTGTCTTTTATGTAAAAGCTGCATTTATCCGATTTATTACACTTTCCAATTTCGATGATCGTCTTTTCATTTTTTGAAGTAAATTTCAGGGCATTCGAGATCAGGTTTTCGAAAACCAGATTCAGCAGGCTAATATCTCCCTGAATAACCGGTAGTTTTTCAATTTTCCATTCGATTGTTCGGTTATTGATATCCGTTGCGAATAAGCTAATCACCTGATTAATTAAGGCATTCAGGTCAATTTCTGTTTTATTCAGACTTTTCCGGCCAAGACGGGAGAAATTCAGAAGATCGTCGATCATTTTCGACATCTTGGCTGATGACTCATAAACCCTTTTGAAATACCGTTCCAGTTCCGGAGTCTGATCTGGTATGGATTGATCAATGATTTTTGTAAAAGCATCAATGTGCCGGATCGGGGCCCGTAAATCATGTGAAACGGAATAGGCAAAAGATTCGAGATCAAAATTAACTGCTTCGAGCTGTGCAGTCCTTTCTTTTACCCTGTTTTCAAGTTCTTCGTTTAGTTTCCTGATTTCGGCTTCGGCAGCTGACAGTTTCGAAACATCAATCGTGGTAACATAGGCAATTTGCCTGTTTTCGACGATGAGCGTAAACATTCTCACAATCACATCCAGAATTTTTCCCTGAAGTGTTTTTACCCGGGTCTTCGCTTCAACCTTAGTTTCACCATTTGCAAGTGAAATTAATTCTGACTTAAACACATCAAAACTTTCAGGTAAAAACGTATTGTTGATGTTTACAAATAGTTCTTCCTTGTTATTGGCCTGATACAGCGATAATGTTTCTTTGTTGATGCGTAATACTTTTATCAGTTCCAAAAATTTGATGATTTCTTCAGGATGTTGTTCGAAATAGGCTTCGAAATTTTGAATGCCGGTTTGTTTTAATTGCTCAATCTTCTGCATAACTTCGGTAATATCTTCTTCCCAAATCGAAACCGGTGAGTTTTCAAACAGGTTTTCGAAGCTGATTTTACTCTCCATTATTTTTATCTCGGCCTCTTTTCTTCCCCTGATGTCGCGAAGGAAAACGAGTTCTGCCAGTTCGCCAAAATAATTAAATACCGAAATGGTCACTTCTACCGGAATTTCTTCTCCGTTTTTCAGAACTGCAAATGATTCGTATGAAAGCGGGGCTGTTTCGCCTTTTAACCTTTTTTGATGGAATTCAGCTATCCGCTGCCGGTCATTTGCACTGACGAAATTGATAAAAGGTTTCCCAATAATTTCCATCTCTTTATAACCTGACAACTGAATTAAAACCTGGTTCACATATTCGATGTTGCCTTTTTTGATGATGAAAATACTGTCGGTGGCCGATTCAATCAGGTTCCGGTATTTTTCCTCACTAAGTTCAAGGTGACTGATCAGATTTTCTCTTTTTAAGGATTCAGAACGACTCATCTGTCTCAAAACCAAAATAATCCCGATGACAATTAATACCACCAGAAAAAGACTGATAAGACTGACTTTATTTAGTTTTTTTGTGGAGTTGGAAAGGATTGTCAGGGCATTGTTTTTAACTGCCTGATCTGTTTGTTCGATTTGATCGTTTAACGCATTCAGAATACTATTCAGATTGGTCATCAATTCGTTTGTTATCAGAACTAACATTCGTTCTTTGGAGGCCAGTTTTTCCCTGTTGTATTTTTGTGACCGTAATTGTTTTTGATAATAATTATCTGTTTTCCCGGCAATAACATCGGTGAAATCAAACTGCGAAGTGGCGTCACGTTCATTGGTTGCCAGGCTGTCTTTGCTCTTTATGGCCAGTTGCTGATGCGTGATCAATTCTTCGGTACCACCTGCAATAAAGGTTTTTATTTTTTCCAAAATTCCTTTTTTCAATTTAAAAGTGGTGGTAAAAATATTCATGGTATCAATCATGGATTTAAGCTTCGACGGATCAAAACTTTTTATCCTGAAATTGTTGGGATTTTTTGACTGAATGCTGAACGAGTCGATGGCAACGGCAGTATACAATAAGGAATCGGTTATTCTTTTCAGGTTTACAAAACTTGCCGAAATATCAATCTTTTGATTCAATGAAATCCCCGCATTCGTGACGAATAATTCTTCTTCGGATTCAGCTTCGAAACAGGATTTAAGCGTGTCCAGGTTAAGTATCAATGAGTCGATATGTCCTCTGTATCTGGCATAGTGTAACGAATCGTAGGATAATGAATAAAGTTTGAAATTATTGTCCGCCTCAAAGATCTGTTGAAAACATTTCCCGATTATTTCAGTCTTCGGATCAACCTTTTTCAGTTGACTGATTGATGAATTTGTTTTTTTTAATTCTTCATTCCTGATGCTGAAAAATACCAGAAAGGTGCTCATGATAACGAATAACAGGAAAAAAAGCAGTGATTTCAGGAAGTTTTTTCTTTTGAACGTTAGTCTCATATCGGTTGGGTCTTATTCGTTTTTGCTTTTTTTTACAAAATGGTTCAATTTAAGCAATACAGTTAAAATTCAACTAGGATAATATGCTTCTTATCGTTTCAATAGATTCTGGTTTAAGTGCCAGGTAGTTGTTTGGTTTGTAAATAAGTAAGATTCTGGATCTGAAATTCAAAGAGAAAACCTGAACAGTTTAGCTTTGTGTGTTTGTTTGTCCGGAGAAGAAAAAAAATCCCCGTAACTTTAGTAGTTGGTTGATTTTCAAAGTCCATAGTATTCGGAATAAAGGTTGTTGCCCGCGAGCAGTATAAAAATACAACAATAATTGAATAATCAAATGGTGTAATTTATACGCGTGATTGGGTATTCCGAAGTTTGAAGAAAACAGAGTTACGAATTGGGAGAAGTCTTGATCGTAGTATGAAACCTGTTTAATAAACAGGAAATAGTTCAATTTTTATTCTGAAATCCAGTTGATCCCCTTTTTTAGAAGTTGCAGCGTTTGGGCTTCGGGGCTTCCGGCTTCCGGCGAATGCTGGTAAACCCATTCCACTTCGGCTGGTAAACTCACCAGAATTGATTCAATATTTCCATCCGACTCCAATCCGAATTTTGTTCCGCGGTCGTGAATCAGATTAAATTCCACATAACGGCCACGACGAATTTTTTGCCATTTTTTTTCTGATTCAGTGAAGGATTTTTGGCCATTGTCTTTCATCAGTTTGCTGTAAATTACCGGATAGGCTTTGGCCAGTTCAGAAGTCAGATTCAACATTTTCTCAAGCTGCTCTTCCGTGGAGGCATCAATGCGATCGAAAAATATACCTCCAACGCCGCGTGTTTCCTGACGGTGGGGTAGATAGAAATAGTCGTCCGCCCAGTTTTTCCATTCAGGATACAGCGAAATATCATAGTTATCACAAATTTCTTTCAAGGTCTGGTGAAACCATTTTGCTTCCTCCGGATTAATGTAAGTGGGAGTAAGGTCGATTCCACCGCCAAACCACGATGAACCATTGTCCAGACTGAAATGTCGCACGTTCATGTGGATGGTTGGCACAAATGGATTTCCGGAGTGAAGTATGGAGGAAATACCGGTTGCAGCGTAGGTTGTCGCATTTTCGCCAAGAAGAGCTGCCATGTTTTCGTTGAATTTTCCACCTACGTGTGAAAAATTAACCCCCGCTTTTTCGATGATTGACCCATTTTGCATGACGCAGGTTAAACCGGAACCAATCTCTTTTTGCCAGCGGTCTTCCGAAAATTTTCCGGTTCCATCGGCCAGTTCTAGTGTTTTACAAATATATTGCTGAATTTCTTTATAAATAGCCGCGGTTTTCGATACGTTCACGATGTTCTGTTTTGGTTATTATTTGGAATGGCATCAAAAGTTGTGAAATGTCATCCTGAACTTGTTTCAGGATCTCATCAATAAAGGTCAGATCCCGAAATAAATTCGGGATGACTGGCCGAACTTAATCCTTTCTTTTAATGCTTTTTGCCAATTCTTCTGCGATAACGCGCCCTTGTTTAACCCTATCCGACATCCCGATTCCGTCGCGAATGTTTCCGGCTAAAATCAATCCCGAATATTTTTTCTGTAGCTGTTCAATCATTTCGTAACGTTGACCGGTACTTGCCTGATATTGAGGAATTGCTTTCGGGTAACGGCAAATCTGCATCACATCCGGCTTCAATTGATTAATTCCAAGCATTCCCGGAAGTTCTTTTGCCAGAACTTTCTGAATTTGTTCGTCGTTCATCGCAAAAATATCCGGACGTTTGGTCCCACCCATAAATACCGAAAGCAAAGCTCCACCTCTCGGGGCGCGTCCCTCAAAGAACGATGAGGTAAATAACACACCAAGGATATTTTTGTTTTCTATGCCGGGAACTAATCCTCCAAATGCCTTCAGTGACATTCCTTCCCAGTTTTTAAATCCTAAAAGAACCTGGGTGACAGCGGCATATTTCAACTGTTGGAATGGAACCAATTCCTCTTTTGTGAGAAATGGAAGCAAATTTTCGAGCGTGTAGGCTCCGGAAGTAGTGACGAGTTTTGCCGTTTCAATTCCAATGATCTGATCGTCGGTGGTTACCTGAATGTGAAAACCTGCATCAGTTGGTCTGACCAGTGTTTCCTGGGCATTCAGAATAATATTTTCGGTACCGACAGCTTCGGTTAATGCCTGAATCATGTTGTTCAATCCACCTTGAGCCGAGAATACTTCTTTGGTCGCTTTCTTGGTCCGTTCGTCTTTGGGCAACCTGGCTTTTTTGATTCCGCCTTTGATAAAACTGCCATAATCCTGTTCGAGCTGATACAGTTTTGGAAGGGCATAACGGGTGACCAATTCTTTCGGATTACCGGCATAAATTCCGGAGATGAACGGATCAATGGCATAATTGAGATAACTTTTTCCCATCCGGCGCTTTACCAAATCTGCCAGATTTTCGTCGGGATTAGTCCCTTTTTTTCGGAACGGTTCTCCCAATATCCTGAATTTATCGTACCAGCTGAAGAGCGGCGTTCCAACTGCTGACATCAGTCCTGAAGGAAGCGCGTGCCACTTTCCTTTTTTCCAGATCAGTCGTCGTTTGGCGCTGGGATCGGCTGTTTCAAGTTTACATTTTTCGCCCAGATCTTCAAATAATTCGGCCATTTCGGGACTTGAAACCACACCGGTATTTGGACCGGTTTCGTAGACAAATCCATTTGTGCTAACCGTCTGAATTACTCCGCCTGTTTTTCCCGATTTTTCAATAATCCGGAAGTCGATTCCGGCTTTCTTCAGGTAAAAAGCCATCGTCAGGCCAGTTAAACCGGCTCCGACAATAACAACCTGGGTTTTTACTGTTTCGGCCATGATTTATACAGGTTTTGAGAAATTTGTTTGTCCAGCCTGAATCAATGGATCAAAAGAGGCAGCCACATTCCGGATAAACAATTGTCCATCAGTGGTAATCTGAATCAGATCGTCGGAAAGTATGATCAGTCCGTCGGATTCAAATTTTTGCAGCAGTTCCGGATTATAGGTGGTTTGATTTTTAATTTCTTCGGAAGAAGTTCCAAGAAGTTCACTCAGTTTGTTCCAGTCGATTTGTTCGTTGCACATCAGCTCGGTAATTACCTCGCGGACAATTACCTGCTGTTTGGTCAGGGTATAACCTTTTATCGTGGTTAATTCGCCCTGATTGATCTTGGTGATATATTCGTCAATCGATTTTGTGTTTTGAGCATAAACGCCTTCCAGCTGGCTTATTCCGGTGACCCCGAAAGCATAAACCTGTCCGGTTGTGCGACGGGTACAATACCCCTGGAAATTCCGGTGCAACTGTTTGTTTTTACGGGCAATGGTTAATTCATCTTCAGCATTGGCATAATGATCCATGCCGATCGCTTCGTATCCGTTTTGTGTCATCAGCGCATACGACGCTTCAAACATTTTGATCTTTTCATCCGGTTCAGGAAGTCCTTCTTTTTCAAGTTTTTTCTGAATTTTACTGACCCATGGCACATGTGCGTACGAGAAAGTTACCAAACGGTCAGGTTTTAGTTCCAGAGCTTTCAGGATTGTTTCTGAAAAGTTTGCAGCGGTTTGTTTGGGTAGACCATATATAAAATCAAGATTTACGGCCATTTTGGGCGAATCCTTTTTCAGGAAAGCAATGATATCTTCAACAGGCATTCCAGGTTTTTCGCGGTTCACCGCATCCAGAACTTCGGTGTGGAAATCCTGAATACCCAAACTGAAACGGTTGAACCCGGCTTTTTTAAGTCCGGTCATTTGCTCAAACGTCAGGTAGGCTGGATTGACCTCAATCGCGATTTCAGGATCGGGAATAAACTTAAACGTCGCAAACAGCAATTCGTTTATTTCCTGAAGATATTCAACCGGAATGGCGTTTGGTGTTCCTCCGCCATAATGAATCTGCGAAACCATCCGGTTTTTATCCAGTCTGGAAGTCACCATCCTGATTTCCTTAAGTAATGCCTGATGATAGGCATCTACTACCTCTTTTTGACGCAAAGCATACGAATTACATCCGCAGAAATAGCACATTTTCAGGCAAAACGGAATGTGAATGTAAATGGAAATATTCTGTGGATTCCACTGATTCGATTCATCAACGGCTTTCAGATAATCTGCCGGAGTAAATTCTTCAGTAAAAAAATTGGCCGGCGGATAACTGGTGTAACGGGGTACCGGATAATTGTATTTTTCGAGTAATTTGCGATTGATCATTTCTTTAATTGTTACGGGTTACGGGTTGTGCGTTTCGGGCGACAAATGAAACCCGAAACACGCAACAATTTTTCTTTATCTTTTCCAGTCGGTTCGTTTGACCCAATTAGCTAAAAATTTTGCATTTTCGAATGATATTCCCGGCATAAATCCATGTCCCAGGTTGAAAATCCAGTTTTGATTATTTTTACCGAATTCGATGTATTTTTCAAGTTCATTTTCAATTTCAGGCTGACTGGCATACAATAAGCGCGGGTCAACATTTCCCTGTAATCCGATCTTTGGATCAACCACTTTCCTTGCATAATCGAGCGGAGTTTGCCAGTCGATACTCAGATAATCGCAATCTTCAGGAGTGATGCGTGAAATTCCTGTTCCCAGTCCTTTCGGGAAAAAGATAAACGGAACTCCTTTTTCGCGCACGGCAGCAGCAATTCTGCGGGTCGAAGGCATGAACAATTCCTGGTATAAATCGGCTGGAATCAATCCGGCATGGGTATCAAAAAGCTGGAACACATCAATTCCATGTTCAATCTGGCCCAACGCATAAACGATCGATAAATCGGTAACCACTTCGATTAACTTTTTGGTGGTTTCCTTATTCTCATAGATGAATTTAATCGCTTCAGGAAAATCTCCTTTACGACCTAAACCCTGTAACATAAACAACAAAACGGTCAGCGGAGCACCGCAAAAACCAATCAGCGGAGTTTCTTCTTTTTTGGTCCGGAGAATTTCGTCGATCACCGCATAGATGTAATTCAGTTTGGTCGGATCGGGATTCAGTCCGGCCAGCGGGTTTTCGCGGTAGGCCAATGGTTGATCGAACAACGGACCACTGTCGTTAAATTCCAATCCCATTCCAAGTGCATGAGGAATAACGAGAATATCGGAGAAAAGGATTCCGGCATCGACACCTAAATCGCCGATTGGCAGCAAGGTTACCTGCGCCGCGATTTCAGGATTTTGCATCATTTGCCAGAACGTATAATTCTCTTTAATCTTCATGTACGAAGGTAAAACCCTTCCTGCCTGACGCATAAACCAAACTGGTGGCCGTTCGGTTTTCTCTCCCTGAAGTGTTTTTAGCAGTATCGAATTTGTTGTCAATGTTATAGAGTTTAGATGTTAATAATACGCTGATTTATTCTGTCCGTCGTCTTTCGCTGCGTTCCTTTGATTCTTTTTTCGAGGAGACAGCTTTGTTATTGCTTTTTTGACTCGGTCTGACTTCGCTTCTGGTTCTTTCCGGTGCCGATTTTGTAGGAGCCCGTTCAATTTTTACCGCACTTTTTTTCGTTGGTTCAATCCGGTTTCTGGTTCTTTCCTGAACAGGTTTTGTGGTCGATTGACTTCTGGTGGTTGTTTCAGGTCTGCTAATTGTCCTGTTTCCGGATGGACGGTTTTGCAGAACCTTGCTGTCGTTTGAACGTGGTCTGACCTGATTGTTTTCTCTGGTCCGGTTTTGATTTGTTCCGGATTGATTTGTTTGTGCCGGACGTCGTGTTACGTTTTCACTTCTTGGTCTTTCCGTCCTTTCTGAATTTGAATTGCGGTTATTCTGTATCTGACGATCATTCGAGCGGTTTATGTCGCCGCTTTTCTGACGGTTTATTGTATTGTCAGGTCTTCTCCGGTTCAGTTCGTACTTGTTTGTTGAACCCTGGTTGCGCTTTTCAAATGAACGGTCGGGGTATCTTGATGCATAATCATTCCGGCGGATATGATTGTAATTGTCTCCTGAAAAATGAATTTTGCGCTCATTCGCATGGTGGTAACTGTTATACCGGTTGATGCGGGCATAAACATGCCTTTGATATTTGAAAGGAGAATACGGCCGGTAGTACCGATACCAGCTTGGATAATAATGCCAGTAATAAGGTGAATGCCAGGTAATGTATCGTGGTCCCCAGAAGAATGAAAAGATTAATGGACGGTGGACAAATACTGGTTCGATGATGTAATTCGAGCCGTACAGATAAGCATCTCCAACAACCTGAATACGGTGGTTGCCGTCGTTTGTGCGTTCGATTTCGATGCTGGCTACATCCTGAAAGATGTTTTCATCCAGTACTGCCTGAATGATCACCAGAGAATTGCGATCCGATGAGTTTTCGATTACCCGGAGATAATCAATGTAACCATCTTCATTCAAATCGAGGTTCGAAATACGGTTTTCCGGATCGTTCAACCTGCGTTCAAAATCTTCAAGATTTTCAGAGTCACCGAAAATAGAAGCTACCGCTTCCAAATCCAGATTGTCACTAATGTCGTAGCTCATTGCACGGGTTGTGGTAACAACTCGTTGTGCCTGCAAATTAAAGAAGGTTGAGCAAATGGCTAAAAATAAGAATGCAATTTTTGTTTTCATGACGATAAGTATAAATTGTTTTCTGTTTCTGCTGAATCTTCAGTTGTTGGGC
The DNA here is from genome assembly GCA_049277435.1 of Prolixibacteraceae bacterium. Lineage (GTDB taxonomy): Bacteria > Bacteroidota > Bacteroidia > Bacteroidales > Prolixibacteraceae > Aquipluma. The sequence continues at coordinate 24,319 of JBASYJ010000049.1, forward strand.
TGATCAGCATTCATGCTACCTTCAAAAATATTGCCAGATTTATTTTGTTTAAGTTATGTGATTGAATATCAGATTTATAAAATGTTTTTGGTCGTTGAATTCTGGATTTTAAGCTTTCAATGACTTCAGAGCTTCATAGGTTGCATCAATCGTTTTATCGATCTTTTTGGTCGTGTGCGCCGCCGACATGAAGCCAGCTTCGAATTGCGAAGGTGCCAGATAAATTCCACTGTCCAAAGCCATTTTGAAATATTTGGCATAAACAGTTGTGTCACACTTCAGGGCATCGGCAAACGAATTTACCCGTTCTTCTTCAGTAAAGAAAAGTGTAAACATGGAACCAACGCGATTGACTACTCCCGGAAAATTCAGATCGGAAAGGCATTTCTTAATTCCATCACCCAAACGTGCTGATTTCTCTTCCAGAATAGCGTAGAAATTTTCAGTTTCATCCAGTATCTTCAATTGAGTGAGTCCTGCAGCCATAGCCAGCGGATTTCCTGAAAGTGTTCCGGCCTGATACACCGGTCCTTTCGGGGCAAGTTGGTCCATAATTTCCTGTTTGCCACCATATGCACCAACGGGAAGACCGCCACCAATAATTTTTCCGAAACAAGTCAGGTCGGGAGCAATTCCCAGAATTTCCTGAGCTCCACCTTTGGCGAGGCGAAATCCGGTCATCACTTCATCGAAAATCAGTACGGTTCCATTTTGAGTACAGAGGTCGCGGATTCCCTGGATGAATTCTGGTTCAGGAATGACCACACCCATATTTCCGGTTACAGGTTCCAGAATTACCGCAGCAATCTGTTCCGGATATTTCGAAAATAATTCTTTTACTGATTCCAGGTCGTTGTAACCGGCAGACAGCGTGTCTTTTGCTGTTCCTGAAGTTACTCCCGGTGAATTTGGGGTGCCCAATGTTAAAGCACCCGATCCGGCTTTAATTAAAAAGCTATCGAAGTGACCATGATAACAACCTTCGAATTTGATAACCAGTTCGCGTTTGGTATAACCACGTGCCAGTCGTAGCGCACTCATCGTAGCTTCTGTTCCGGAGTTAACCATCCGAACTGAATCAATCGAAGGAACCATCTTTTTTATCTGTAAAGCCATTTCGGTTTCGAGCAGGGTAGGGGCACCAAAACTGGTTCCTTTGGCTGCAGTTTTCTGAATGGCCATGATGATATCCGGATGCGCATGACCCAAAATCATCGGTCCCCATGAACCAACATAGTCGATGTATTCATTTCCATCGATGTCGAAAACTTTGGCTCCTTTTGCACTGGCAATAAAAAGCGGATCGCCGTCAACACTTTTGAACGAACGTACCGGTGAATTTACTCCACCCGGAATATGTTTTTGTGCTTCCTGAAAAGCGGCGATGCTTTGGGTATATTGTTTCATGTTTTCATTTATTATACACAGGGCAACGCCCTGTGCTATTGTCTGACGCCCTTTCAGGGCTATAAAAAATCTAAATTGGTTGTTTAAGGCTTTCCCCCCTTTTCGGGGGAACGGGAAGGGGGCTTCCGATTACAATTCTTTCACAATGTCCTGAGAGTGGTATGAAATGATGATGTCGGAACCTGCACGTTTGATCGAAGTCAGGATCTCGCGAACCATGCGTTTCTCATCGATCCAGCCATTGGCCGCGGCAGCTTTCACCATCGAATATTCGCCGCTAACATTGTATGCAGCAATCGGGATGTTGAAATTCGTTTTTACCCGCTGAATAATATCCAGGTAGCTTAAAGCAGGTTTTACCATCACAATGTCGGCACCTTCTTCAATGTCGAGGGCAACTTCACGCAATGCTTCATTGCCGTTTGCAGGATCCATCTGGTAGGTGGCCCGGTTTCCGAATTTTGGAGCGCTATCGGCTGCTTCGCGGAACGGGCCATAAAATGCCGATGCATATTTGGCTGAATAGGCCATGATGGGCAAATTGTAAAAATCATGCTCGTCGAGGGCCCTGCGGATGGCTCCAACACGGCCGTCCATCATGTCGCTCGGTGCAACCATGTCGACACCTTCCTGAGCCAGTGATACTGATTGTTTAGCCAAAGTCACTAAAGTCAGGTCATTGTGAACATCCCCGTTGACAATGGTTCCGCAATGCCCGTGAACGGTATATTCACAATTACAGATATCAGCGATTACGTATAAATCGGGCAAAGCTGCTTTAATTGCACGAACAGCTTGTTGTACAATGCCGTTGTGTTCACAGGCAACCAATCCGTGTTCGTCTTTGTGTTCAGGAATACCAAACAGAAGTACAGCCTGAATACCTAACCCGTATAAACGGCGGCATTCTTCAACCAGCAAATCAACCGAAAGGTTAAAATTTCCGGGCATGGAGGAAATCGGAATGCGAACATTGGTTCCCGGACAAACAAAAAGTGGCATAATTAAATCGTCGCGGGTCAGAACAGTTTCACGTACCAGATTTCTTAAAACTGAAGTTTCACGTAGTCTTCGAAGTCGTGTTATTGGGAATGACATAGTTTAGTTTTTTAAAGTTGTTTCTTTTGAAAATAATTCACGATGGCCGAATAAATCCCCTGAGAATTGGCCGTTCCTGCGGTAATCAGAGGTTCAATTCCATTCCGGATAACCTCAGCCGAAGTTGTTTGTCCGATACAGACCAAACGAAGTTTTGCCGGATCAATTTTGCCTTCTGTCAACTGCAATAAATTATTACATCCTGAAGGGCTTGTCAGTACAATCATATCGTACCGGTCGCTTAAAATCAGCTGAAGCGCTTCGCTGTTAATCGATTCAGGAAGTACTGTTTCATAAAACAGAACCCTGGTACAAACTGCTTTTTTCGAAATCTTGTCTTCGATTACGGTTCGGGCCAGATTTCCGATTGGGAAAAGTACACGCTCACCTAAACTAACCCGATTGAAAAAGTCGGTTGCAAAATCTTCGGCCGTATTTCCTAAATTGATAAACGAGGCGGAAGTTCCGTAACATTCCAGATGTGCCGCAGTTTTTTTTCCAACGACACCAATTTTTAGATGCTCCGGAAGAACATAGTTATTTTGCAAATCGAACAGTCGGGCAAAGAAATATTTTAGGCCATTCGGGCTGGTAAATACGATCCAGTTAAATTGATTCAGGTTTTTTAATTGTTCCCAGGCAAACTCATCGAGAGGCAATGGTTTAATCTCGATGGTTGGCATCGTAACTAAAGTGGCCGATTCTTCGGATAAAAGGTTCTCCAGCTCCGAAGATTGACCGGCTGGTCGGGTAGAAATAAACACTTTGTTCTCCAGTAGTTTACCCATTTCGGTTTAGTTGGTCTGTTGATTTCTGAATTTGATATCTTTTAAGATTGGTCCAGCCCCTTTATCAAGCATCTTTTCGGCAAGCTGTACGCCAAGACTGGCTCCATCACTTAAATTTCCTGAAATAGTTTCATGAATGTATTCCCGACCATCAACCGATGCCACAAATCCACTAAGAGTGAGTTGCTTATTTTCAACTATTGAATAGCAACCAAGTGGAACCTGGCAACCGCCTTCCAAATGTGCCAGAAATGCACGTTCGGCAGTAATGGCTTCCCAGGTTGGAAGGTCGTTCAGGCGGACCATCAGTTCGTCCACTTCAGTATCTCCGATTCGGGTTTCGACGGCAATGGCACCCTGGCTAACTGCGGGAGTGATTTGTTCAGGGTCAATAATTTCAGTAATGTATTTGTCGAGTCCGAGGCGTTGAAGCCCTGCAGCGGCCATAATCATGGCATCGCAATAGCCTTCTTCCATTTTCTGCAGTCGCGAATTTACATTTCCGCGAATGTCTTTCAGAATGATTTCAGGATTTATTTTTAATAAACCGGCCTGACGGCGCAAACTAGAGGTGGCAACCACATGTCCGGCTTTGAGGTCGGCAAGTTTTAAGCCTTTCACACTCACCAGCGCATCCCGAAATTCACCACGTTCCAAAACAGCGCCCAATTTTAATCCTTCGGGCAATTTGGTCGGCAGATCTTTTAAACTGTGAACCGCAATATCTGCTGTTCCATCCAACAATGCGTTTTCAATTTCTTTGGTGAATAAACCCTTGTCGCCGATTTTTGAGAGGGCAACATCAAGAATTTTATCTCCTTTGGTTTTAATAATGTTCAGTTCAACCTGAAGTTCAGGGAAGATGTTTTCGAGTGTAGCTTTAACTTTTTTAGCCTGATAAAGTGCGAGTTGGCTTCCTCTGGTTCCAATAATTATCGATTTTTTCATTCCAGTCAGTCAAGAGTAAACCAAGCGGGTTTACCGAAAGTAAATTTTATTCGAATTTAAATAAATCATTGATGATTTTAAGCGAATCAATGTTTTTCCCGTTATCAGTTAAGTTTTTGAGGTTTCTGATCAGCAAACGGGTATATCGCTGGGTAAGATGCTGAGCATAATCATCTACTAATTGCTGCATTTCAGGAGTGCTCAGTTTCCGGTAAGTTGATATTTCTTCCTGATTGATTGTCTGGAAGTTGGTTGTAATGGTGTTGATTGCCGGACGCAGTGAACGGCTGGCCAGCCATTCGGTAAAATCGGCAATGACTTCGTCGAGAATGACTCTTGCATGTTCTGCAGCTTCTTTCTTTCTCTCGGCTGTTTGGGCTACTATTTCCTGAAGATCGTCGACTCCAAGCAGGCAAATATTTTCAATTTCGCCAACTTCTTTTTCAACATTGCGGGGTACCGAAAGGTCGACAAAGACTTGTTTGTGATCGGGTCTGATCAGCATGTTTTTCCTGACCATCTCGGCAGTGATGATGGGTTCTGTTGAAGCTGTTGCAACCATTATAATATCGAATCCGTGCAGATATTTATTAAACGACTCGAATGGAATAGCCATTCCGTTGTATTTGGTTGCTGTTTTTTGTGCTTTTTCGATGGTACGGTTGGCAACTGCAATCTGCTTAACTCCTTTTTTGAAAATATTCTGAAGGGCGAGATTTCCGGTTTCGCCGGCACCAACCATTAAAACAGTTTTTTCGCTTAATCCGTTAAGCACGTTGGAGCACATTTCGACTGCAGCGCTACTAACCGAAGTAATTCCAAGTTTGATGCCTGTTTCGGTACGGACACGTTTGGCTGCTTCAAAGGATTTCTGAAAAAGACGCATCAGGATTGCATCGGTCAGAGCCAGTTCTGTACAGGTGAGGTAAGCTTCCTTAACCTGGCCAATAATCTGATCTTCACCAATGATCTGTGAATCGAGACCGGCAGCTACTTCAAACAAATGACGAACGGCACCGGCATTCGACCGGTGATAAAAATAATGCCAGCTATGATCTGTAATCTGCTTGAACTTTTTGATTACTTCATAAACCAGCTCAAAAGCGGTTTGATTATCGTGTTTGTCTTGCGAAAAATATATTTCAGTCCGGTTACACGTCGAAACCAGCACCAAATCTGCAATTTCAGTTTCCTGCTGAAGTAGCTCAGAAAATGGAACTATTTCCTCTTTTGAAAACGAAAATAATTCACGAATTTCTGTCGGTGCTGTTTTATAGCTAATTCCAATCACCCCTATCATAAAAAAATCTTTATCAGGATTGCTCATCAAAAACAAATCTACACTACAATAGTTGCAAGTTTCTGCTGTTTGGATAGCAGTTTTATTGCAAACAACCAAAAAATAAATAGTTCTGGCCTTTTGTTTTTAGCAAGCTGATGGTGGAGGACGTGAGAAAATAAAACCGGGAAAGAGAAATTCATTAACTTTCGTACTTCGTACAAAGTAGTTAATCTGACCGGTGTCCGGAAATAAGCTTAATGGAGTATATTCAATTTTAATATCTTCAGCCTGAGCCTGATTTATTTCAGGATTTATCTGGTAGAAATAAGTAAAATCAGTATTGATTTTTGGACTGACTTCAGCAGGAATAGTAACTGCAGAAACTTCAGCTACTTCGTCACCTGAGCTATTATTGAACATACCCATTGCAAAGCCGAAAAAGTAAAATGCGGCTAGCAGCAAATAAGGCATTGGTGTCGATAATAGTCCGAGGAAAAACACAGTTCGTTATTTTAGGTAATTGTTTGAAATCAAAATAATGATGGGAAAACGTGATGTCCCCATTTTTATTGTGGGACAAATTTAATAATTCTGAATAGAATGAGCCACCAACAGGCATTGATATATATCAGCATTTTTTATTCTTTCAAATAAAGATTGCTGTCGCCATAACTCAGAAACCGATAATCAGTTAACAGGGCATGATCATAAATTCTACGCCATTCATTTCCCAAAAAAGCTGAAATCAACAGAAGCAATGTACTTTGTGGTTGATGAAAATTTGTAATTATCCCGTCAATAATACGAAATTGGTATCCCGGAGCTATAATTATTTGTGTCGATGCAGATAAAAAGTCCGTACTGTTTTTGTCCAGTAAGTCGAGGAGTGCCTGTAATGCTTTTTGAACCGAAATTTCACCAGCTTTTCCCTGATATGCTTCCCATTGCGAAACTTTTAAACCTGAAATTTTCAGTTCAGGATTTTTATGTGCCTGAAGTCCAAGCCAATAAAGACTTTCCAGCGTTCTGACCGAAGTTGTTCCGACAGCAATCTTTTTTCCGGAATGATGGTAGAGCCGTAGTAAAAAATCGCGGCTGATGTACAAATGTTCCGAATGCATTTCGTGTCCGTAAATGGTTTCGCTTTTTACCGGCTGAAATGTCCCGGCCCCAACATGCAGGGTCAGTTCTGCCAGTTCGTGTCCATCTTCGGTGAGATGATTAAAAACTTTCTCGGTGAAATGCAATCCGGCAGTCGGCGCGGCTACCGAACCCTTAATTTTGGAATAAACCGTTTGGTAGCGTTCAAGATCGCTTTGTTCGGTGTCGCGGTTCAGGTAGGGCGGGATGGGAAGCGAACCGGCATGTTCGATGATCCTGGAAAATTCAAAATCCGGATTGTTCCAGCTGAAACGGATGAGACTTTTGTTTTTCTCCGGATCAGCTTGTTCAGCACAAAGTTCAAGATCAGTTTCGTCGATACGAATAATTTTTTTAAGTCGTTCGCCTTTCCATTTTTTCTGATTGCCAATCATACATTTCCAAACGCAGGACCTGGTGGTTTGAAATGCAATCTGGTAATCGGCAGGCTCATGCGGATCGAGGCAGAAAATTTCGATTTTGGCGCCGGTTTCTTTCTGAAAATGCAGCCTGGCGCGGATTACTTTGGTGTTGTTGAAAATCAGCAGGCTGTTTTCCGGTAAGTGTCTGGAGAGGTCCATGAACCGGGCATCCTGAATCTTGCCATTTTTCCAAAGGAGCAATTTAGACTGATCCCTTTCAGTAAGCGGGTATTTGGCAATTTTTTCCTCCGGAAGATCATAAGCATAATCGCTGATCGTAATTCCGGTTACCTGTTCGAGTAATTTGTTATCGTTTTCCATAGAATTATCGGGTGACAAAAATACCAATTCAAATTTTTACCACAGAGTTTAAAGTTGAAAAAAAATGAGTTTTACCGGAGAAATTGCAAATTTTGTGGTGCGAATATTTGCTAATTCAGGATTGTCATTTGCAAATCATCTTGTGTCGTTCTGCTTTTATCGTAGTTTTGTATAAAATTTTCAGAAAATGATAAAAGCAGGAGATAAAGTTCGGTTTTTGAATGCCGTGGGAGGCGGTATCGTAAAATCAGTGATCAACAAAACCATGGTGAATGTTGAAGACAGCGATGGATTTGAAGTTCCGACACTGATCAGTGAATTGGTGGTGATTGATGATGCCTTTTCGATCGAACCAAAGAAAATAAGCTATGGAAAAAAAACTCCTGAAAAGCAGGAAGCACAGATTGAAGAAGTAAAAGAATTGCCAAAGACGGAGCCTAAAATTGTTGCTGGCAAGGATGCTCCCGATTGTTATATGGCTTTTGTTCCGCAAGATGAAACCAATCCAGTGGAAGGTGAATTGAAAGTTTACCTGGTGAATAACAGCAATAATTTTGTGCTTTACAATTACAGCCACTTGAAGAATAAGCAATTCCGCAGTGTTGAATCCGGAAAAATGAATCCAAACAGCAAACGTTATTTAGAAAGTTTCAGCCGTTTTGATTTAAATGAACTACCGGAATTTTATTTTCAACTGGTATTTTTCAGGGAAGAATCAGCTAAACTTGAAATTCCGGTTGTGAAAAACCTTCGTCCAAATCCGGTAAAGTTTTATCGCCAGAACAGTTACGAAAAGACAAAGTTTTTCGCTCAAAATGCCATAGTTTTTTCGTTGCTGGAGCCAACGATCGAGTCGGAAGTTGATAAACTTTCAGAAACGGATTTGTCAAAAATCATCCTTGAAAAAGAAGAGCCCAAAGTGATTGTCCGGAAAGTGGCTTCTTCTGATCTGGTTGAAATTGATCTCCATATTCACGAATTACTCGAAGATACCCGGGGCATGGCCAAACACGATATGCTGGAAGTTCAAATGGGCCGTTTCAGAAATGAAATGGATACTGCAATTGCCAACGGTACCAAACGAATTGCGTTTATTCACGGGATTGGCAACGGAACACTCAAACAGGAATTGCGCAAAGAACTCAGTACAAAATACAAGAAATATCCTTTTCAGGATGCCAGTTTTAAGGAATATGGTTATGGTGCAACCATGGTGATTTTGAAAAATTAATACAAAAAACTGCTTGTTTTTAGTAAAAATTAAACGCTAAGAGGCCAAATTGCTAAGTTATATTGGTTTGATGTCCAGATTTTTGCGCCTTCATGTCTTTGTGTTTAATTAAGAATTCAGGAATATTTCTTTTGCCTCATTTTCTTGAATCCGTTTAGAGTCTGTTTAAATTTGATTTATTTACCAAGTGTCAAAGTTCAACCCCTTCAGGGTTGCTGTATTATGTCATTCCTTTTCCATGGGTTACGCCCACGGTTATTCAGATCACACCCTTTCAGGATTATAAGAAGTCAAAAGTCCGAAGGACTTGAATTTGAATAACCTTCGGTGAAACCAGAGTCAAATGAACCAATAAGTTTAAGAACCCCGAAGTGGGTTCAATATATATTTAAACAGTTTCTTACTTTTAATTACAGATTATTTTTTACCAAACGGCACGGTGAATCCGAGCCAGGGTATTGCTACAAAACTTTCGACTCCGGCACCCCATGGAATTCCAAGACCAAAGTCAATTCCGAAATTCCGGATGATTCTACGACCTCCAAACATTGAAAAGCAGACCATCTCTCCGGAATTTATAATCAGGTAATTTTCGGTTATCATGTAGCCGTTTTTGCCTGTACGAATCAGACCACCGATGTTGACCAGCGGTGTGCTAGAAATTTCACCTTCAACAAATCCCCAGCCTAAACCGATGTTCAGATTTTTATCTTTCGATCCGAACGTGCCGATGCCATAAAATATTCCGGCATAACCGTTTTCTCCGGTAACCGTTCCTGCAAGAACACCGGCACCCAAATTTATTTTATCCTTTACTACCGGAACCGAATATTTCAGGGTAAGCCAGATTGGAAATTCGGAAGTCCCCAATAAAAATAGTGGCATCGTTCCGATTCCTGCCGAAAAATGATCGGTAATTCCGTAGACAGCCTGGTTAAAAAATACCCAGACATTCTGATAATAACCTTCTCCTTTTTTTAAGTTATACCCGTTTGGAGCCCAGAAGTATCTGGTTGCCTGAGGATTGTCGAGCCAGTAAGTTCCATCTTTGGCCTGACTTACTGTTACTTCTGAAATTCGTTTGACCTCGCCGGCAGGGATGGTGATTTCACCAAGTTTATCCGTTTTGACCCTGATTTTTTCTGCTGATCGTTCGAGAATAAATCCAATGTATTCATTGCCATCAATGGTTTCAATCCGGCTTTTGATTGAATCCTGACTGTTTTGAGAAAAAGAGTTTAACGAAAAAAGAATCAGACAGAAAATAAATCCCAATTTGTAGATTGACTTTTTCATAGGGAAGAATTTGGTTGGATTAAATAAAGGTTCTTATCAACAATAAACGACAATGTATGGAAAAAGTTTGGGAATTCAATTCTGAAAAAAGGGCATAAAAAAACCACTCGCATGTGAGGACGAGTGGTTCATATCTGTTTGAAAAATGTTTGAAATCTTTGTTTATAAACGTTTAATAAAATTATTCAGAAACTACTTCAAAAGGTAATTCGATAATTACTTCTTTGTGTAATTTGATTTTTGCTGTATAGCTTCCGATTTCTTTAACACTGTCTTCAGCAATCATGATCTGTTTGCGATCGATTTCGAAGCCTTTGCTATTGATTGCTTCAGCAAGCATAATGGTGTTAACCGAACCGAAAATTTTTCCGGTTGTGCTGGTTTTAGCACCAATAACCAATTGAAGTGTTTTGAGTCTTTCAGCAACACTCAAAGAAAGTTCTTTTAATTTAGCTTCTTTGTGAGCGCGTTGTTTTGTATTCTCAGCCAATACTTTTTTAGCCGATTCGGTGGCAATTACAGCCAGCTTCTGAGGAATCAGAAAGTTACGTCCGTAACCGTTTTTCACGGATACAACATCGTCTTTTGATCCTAATCGTGCAACATCTTGCAATAATATAATTTCCATTTTACTTCAGCTTTAAAAATTATTTCATCATATCAGTAACATATGGCAGTAACGCGATATGACGGGCTCTCTTAACTGCTTTAGCCACTTTGCGTTGGTATTTCAAAGAGGTTCCGGTAATCCGGCGAGGTAGAATTTTACCCTGCTCGTTTAAGAATTTTTTCAAGAACTCAGCATCTTTGTAATCGATGAATTTGATCTTGTTCTTTTTAAAGCGGCAATACTTTTTCTTTTTGATTTCAACCGAAGGCGGGGTTAAATATCTGATTTCACTTGAATTTGCTGCCATGTCTTAGTTCTCCTTTTCAGTTTTAGCTTTTGTTTTGTTTCTTCTTTTTTCGGCATATGCAACGGCGTGTTTATCCTTGCTGAAAGTCAGGAAACGGATAATGCGTTCGTCGCGTCTGAATTGGGTTTCCAAGGTTTTAGCAAACGATGGATCGGCTGCAAATTCGAAGAGTTGATAAAACCCTGTCGATTTTTTTTGAATGGGATAAGCCAATTTGCGTAATCCCCAGTCCTCTTCTGAGACCATCTCGCCACCATGTTCGGTGATGATGTCTCTGAATTTTTTTACCGTTTCCTTTACCTGAATATCAGATAAAACGGGAGTAATAATGAAAACGGTTTCATACTGGTTTTTCATAAAACTTCTAAATTAATTAAACATGAATACTTTAAACCTAAAAATAGGTGGCGCAAAATTAGAAATATTTTATTAGTATTCAAATAGCTTT
>JBASYJ010000050.1:0-4104 GCA_049277435.1 Prolixibacteraceae bacterium
CGACAGCCTGAAAAACTTCACGTTTGAAAACCTGAACATCACCGCCGAAAAAGGTGAGTTAAACCAGGCGCTCATCGATGGCATCAGTCTGAAAAATGTGGTAGTAAACGGTAAGCTCATCGAATAAAATACTGGAATAGAATTTCAGGATACAAAGCAGGCAGATGTCTTCGCTGGTGATGATCATCAGGATTGCAAATGATTTATTATCTGTGTTTTCAGATGTGAAAATGTCTGTTTCTGTGCATTTTGAATCCAAACAATAAATGGATAACGTTGAGCCATAATTAACCGTATAGCTGGTGTATTTTCTGTTGTTTGAATTGCCTTTTCTGATTCCAAACATTCACTAAATCGAGGAGCTATGGAAGATTATCTGATCGTTGCATCAAATGGACCCTGGTATAACCTCTTTTATGATCTGGCATTTTTAATCACCCTTTTCATTTTGCTTTTCGAGGGATACCGCCGGAAATTTCCCCTCTTGAAATGGATTTTTATGCTCTTGATGATCCGTCTGTTGTTCATTACCGGGACAAAAATCCTGACTTTTTCATCAACTGACTTTAGCTTGTTGTTCACCCGTTTCCAATTGCCCGAAACTTCAGGCAAATCGCTTCTGGGTGGATTATTGTTTGGTGGAATTGGTTTGCTGGCCGGTGTCAAACTGTTCCGGTTTAAGTTAAATTGTCTGGATGCTTTCGCTGTGGTGCTGCCTTTGGGAATTGCCATTCAGCGGATCGGTTGTTTTGTTACCGGTTGCTGTTACGGAAAAATAAGTTACCTGCCCTGGGCTGTAAAATATCCGGTAAATACCTTACCCCATTTCCATCAGTTTAGCGATAAGTTAATCAGCATGCACGATTTTCTTTCTCTTCCGGTACATCCGGTCCAACTATACGAAATGCTTGGATTAATCGCAGCAATTTACTTTATCCTGAAGTTCAGAAAGACATTTAAAGCAGCCGGCAGTTCGTTTCTACTTTCGCTGATGCTGATTTTTATCGTCCGGTTTATATCCGAATTCTTCAGGGATATACATGCACACACGATTGGAGGAGAAATGATTGCGGTTTTTAACCTCACTCAATTCATCCTTTTGCCGCTTATCTTTTTGCTTTTTCTGCTGCTCCTGAAAAGGGAAAAATCAAACAGTCGGTCTGTTTCACAGCTGCCGGAAACCGATTTTAGTATGGGGCAGGCATTTTTCCTGTTCTTCCTTCTTTTTGTTTGCTTTCGGATGTTGCAATCCTGGTTTGTTTTTCCTGAGAAAATAGCCTTGTTGTTTACTTTTTCCGTGGCAGTTGTCCTGTTGGTTTACCGCATCATCCGGCACTTTTATTTTTCTCCCTATCGCTTGCTCTACATCGCAGCTGTTGTTTTTCCGTTTCTGTTCATGGCGCAAACCTTACCTTTTTATCTTCAGGATTCGGTATTGGTGAAAAAGCATAAAACGATTAAAATTGGGTTTGCCTCCGGAAATTTCGAGAACAGTCACAACATCGGTCAGGGCGAAGGATGCTCCAGAATTAGCAATACCGAATATTTTAAACAGGAATACACTCTTGGGGCCGTTGCACTTGAATTTACGGAAAATAAACCCGAAGAGAAGGAGCAATTCCGATACGGGGCAAAAGCGATGTTTGGTAATCACCGCGAAACCCGTTTGTCCGATAATGAAGTATCGCATACAACCCTGATCGGCCTGACTCCCTATGTTGGTTATGAAACCACAATGTTTGGGTTTGGAGGAGGCCTGCATGTGGGAAATCTATCTTACATCACTGAAAACATCCGCGAAGAAGGAACTGCTATACCTACAACAGGAAGTAAAAACACAGCGGTTTATCCTCAGTTTTATTTGCGTTTTGGACGCGAGAAATGGTTATTTGCCGACTACCATTTTGCCGACCATTTTCCTTCCGCCTTACCGGGTTTCCGTCACCAGCTTGGCATTGGCACCGGATTGGGCACAAATAACGGAACCAAGATCCGTTTAGGTTACAATACTCAGGACATCTTATATTTTTCGGGATATTTCCCGATTGATAAACAATTTGTACTCGAACCCATGCTCTTGTGGAGCCGATCGCCGCGATACGATATGCACGAAAATTACTACCAGTTCTCACTCGGACTTAGCTACCGGTTTGACTTTAGCGAAGGAAAAAGAATAAAAAAATACTGAACCAATTTTTGTGCCCACTTTCTTCTTCCTTCAGGTTTTCATTCCTGAAAAACTGGTTGAACAGCACGTCCGACCTGCACAGCAAAGAAATATAGAGTGTAGCCTCCTAAATCCCCCAAAGCGGAAACTTTTGATCCCGAAGATTAGAATAGCAGTTCATAAAAGAAAGAATCTTCCATATTTCAGAATGCCTGGCTCCCTTCCCTTAGAGGGGAAGCCTACCTGCCGGACAAGGCTTTCAATTCTTTAATTGTGATGAACATCCACCTCATTATTCAGAAGTCGCATGCGGTAAGCATTCATGGCAGTTTCCCCCAATTTATTAATCAGCCGGGCGTTTACCACAAATCCAACAGGTGCACCTATCACCGGAATCAGTTGGGCCATCTTGGCCAAATCAATGTAGTCGCGGTATTCCTGCTGAAAATTTCGCCAGTCAAACTGATGGATGTCTTCCGGAAGATCTTTGCTTTTCTGATTCCAGTCAACCATTCCGAGGTAAACTTTGCGCCGGTGAACATGACTTGAGAAGGCCAGTTCAAAAATATGCAACAGGTAAACCCTTTCCTTATAATCTTTGACATTAAACCCATACATCGAAGCGATATCAAAGAGCAATTTCAGTTTCAGGCCAATTAAAATCGGGAAGTCGGCAAATCCCAGCAATATTCCACCTGCACCGGTTATTCCTCCTTCAACAGCTGCGGTGGTCCGGTAAAATTCGATCCGTTGCCGGACTGCTGCCTCACGTGCCTGCAAGCTCAGGCCCGACAAAGGTTTGGCGGTTGTGTAATTCGCACCGAACAAAACCCCGCGTATCATTTGTTTGATGGTGGTTGTAATGGCCTGATGTATTTTTTCGGGTATCCAGGCATTGATTTTTACCTGCACTTCTTTTGATAGCCAGTTAATCAACGAGGGCCGCTGAAGCATTTGCCTTTGCCAGTCTACTAATTCTGAACGTATTTGTTTCTGATAATCATCCATGGCAAACCGGGTACCGTTTGATTGCAAAGTTAATGATCCAACCAACAGCTCATCCTATTCTATTGTTTTATTGAAGAATCCAAAAAATAGTTAGCCAACGAAAGACTGGTTTCTCCGCATTCGGAAAAAACGCTCCAAAACCGCTAACTTTACGGTATGACCGACGTGCACAGCAAAGAAATACGGAGCTACAACATGAGCCGGATAAAAGGCAAATTTCTCAGCTATATTCCTGATATTTATGGTAAATTAAATCCTCTTTATGGAACGTCGACTTTGGACACGAGAAGAACTTATTCTTGCTCTGAACCTTTATCTAAAACTTCCTTTCGGAAAGCTGCATCATGGAACGCCAGAAATCATTCATTTAGCAAAACTCTTGAATCGAACTCCAAACTCTATTGCAATGCGTTTGAGCAACTTTGCAAGTGTTGATCCATTTCACCAAGAGAGAGGTATCAAAGGCCTTACTGGTGGGATCAAGCAGGTTGAACCAATTTGGAATGAGTTTATTCAAAACAAAGAAGATTTGCTTTTTGAAACAGAGAGGATTTTAGCTGATCTTGAAAAACAAACTATTGAGACAAAATTTGCTGAAATTTTATCCGGAACAGAAAATCTAAAAGGTGAAACCAAAATCAGGGAAGTTAAAATACGAGTAAATCAAAATGTATTTCGACAAATTGTGCTTGCCAATTATTCTGGTAAATGTGCAATAACAGGAATTGATATTCCTGATTTATTGATTGCTAGCCATATTATACCATGGTCACAAAATGAAAAAGAACGACTCAATCCTGAGAATGGAATTTGTCTTTCAGCTCTTTACGATCGGGCTTATGACAAAGGTTTAATTGGTATTACTGAAAAATACCAGATTATTGTTTCCGCAGAAATAAAAACCAAGGAAAAGAAAAATTACTATCCTT
>JBASYJ010000051.1:0-3951 GCA_049277435.1 Prolixibacteraceae bacterium
TGACGGGCATTTTTAATGTCAGCCAATTCTGCTTTTTCTCCATTTGATTTGGTGAGTACGAATCCGATCATCCCTAAATGCAAACGTTGCGGATTTTCGCGAAAATAGTTGCAGGCCGCTTCAGCCCGCGGATCATCTTTAATCTGGTGACGATAAGGAATTTTTCGTCCCTGAACATCCCAGTACTTCAGGGTTTCGGATTCTTTAAATTTTTCAGTATTCGGGAAAGTATGCCATCCCCAGTTTGACTGAGTTCCGAGCGGAACTCCATGTTCATATTCAGGATAAAAAGTTTGTAACCCGGTAAGATCGGTGGTGAAAGCAAAATTGCCGTTTCCAACCGATAAGGAAGCCAGAGAATCGAATCCCTCAACTAAAACATTGTTGCGGGTTACCAGAGCTTTCCGGTCTATTTTTTCTGACTTCGGAATGGATTGACAGCTCAGTAGAAAGAGGCAAAAAACAAAGATTAGAATTCGATAAATCATGATTCAGGTTTAGTTAGTAAAACTTCTTTAAGGAAAAATTTAAAGAAACCATTCTATAAATTTTTCTGAAGTTTACTTTTAAAAAGATAAAAGTGCATCCTGTACCGGATGCTACTTTTATCTTTTTTATTATGGTTCAATTTGAATTAATACCAGCGTGGATCACCGATTTTGCCACTGCTGAGTGTGTACTCGCCAACAGTAAAATCACCACTGGCTGCATCCTTAAATAACGGATCCAGTTCCATGGCTTTGGCATCAAAATCTTTGGCAACACCAAGAAACGGTGCATTGGTCCATAAAGTCGGACTGGCAAAATAATCGTTGTTATTCAGAACAACCGTTGTGGTTGCCGAGATCTTACCTTTACTCATGAAACCCAAAGCAGTGTCGCCGCCAATTCCGTAAAGAATGTTATTCGAGAAAGTAACCGTATGCGGAGCTCCGGCGCCATTTACACGGATCAGCCCGATGTTATTGCTGTTATCGAACGAACAAACCCGGTAGAATGTACAATGATCAACAGTCACTTCCATGGAAAGTGGTCCGGTGTAATCCAAACGCAGGAATGATCTGAATCCGTTGCTGAAAGTTGTATTCTGATAGGTTAATTTCTGTACACAGGAAGAACGGAAATCGAATCCATCTCCACCATTTCCCAGAATATTATCCACGATACAATTCGATAGTTTGAATTCGCCTAAGGTTGCACCCTGACTTGAATCGTAGAACAGGTGTGATTTGTAATTCTTGATCACACAACCCTCAAACGAAATCAATCCAACTGTAGCAGCTGCAGAAAATTGCAGTGGATTTGAATAAGTAAGTGCATCCACACCGTTCAGGATAATGTTTTCAAAAATCACTGAAGACAGATCGACACCAAAAGTAAAGCGACCATCAATTTCCGGCTTATTGGTTGGGTAAAGCCCGCGAATCTTGACATTCTTGGTTATCGCATAATTACCAACATCAAACGTTCCGGGGAAAATAACAAACGAATCTCCGTCGCTGGCTGCATCAAGCAAAGCGATCAGATTATCACCATCGTAAACCGGAGTCGATCCTCCCAGATCAAGCAAAGTTTTGAAAGTGATCATTCCACGTTGTTTTGCACCGTTCAGGATTTTGGCAGTGTAATCTGTTTCGGCAGCCAAACCGGTAAGTACAGCTTCTCCGGCAGCTTTTTCAGCAGGAGTAATATCATGTTTGATGTCTCCCGGACTGAAAACAATCTGGGTGACATTTAATCCCGCCGTCCAGGTAATGGTTGCACCCGTTCCGGTGATATCTTTTGCTTCTTTGATGATTTGTTCGGCATCGGTAGTAAAAACTACTGTTGCCCATTTAGAATCGGCAATTCCCTGATTGCTGATACTTTTAACACGTGCAGTGTACTGTGTTTCACCTTCAAGCGAATAGGTAAACGGAATTTCTTCAGGTTTAACTGTAACCGAAGCAACAATACTTTGATACACCATACTGTCGAGACTCAATTCCACCACATAAGCATCAGCACCGTTCATTTTGTCCCAACTCAGCTGAACATTCACTTTATCCATCACTCTCGCAGTCAGTTTAAGTGGAATAAAGAGCCGGTCAAAAGTCATTGTGTCGATCACCGGCGCGATGTTTTCCTGACAGGCACTTAGAGCCAATAATATAGCCAGGCCTGTTGCATATAGATATGTTTTAATACTTTTTCTCATGATTTTTTGCTTTAACGATTAATAAGTATAATCATTTACCAAAGCTCCGGCACTGGCATCAATATATACCTGATAAATTGGCCAAAACTGTTGTTTATCCGGATCCTGCCAATACAGTCCATTAATTTTTTCCTGAGTAAGTTTGGTAGGCCCGATAAATGTTGTACCTGTCCAATCCGCACCGGGATTGTCTAATTCACCGTGGTTTAATCCATAAAAACTTAAGGTTTCCCCATCCGCATTCAATTTGTAATAGATGTTTGTTTGCAGATCGGAATATTTACCGGCCTGATTTGACAAATCTGTCATTTTTTGTTTTGCTTCCTGCATTTTGCTGCCCAGCAAATTCCAGCGGATCAAATCAGCTTTCCGCACAAATTCACCACAGAATTCAAAGGCACGTTCGTCAACAATGGCATTAAACATGGCTGTTTTATCACCCAAGGAACTCATGAACTCGGTTACTTTTTCAGGATTATTAGGGAAAGCGCGTTCGCGAACCTGTTTGAAATAAGTCTTGGCTTTTGGAAGATCATTCAATTCGTTCGCACATTCGGCAGCCATCAGTAACACGTCCGAATAACGCATGTAGATCGGATTGATACCGTGATCGGTCGTATTTTCAGCAAACCGGGTCATCCATTCAAACCTGTATTTTCCAAAATACCAGGTGCTCAATCCGTTTAATTCCTGAACACCATTGTTCCAGCGGAAAGGTACACAGGTCACATCACGTCGTTCGTCTTTTACATCGTAGTCGTAAAACAAGTTTGCAACCGGACCGCCCTGACCACCATATCCAGAGGCAGCAATATATTTATCAGCCGTTACATGACGAACAGCCCAGGTATACATCCAGCGACCTCGCGTATTTGAATACGGAATTTCGAACAATGATTCGCTTCCTGCAGAAACCACATCAGCCATATTGGCTTTCCAAACATCGATGAAATGTGGTTTTAAAGCACAGGTTCCACTTTCAATTACATCCTGACAAGCATTCAGAGCAATCGGGTAAAGCACTGCTTTTGATAATTCAGGATCGTCGCTTAAACGGATTGAACTTGCACCTGATCCGCTGTTTAACACATCCGGACGCTGAGCGTAACCTGAAGCTACCAAACACAAACGGGCCAGTAACCCTTTTACATAGGCTTTATTTACACGTTCCACAGTGCTGGTCTGAGCTGTTTCATTAGGCCATGGCACCATCGGGGCTGCTTCCTGCAAATCGGCAATCAGCTGTTTGTAAATAACATCCCGGTTCGATTTCGGTAGATAAATAGTTTCGCTGGTTACCGGCTCAAAACGGGCAGGAACATCGCTCCATGCACGAAGCAGGTCATAATAAAGAACTGCACGCATGGTTAAGGCTTCACCCAGCAAATAAGCCATCTGCGGATCAGATTCCACATTTCCATAATTACGCAGGCCTTTGATCACCACATTGGCTTGTTCAATTCCGTTATAAATCATAGCATAGGCGCCATTGGAGGTATTCATGCTGGTGTTGGTTACCGAACCCACATAACAAGCCATTTGCTGGTTAGCCGTTGGCACAACTCCGGCATTTGGGTCTCCGGAAGAATGATAAAATTCAATATCGGAATTAATACCATACCAAACAGAATATCTGGCACGGTGAGCATTGGTCTGACCAAAAGTGGTGTAGATTCCGAAGACATTTTGCTCTGCCAAGGTATAATTTGAAAAGACAATCGATTCGTCAAAAGATGACTGAGTCTTGGATTCCA
>JBASYJ010000052.1:0-3201 GCA_049277435.1 Prolixibacteraceae bacterium
TTTCTATTTTGTAACCTGAAATGGAACATTGGCCGAAGAGGCAAAACCGGTATGATCCAAAACATAAATAAATAACCGATAGTTTCCGGGTTCGTTTACCGATAACTGGCAACTGTTATTTTCGGTAGTTACGACCTCGCCAACCCTTTCCGGACGTGGTTCGAAAGATCCACCGCTTCCCAGAACGGTCGCTTCTTTCAGGATTTCCCACAGGTAGGTTAGTTTGTCGCCTTCCTTATCGTTCACGGTTACTTCTCCGGAAAAGGATTTTCCGGCAGCAACCTTAACACTTTCAATCGCGGCTTTTTGATTGATGGTCATTTTTTTGATCACCGGAGCGGTTTGTTTTAATTCAACACCTTTCCAGACGCGTTCCATCGCTTCAACCATCGGTGTTTTTTCACCTTTCAGCGGAAGTCCTTCCACCGAATTTTCGACAAACATGCTGAACCAGGTTGGGGTGCGTTCTTCTTTTTGTCCCCAGAGGAAAACAAACGAGCCCAGGCAGCGCGGCGAACCACTGATGTAGTTGTTATATCGGTCTTCGTAAACGATTCTTTTCTCTTCGCTGGTTTGTTCGATTGGTGCATTCCATCTGGTTTTTGTGGTTTCCCAGAATCCGGTCGGGCCCCATTCTGTAATCATGTAAGCACCTTTGTAGTCCGATTTTTCTACAATTTCTTTGAGTCCGCCAATTCCGCCGTAACTGTTAATACCAACCAGATCGAGATGCGAAGTGTACCGGGCGATGGAATCGAGTGCGCGCGGATTGTGGGTGATCACAGTTGAAACGAGTTGCCAGGGAGCAATTGATTTGATAATTTGTGCGAGTTCATCCACAAAGATCCAGGCAGCTCCCACATCCGCTTTTTCTTCATGATCGATTTCATTTCCGATGCCCCAGACCAGAATATTGGGTTCATCCTTAAATGTTTCAGCCAGAAGCCGAACCTGATTCCGCAGTTTGTTTTTGTAGGTTTCGTCGTAATACGATGCCCGGTTTTTCGTCAGGCCGATGCCCTGCATGATGTACATGTGATTGGCTTTGGCCAGCTCAAGGTCACGTTTAATAGATTCAACACTTCCTCCCCAGGTCCTGAATGCATTGGCTCCGTTCTGAGATGCCAGATCGATTTTATTGGTTCCGCCGACGCCTTTGATGTAGGTTTTTACTCCGTCGACATATAATTCGAATTTCCCGTTATTCTCAACGATTTTTGCACCGGGTTGTGCTTCTGCCTGGAAATTCAGGAATCCTGAAATCAGCATCAGGAAAAGCAATCTGAGTAAATTTTTATTCATCGTTTAGTTGATTTTTATTTTGTAAAATGAAGTGCTAGTAGTTGCGAAAAGGTATTCTTTATCTTTTCCACCGATGGCCAGCGAAATGGGTCGTTCGTCCAGATTGATCCGGCTGATTTCCCTGCCGTCAAAATCAAAAACAAAGATTTGCCCTTCAGCCAGGTAAAGCGTTTCGTTCGCATCAAGTACCGATCCGTATTCACCGCGCGAAAATGCTTTGTGCATGTTGATCAATTTCCCATCAGGAGCGACACGAAATCTGTACGTGATTTTCGGATCTTCATGGGTGACAAAAACTGGTTGAGCCTGTCCCGGAGAAACAGCCATCAATTCGACCGAACGACCAAGATCATAGGTTTCAGGAATTATGGTGACACCATCCGGAGCCAGAAAGCTGGTTTCAGGCAGTTCCAAAACCACTTTTTCGAAATCGCTTCGCCAGCGGTGAGTCGGATAAATTACCCGCTTCACATTTTGGGCATCGGCAGTTTTAATTCGGTTCAAAACCTGCATCCCGTCTTTTTTTTCAGGAGAAATTGCATAGGCCAGTGCTGCCCAGCCACCGTTTCCCCAACCGCTGTACATCGGGTTATCGTCGGGCAATTTTGTCACACTTTCCTGTTTTCCATCAACCAGATAACCCGGTTGCGGATCGTACCGGCAAATTACCAGAAGATTATCCTTTGTATCAACCGCCAGCGAGAACGGTTTGTACGGATAATCGGCATACAACGAAACGGTATTCGTTTCGACCGACCATTTGTACACCTTTTTCAGCCGGTTCTCGCAGAAATAAACATTGCCTTTGCTGTCGGCAACAGCACCAGTTGCAAACTCGAATCCGAAAGCCAGTTTTTCCACATCGCCAATTTTGACGGCTTCAGGTTTTTTCGACGGTTCATTTCCGCTGACTGTTGCGCGGGCAAAATCCCAGGGGTAAATGGCCATGTTTTTATTCATGTCGTAAACAGTCAACTCCGGAACATGCAAAACCTGTGTCCAGTTGCGCATATTCCTGAAATCGATGTTCCGGCTGTTTGATACTTTGATTCCCCAGTGACGTGGGGTGTTGACCCGAATGACGCGGTACATCCACAAATTGGCAAAACTGAGGTCGCTGCAATTGTCGATTTCGAGCGATTGGCAATCTTTTCCTTCGCGGCCTTCCTCCTCAAACTGAAAAGCATAAAATTTCCAGTTCGACACACCGTTCAGGCGACATTCGGCACGAACATGGTGTTCGAGCGACATGGCATAAATGCGTGCCGGAGTGGATGTGTGGCTGGCATAAAAACCGGTTCCGGCATAGGTACTGGCCGTCCAGATGTCTTTCAGGGTTCCGCCGCCGCCATTGGTGACCCACAAACTCCAATACTGATTATCCCAGGCCAGGTCCATCCCGATCGCGTTTTCAGGAGAAACCGGCGAACTGATTTTACGTTCCCATCTTTTCTGTTCGTCCGGATCGCGGGGAGTATCTGGTTTTTGCATCGTGCCGTGACCTCCAACAAATTTCACATCGTTGAGGTACGATTTATCGCCGGCCATCCATTTCAGTCCAACTGCCCGGTAATTGTATCCGCCAGTGTTCAGCCCGATTCCATTCACGATGGCATCGCCACCTTCGGCTGATTCGAGAAGCGGTTTCGGAGCGCCAAATCCGCTGAATGCCGGTTCACTTTCTTTCAGGATAAACTGAGTGGCGAAGGGGTGAAAACCGATGAGCTTCGTGCCGGGCGCCATTTTTACGGTTTCGGTAAAACGGTACCAACCTGTGGGAACATAAATGGTTTTGTATTTGGCTATCGCCTCATGAAAAGCTTTGGTGTCGTCAGTTTCTCCGTCGCCTTTGGCACCCAGCTCTTTGATGTTCACCCAGGTTTCCATGGCTGGTAACTG
>JBASYJ010000053.1:0-25800 GCA_049277435.1 Prolixibacteraceae bacterium
TTGGAAATTATCCTCGTAACTGAGGTTAAATCTTAAAATAAGTTTTAAAAATCCAAAAGCCTTCATTTTATCCGGTATAAGCTCCATGAAATTATGTTGTTTTTATTTTTATTATACCTTATTTTTATTTTTTATTTCACCTTAGTAGAAGGTTATAAATCAACCCATTTTTCCACCTTATTTACCTTATTGAAATGAAAATTGAATTCAATAACCTATACATCCATTTTGTTTTTACAACGTTTGGCCGACAGCCGGTAATTCCGGAGAAAAACAGGATCAGAATTGAAAAATATATTACCGGGATCGTGAACAGAAATTCATCAAAATTATACGCCATTTATGCCAATCCGGATCACCTGCATTTTTTAGTTTCTAAATCACCTGAATTGTCTGATGAAGAACTGTCAACTATTATCGCCGACAGTTCGGAGAATTTCATTAATGAAAACAGGCTTTCTGAGGTGCCATTCAGATGGCAGCAATCAGCGTCTGCATTTTCGGTTTCAAAATCTGAAATTGACCGGATTTGTAAATATATTTTGAATCAGCCAGAACATCATCGGAAAATTAGCTTTGCAGAGGAATATGAAAAATTTCTAAAACATTATCAGGATACATTGAAGAAATAAGGTAAATAAGGTTGGGATCTGATCGATACATTTTCTCTACTAAGGTGAAATCAAAAAAAAATAAGGTTTTTTATTTCGGGCTGATTAATCTTACCTACTAAGGTGAAAACTAAAATAAGGTATTTGTTATTGGAAATTATCTTCGTAATCGAGGTTAAATCTCAAAATAGGGTAAATAAGGTTGGGATCTGATCGATCCATTTTCTCTACTAAGGTGAAATCAAAAAAATAAGGTATTTGTTATTGGAAATTATCCTTGTAATCGAGGTTAAATCTCAAAATAAGGTAAATAAGGTTGGGATCTGATCGATTCCATTTTTCTCTACTAAGGTGAAATCAAAAAAAATAAGGTTTTTTATTTCGGGCTGATTAATCTTACCTACTAAGGTGGAAACTAAAATAAGGTATTTGTTATTGGAAATTATCTTCGTAATCGAGGTTAAATCTTAAAATAGGGTAAATAAGGTTGGGATCTGATCGATCCATTTTTCTCTACTAAGGTGAAATCAAAAAATTAGGTATTCCTCCACTGCAACATTTCCATTATCTTCACGCCTTCAAAAATCACAACACCATGATCTGGGAAAAACGTTGGTTTCAGTTAAGTATATTATTGTTTTTGGCTTTTATCTGGGGTAGTTCATTTATCCTGATGAAAATCGGATTAAAGAGTTTCAGTCCGGAACAGGCAGGGGCGCTGCGTATTATTCTGGCATCGATGGTTTTGCTGCCGCTTTCAATTAAAAACATCAAAAACCTGAAACGTAAGGATCTGCCCAGTTTACTGATTGCCGGTTTTATCGGCAGTTTTTTTCCTGCATTTCTGTTTATGATTGCCGAAACACAAATCAACAGTTCGCTGGCCGGAATGCTCAATTCGCTCACTCCGGTTTTTACCTTGCTGGTAGGTTTGCTGCTTCATAAAACAGGTTTCCGCTGGATGCAGGTGGCTGGCTTAATGCTTGGTCTGGCCGGTGCCACTGGCTTAATTCTTTCAGGCGATAATTTTAGTTTGGGTACAGTAAACGGGTATGCATTTTATATTGTATTGGCTACTGTTTTTTATGGCATTAGCATTAACCAGATAAAAACCAGGCTCACCCATCTTTCAGGTATTCAGATCACTTCGCTATCGTTTTTGTTTATTGGTCCGGTTGCGTTGATTTACCTGCTAACAACCAATCTGGCTCCGGTATTCGAAAGCAACGACTGGCCTGCGCATTTACTGGCACTGGCGGTTCTGGGAATGGTGGGCACGGCTATGGCCATGTTGCTCATGAACAGCCTGATTCGCTATGCTTCGGCTGTCGCGGCATCATCGGTGACCTACATCATTCCTATTTTTGCCATCATGTGGGGTGTGCTCGATGGTGAAAAAGTTACTGTACTGCACCTCATCTGCATGGCTGTTATTCTGGCCGGTGTATATCTGATCAGCCGAAAGGCAAGGAGTAAGGCGGTTTGATTGCTGGTTAATTTATCGTATATGATTATTTTGCGGATAGGACAGGTCATGACCTGTCCGTACTATGAGTATTGATCAAAGCAATTACCAATCAGAATCATTTTTGCATATCGTGATTTTTACAATTTATCGGAATATTTGATTCCTCGGGTCACAGTACGGTCAGGACATGTCCTGACCATTTATCATCCAACCAATACATATCAGATATCGGGTGTATTTCGGACATGTCCTGACCAATTCCCTACCCTTTTTGACAAAAAAAAGGATTCTATCCGTTTTCAACAGATAAAATCCTAAATTCAATGCAGAAATCCTGAAACGTATTCAGGAAGAATCATTTCCCCCGCTCTAATTCCCCTACAAATATTTTTTCAGTTCAACAGTCAGGTCATTATAGCTGATGGTTCCGTTGTGGCTCCATACTTTTTTGCCATTCTTGAAAATCACGAAACCCGGCACCGACTGCACCTGGTAAGCTGTCGTAATTTCCTTGTTGGCTTCAACATCAACCTTTTCCACACGTGCCTTGCCCTTGAAATCAGCCGAAACCTTATCAATAACCGGGCTCATGGCCTTACACGGTGCACACCAGGCCGCATTAAAATCTACCAGAACAACTTTGTTTTCGGCCAGTATTTTGCTGAAAGACTGCGGTGTGTATTTGGTGGCAGTGCTTGCAACAGTCTGGGCGCTTTGTTCCAGCGGATAGCCTTGTCTGTTCCAGGCCATCAGACCGGGTTGCTGCAGGTTATAAATTTTCTTAAATCCATTCTGGCTCATGTAGTTGGCTGCTGCGTAACTGCGGCTACCGCTCAGACAGTAGATCAGGATGGTCTTGTCTTTTTGCAGCATCGCAACCTTCGAGGTAAATCCTGGATCTGAAATATCAATTAAAGTTGAACCTTTAATGTGCCCGCGCGAATATTCCTGAGGAGTACGAACATCCAGTAATATTGCATCTTCCGAAGAAATCAGCTGGTTAAATTTTACGGCATCCACATTTTGTACAACCTGAGCCTTTGTTCCGTTCAGGAATAAAACAGCAAGAACTAAACTTAAAACAATTGTTTTCATATCTAAAAATCTATATATATCAATATTAAGCTGCGAAGTTAAAAAAAGTTCATTTGTTCAGGCATAAAATGAAATTATTTTTCGTTTTAACATTACAACAAAAAGCCCATTTATGACACTGATTTGCCAGAAATGTATTTCAACGATTGATTGTGAATATATTTGCGCAACAATATTCAAGGTCATTATCTTGAAAAATTATCGTCTGTTTATATTCAATATCACAAACAACAAATTATGTATCGTAAATTTTATGGTATCTTGGGAATGAGCCTGTTTCTGCTTTTTACCGGAACAACTATCCTGAAAGCTCAATTGTCAAAACCGGTTTATCTCGATGAAACACGTCCAATCGAAGAGCGTGTTCAGCATGCACTGTCGCTGATGACGCTCGAAGAAAAGGTGGCCTTGTGTCATGCACAGTCAAAATTCAGCAGCAAGGGCGTTGCCCGTTTGGGTATTCCTGAAGTCTGGATGAGTGACGGGCCCCATGGTGTACGTGAAGAAATTCTGTGGGACAGCTGGGGCGAAGCCAAATGGAGCAATGATTCTTGTACCGCCTTTCCGGCACTGACTTGTCTGGCAGCTACCTGGAATCCCGAAATGTCAGCCATTTACGGAAAAGCGGTTGGCGAAGAAGCCCGTTACCGGAATAAAACAGTGTTACTTGGTCCCGGAGTGAATATTTACCGCACCCCAATGAACGGTCGTAATTTCGAATATATGGGCGAAGATCCGTATCTGGCTTCAAAAATGGTCGTTCCATACATTCAGGAATTACAGAAAAATGGTGTAGCTGCCTGTGTCAAACATTTTGCCCTGAATAACCAGGAAATCTGGCGCGGACACATTGATGTGGAAGTAAGCGACCGGGCCCTGCGCGAAATTTACCTTCCGGCTTTTAAAGCTGCGGTAACCGAAGGAAAAGCCTGGTCGATCATGGGATCATACAACAAGTTCCGGGGTGAACATTGCTGTCACAACGATATGCTCCTGAATCAGATTCTGAAAGGTGAATGGAAATTTGATGGTACAGTTATTACCGACTGGGGTGGTGCTCACGATACCAAACAGGCCGCCTTGAATGGTTTAGATATTGAAATGGGTTCGTTTACCGATGGCATGACCCGTTCGACCAAAAATGCATACGATTTATATTACCTGGCAAATCCGTTTCTTAATGAACTGAAAAAAGGAACGATTCCGGAGAGTGCAGTAAACGACAAAGCAAGCCGGGTGTTGCGGATGATTTTCCGGACCACGATGAATTCGGGTCGTCCGTGGGGAAGTTTTGCCACTCCTGAACATGCAAAAGTGGCCCGTACCATTGCTGAAGAAGGAATTGTGCTCCTTAAAAACTCCGGAAATATTTTGCCAATCGAAGCTTCGAAATATAAAAACATTGCCGTGATCGGCGAAAATTCCACCCGCTCAATGACCGTTGGCGGCGGATCATCAAACCTGAAAGCGAAAAATGAGGTTTCGCCTTTGCAGGGATTGAAAGCAAAATTCGGTGACAAAATAACGTATGCCATGGGATATGCTTCAGGCCCGCCAGCTTATGGACGTGCAATTCCTTCGAAACTGAATGCCGACACCCTGCGCAACGAGGCAGTAAAAGTGGCTACGGCAGCCGATCTGGTCGTGTTTGTCGGTGGACTGAATAAAAATCACAATCAGGATTGCGAGGGTGGCGACCGCCTGACCTACGCTTTACCTTTTGGTCAGGACGAACTACTGGCCGAAATTCTGAAGGTAAATAAAAATGTGGTGGTGGTTCTGGTGAGTGGAAACGCGGTAGCCATGCCCTGGATTTCGCAGGTGCCGGCTGTTGTTCAGGCCTGGTACATTGGCTCCGAAGCCGGAAATGCCATTGCTTCCGTGTTATCGGGCGAAGTGAATCCTTCAGGAAAACTACCGTTTACATTTCCGGTAAAACTGGCTGACAATGGTGCCCATTCGTTTGGACCAATCTGCTATCCGGGCGACAGCATTAAAGAAATCTACAAAGACGATATCCTGGTTGGATACCGCTGGCACGACACCAAAAATATTGCTCCGCTTTTCCACTTTGGATACGGATTGAGTTATACCAGTTTCGAAATTTCGAAACCTGAAACCGACAAAAAAAGTTATACCAAAGATGAAACCGTTTTATTGAGTTTCATATTGCAGAATACCGGAAACATTGATGGGGCAGAGGTGGCGCAGGTTTATGTGACCCAGAAAAAGGCTCCGGTTATGCGTCCGGCGAAAGAACTGAAAGGATTTAAAAAAATATTCCTGAAAGCAGGAGAACAGCAAATCGTTACCATTCCGGTAAAAGTGGAAGACATGGCCTACTGGGATGACAAAACAAACGGATGGAAAGTTGATGCCGCTGAATTTGTTTTGAATCTCGGAAATTCTTCCGGAGATATAAAATATTCTCTTCCGGTTCAGGTGAAATAAATTACAAAATTCAATTCATTCCACAGTAGGGTCAGGACATGTCCTTTCCTTTTGATCAGCCAGGGATTCCATCTCTTTCAAAAGATGGAATCCTTGTTTTAAAGAGCCATCGATCCGGCTGATCTGGTTTTCAAAATTAGGTATCGTTCCTCCGGAACTCTACGTTTTGTATAATCAGTTTGCACCGGATTAAAATCCGGAGTTACAAAATGAACCTTCCCTCCGGGAAATAACTTTCAGCGGGATTGTGACTAAAAAAAAGAGATGGAATCCCCTTTTTATATGGCCAGTTTCCATTCGCCCTGATCAATTTTCATCCTGAATTGTTGAATGAATCAAAACAGATAAAAATCAGATCATGTCCTATACTTTGCAAATTGGCAATCAGGCACCCGAATTTAACCTGAAAGCCACCAATAATAAATTCTATCAGCTCAGCGATTTTGCTGATTCAGCGATTCTGGTGGTCTTTTTCACCTGTAACCATTGCCCGTATGTTCTCGGAAGTGATGAGGTGACCCGGCAAACCGTTCAAAAATTTCAGGAACAGGGGGTTGGTTTTGTGGCCATTAATTCGAACAGCCCGAATACCTATACAGAAGACAGTTTCGAGAATATGGTTCTGCGCATGAACGAAAACCAGTTTCCATGGCTCTACCTGCACGACGAAACACAGGAAGTTGCTCTGGCTTACGGAGCACTTAAAACACCTCACTTTTTTGTTTTTGATCAGGAACGAAAACTCGTTTATACAGGCCGTGCAGTCGATCAGCCGCGCGATGCATCCAAAATTACGGTGAACGATCTGGACCGGACTCTTTCAGAAATACTGGCCGGGCAACCGGTTTCAGTTCCGGTAACCAATCCCATTGGCTGCAACATCAAATGGGAAGGCAAAGACCGCAAATGGATGCCTGCTGATGCCTGCGATCTGATTTGAACTCTGGATAGCTGCAATAGAAAGAGAATGGTATAAACTTTCTCCGCTGCATTTTCCGGTTTCGTGCTTTTTAGTAGTTTTGAGTAAACAAAACAAAACAACTTGGTTCGTAAATTACCAATTAACTTTAAAATCACCCAGATATCTGGCCTGCAGCTTTTCCAGCTCATCCGTTTTTCAACTTTGATGCTGATTGGGGTTGTTTTTGCAAAATCGGGACTGACAACTTCGCAGATTGGCCAATACGAAACCTTTTTGTTTCTGGCTTCTGCAATTTGCTTTTTCTGGCTCAATGGGCTGATACAGGGTTTTCTGCCATCTTCCAAAAACGAATCCGGCTCCGGAAGATCATCTGCACTGTTTAATGTATTTTATCTGGTTACGGCTTTTTCAGGTTTATCGGCAATTTTTCTTTTTCTGTTCGAAAAGTCGCTCTCCGGTCATTTGCTGAAAGGATCAGATATTCCATTCCTGAATTACCTGCTGGTTTACATCCTGATTTCATCTCCGGCCAGTTTGGTTGAATACGTTTACCTGATCAAAAATCAGGGAAAACAAATGATAAATTATGCGGTAATTTCATATACCTTAATGTTTGTTCTGGTTGCCTTGCCACCGGTTTTCGGAGAAAGTATCGAAATGAGCATGACTGGTTTGGTTGCAAGCGCCGCATTTCGTTTGGCTTGGCTTCTGGTTCTGTTGTTCCGGAATTCTGTTCCTGAAATCGATTTTGGTTTCATGAAGCAAAACCTGAAAAGTGCCTGGCCGCTTATCGTTTCGATGCTGCTGAGTGGTTCCGGTCAATACATCGACGGATTCATCATTACTGCTTATTTCAATGATGCTACTTTTGCCGTTTTCCGGTATGGCGCCCGCGAATTTCCACTGGTTTTGCTGCTGGCCAATGCTTTCAGTGCATCCATGTTGCCCGGATTTGCCGATCACATCAACCTTAAATCGAACCTGGAAAAGATCAGGAACAATTCACAAAAACTTGGATTCTGGCTTTTCCCTCTTTCCGGGGTCATGATGCTGGTTTCGCACTGGGCATTTCCGATTGTGTTTAATGTTAGTTTTACAGGTAGTGCCACCATTTTTAATATTTATTTGTTGTTGATTATCAGCAGGCTTTTGTTCCCGCAAACCATCCTGATCGGACTTCAGATAACAACTGCGATCATGTGGGCTTCGTTCTTCGAAATTGTTGTGAATGTTAGCATTAGTCTTTGGTTTCTTCAATATTGGGGAATTGTCGGTGTTGCATACGGAACGGTGATTGCCTATATTTTCGAAAAATTGGTTTTAATGCTTTTTGTCCGGAAGACAAATGAAATTAAAGTGAAGGATTATCTGGATGTGAGGCAGCATTTGGTTTATTCAGTACTTTTGACAGCCGAATTTTTCATGGTGGAATTTGTGATTTATTAATGAAAAATACGTTTAGATATTTTGACTTTTACCTTTAGACTAGTTGATATGGATTTTATCATTGATGACCCAGGAATAGAACAGGAATTTCGTCAGATACTGACAAAAATTCGTCAGGCTAAGAACGGGGAGACCGTTGACTCCATGAAAAGACTTGGTCTGAACTATAAAATAAACTGGGGTGCTTCCATCATTTCGTTGCGCGAAATAGCAAAACAATACGAACCCAATCATTTACTTGCACTAAAACTCTGGAATAAACAGTGGCGCGAATCCATGATACTGGCTGCCATGCTCGATAATCCGAAAGAAGTTACCGAAGAACAAATGGATTACTGGACAAAAAGTCTGGAAACTACAGAAATGGCAGAGGTTTTAAATACATATTTGTGGTCGAATACCAAATTTGCGTTTATCAAGTCACTCGAATGGTGCCGGGGCAAAAAACATCTGGTCCGTTTTTCCGGATTACACCTGATGGGGCGGCTCGCTTTGACTGAAAAATCTGCCATGGATGAACTTTTCGAACCATTTTTCGACGTTTTGTCACCATTGGCGAAAGATCCGAATCTTCAGCAGGTATTTTACCGCTCGTTTATTTTGCTGGGCCAAAAGAGTAAGGAGATGAATGAAAGTTGTATTCTTTATGCTGAAAATCTGAAAGTTAGTGATTATGAAGAAAGTCATAACCTGGCAGAACTGATTTTATCGGAATTGAAAAGTGAATACATTCAGGAATTATTTGTTAAGAAAACTTAAGCGTGGTGTAAAGATTGGGAAGACTGATTATTTTTGGTACAGTTTTTATTCAGTAAAACGAAATTTTAAATTTTATAGAAATGAATCTTACAAAATCATCAAACCCGGTATTTGGGAAGAATATATTTAGTCAGTCGGCTACCAGTACCGAAGATGGAGTGATGACCATTAACGGAACAATCAATAAGACCGGCCTCATGTTGCTCATCGTTATTTTTGCCGCCACATTTACCTGGCGTAAATTTATGGGTGCTTTGGATCCTTCTGTTCCGGGAGCAATGCCTTCAGGATTAATGGTTTGGACTATGGTTGGAGCAATCGGAGGTTTCATAACAGCAATTATTACCACGTTCAGCCCACGTCGTGCAGCCATGACTGCCCCGATTTATGCTGTTTTCGAAGGTCTTTTCCTCGGAGCGGTTTCGGCGATGTTCGAAGCCATGTATCCCGGCCTGGTGATGCGTGCCGTTTCACTGACCTTTGGCGTATTTTTTATCATGCTTTTACTTTACCGTTCAGGAACCATCCGTGCAACTGAAAAATTTAAAACTGTAATTATTGCAGCAACCGGCGGAATCGCATTGGTTTACCTGGTGAGTTTTGTAGTTGGTATGTTCGGTGTTAATGTTGGATTTTTACACGGAAACAGCATGTTGTCGATTGGAATTAGCTTGTTTATTGTGGTAATTGCCGCTTTGAACCTGATTCTTGATTTCGACATGATTACCAATGGTGCCAATGCCCGTGCACCACAATACATGGAGTGGTATGGTGCTTTCGGTCTGATGGTTACATTGATCTGGCTGTATTTGGAAATGCTTCGTTTACTTTCCAAACTGGCCAGCAGGGACTAATATTCAAATGCATTCTATTTGTTTAAATACTACAGGGACTTCGGTCCCTGTTTTTGTTTTCCGTTGATTAATACTATTTTCGGCATGCAAAACAAAACGTATAGAAGTGCTGTATGGAAATTATCGAGGTTACAAATAAGAAGTTGGTCGATGCATTTCATGAATTACCAATCCGTTTATATAAAAACGACAGGAACTGGGTTGCACCTTTACGAATGATGATTGAGGATGTTTTTGATCCTCAGAAAAATGCCGGATTTAATCAGGGAGCGGCCCACAGATGGCTGCTGAAAGATGGAAATCGTTTTGTGGGCCGGATTGCTGCATTTTACGATCGCAGCAAAATTGAGCCGGATACCCTTGCTTCTGGAAATGTTGGTTTTTTTGAATGCGAGGACAATGAAATTGCAGCCCGTATACTTTTCGATACTGCCCGTGACTGGCTGAAAAGCGAAGGTTTTGTTGCCATGGATGGACCGGTAAACTTTGGTGAAAACTTTTTCAACTGGGGATTGCTGGTCGATGGTTATGAACATCAGGGTTTCGGAATGCAGTATCACGCGCCATATTACCGGCAACTATTCGAAAAATATGGTTTTCAAACTTATTATCAGCAATTCAGCTATCACCTGGATATTACCAGTCCCGATCTTCCGGAGCGGTTTTGGAAGATTGCTGAATGGGTTACTAAGAAAAAGGATTTTCACTATAAAACATTTTCGTTTAAAGATCAGGATCGGTGCATCAACGATTTTATTGCCATCCATCAGCAGGCCTGGGATAAACATTCGAATTACAAATCGATTGATCCGAAAGAGCTGAAGGCGCTGATCCGGGATGCAAAAATGGTATTGGAAGAGGAATTTATCTGGTATGTGTACCACAAGGATGAACCGATTGCCTTTTTTATGATGATTCCGGATTTGAACCAGATCTTAAAACATCTTAAAGATGGAAAACTGAATCTGATCAATTTAATTAAACTTCTATACTTACGGAAAAAGAAAACAATGACCCGTTGCCGGGTTCTGGTTATGGGAGTCATTCCAAAATTTCAGGGTTCAGGGATTGAATCCGGCATTTTCTGGCAACTCCGGAAGGTGATGTTGAAGAAACCCTGGTATAAGGAAATGGAACTGAGCTGGGTAGGAGATTTTAATCCAAAAATGATCGCTTTGTTTAATTCGGTGGGAAGTAAATATGCCAAAACCCACGAAACTCTGCGTTATTTGTTCGACCGGTCGCAACCATTTAAACGGCTTCCGATCATTAAAGATTAATATGTTCATGTTGTAGATTCACAAATTATCGTAAATTGTTCGCAAAAAACAACTCACATGCAAATTATACAAGTCGCAGATAATCAGACCAAAAAACTTTTTCATCAGGTGCCACATCTTATTTACCGGAATGACCCGAACTGGGCCTGTCCGTTGCACAATATGGTTGAAGATGTTTTTACTCCTGAAAAAAATCCATCGTTCAAAACAGGAGAAGCCTGTCGCTGGATTATTAAGGATGATCAGGGTAATTTAATCGGACGGATTGGTGCATTTCTGAACCGCAAAAAGACACATACTTTTGAACAGCCCACCGGTGGATGTGGATTTTTCGAATGTATAAATAATCAGGAAGCCGCCGGAATGTTGTTTGATGCTGCCCGAGAGTGGCTTCGTGAGCGTGGCATGGAAGCGATGGACGGACCTGTTAATTTTGGCGAGAATTACATGAACTGGGGATTGCTTGTCGATGGTTTTTCTCATCAGGGATTCGGAATGCCATATAATCCGCCATATTACGCCGATCTGTTTAAAAAATATGGATTTGAAGTTTACTTCGAACAATACAGCTATCACCTCGATTATTCAAAACCATTTCCGGAGCGCTTCTGGAAAATTGCCGAATGGGTTGCCAAAAAGCCCGGTTACACCTTTGAGCATTTTTCGTTTGATAAAACCGACAAGTTTATCGACGATTTTTGTTACATCTACGATGAAGCCTGGCGTTTTCACGAACATTTCGAACCTTTGGATAAGGAAGAAATCCGTGATTTTATTCAGACTTCAAAAGCCATTCTGGATACCGAAATGGTTTGGTTCGCTTACCACAATGGCGAACCGATTGCATTGTTTGTCATGATTCCGGACATCAATCAAATTTTGAAAAAACTGAATGGAAAACTGAATTTCGTTAATATCCTGAAATTTTTGTATTACAAAAAGACCAAAGTGATGACACGCACCCGTATTTTAATCATGGGAGTGACACCAAAATATCAAAAATCAGGAATCGAATCGGCCATCTTTTGGCATCAGGATAAATTAATGAAACACAAACCACAATATACCGAAGTCGAAATGTCGTGGGCCGGAGATTTTAATCCAAAGATTATTGCTCTGTATAAGTCAGTTGGTGGTGTCCACGTGAAAACACATTACACCATGCGCTATCTTTTCGACCGGACGAAACCATTCAAAAGAGCTCCTATTATTGGTCTTGAAGATTAATTTCGAAAAAAACAGGAATTAATAAACTGAAATATTTGGAAATTACATTCCTATATGTAACTTTGCAAGCCGTTAAAAAACAAAAAGTAAAGAGAATTAAAATGAAACGAGCCATGAGAGAAAATCTCATAAACAAGAGAATGAATATCAGGCGAGTTCCATCTGACAATTAAAAAACAAATTATAACCAGATGAAAAAAGGGATACATCCAGAGAATTATCGTACTGTTGCATTCAAAGATATGTCAAACGGTCATGTATTTATTACCAAATCGACTGTTAACACCAAGGAGACAGAAGATGTTGACGGAGTGGAATATCCGGTGATTAAACTTGAGATTTCAAGTGCATCACATCCATTCTATACTGGAAAAATGAAATTGGTTGACACTGCAGGTCGTGTTGATAAATTCAATTCCAGATTCAAAAAGACTCAGGATCTCAGAAAAAAATAATTCTGATTTGAAAATATTTAAAAGCTTCGCATGGTCGAAGCTTTTTTTTTGCCCATAATTCAGCTAATTTCCTGAGGGCAAATTGTTCCTGAATCAATTTCATGACGGAATAACTGGCAACAAACAGGTTGCCGATTGTTGAAAAAAGACTTGTTGATTCAAATCATTCCTTGTTTGGCATGGCTATTGCAAAAATTAGCACCACTGAAGATTACTGGCCTGTGTCGGTCAGTATGTCAGGTGGTGACAATTAATTATTCTGGAGAGAAAAAATAATTAGATATGCATAATATATTAATATCCAATTTAATGGATAACGACAATGAGTTCATTCCGATTTTATCAGACGGTGATGATTCGGATTTAACAAACCTGGACGTTCCTGACATTTTGCCAATATTATCTTTAAGAAACACGGTGATGTTTCCAGGTGTGGTAATGCCCATTACTGTCGGAAGACAAAAATCGCTGCAATTAGTTCAGGAAGTGTACCGTGGTAATAAATTACTGGGAACTGTTGCTCAGAAAGATGGGAGTGTGGACGATCCGAATCAGGATGATTTGTACCGGACCGGAACCATTGCCCAGGTACTGAAGATTCTGGAAATGCCCGACGGAACTACAACGGTAATCATTCAGGGCAAAAAACGTTTCGAAGTAGTTGAGTATGTGGAGGAATTTCCGTATTTCAAAGCAAAAATAAATCCGCTTAACGATGTGTCTCCGGCCGACGATTCGGTTGAATTTTCTGCAGTAGTTGGTTCGTTAAAAGACCTGTCAATTAAAATAGCACAGTTTTCTTCTCACATTTCTCCGGAAGCTTCGTTTGCCGTGAAGAATATCGAGAATTCGACTTTTCTGATCAATTTTGTATGTTCAAATACTGATCTGAAAGTTGAGGAAAAACAGGTTTTACTCGGGATCAGCGACATTAAGGAACGCGGTATTCAGGCCATCAGTTACTTGGTCCGTGAAGTACAAATGGCTGAATTAAAACGGGATATCCAAACAAAAGTTAAAGCTGAACTCGATCAGCAGCAACGCGAATATTTGCTCAACCAGCAAATGAAAACCATTCAGGATGAATTGGGTGGAAGTCCTGCTGAGCAAGAGATTCAGGAATTTAAAGAAAAAGCCAAGGAAAAGAAATGGTCTGCTGAAACTGAAAAGCATTTTGAAAAGGAAGTTCACAAATTGTCACGCCTAAATCCGGCAGCAGGTGAATATTCTGTTCAGTTTGCCTATTGCCAGACCTTGCTTGATCTTCCGTGGCAGGAATATACCGAAGATAATTTTGATCTGAAATGGGCAACAAAAGTGCTCGATGAGGAGCATTACGGTCTGGAAAAAGTGAAAGAAAGAATATTGGAACACTTGGCTGTTCTGAAGCTTAAAAACGACATGAAAGTGCCTATTCTTTGCCTGTACGGTCCTCCTGGAGTGGGTAAAACTTCGTTGGGCCGATCAATCGCAAAAGCTCTGGGTCGTAATTATGTACGCATGAGTTTGGGTGGGTTACACGATGAAGCAGAGATTCGCGGGCACCGGAAAACCTATATTGGAGCGATGCCGGGACGTATTTTGCAGAATATTAAAAAGGCAAAATCTTCGAATCCGGTTTTTATTCTCGACGAACTGGATAAAGTTTCGAAAGATTTTCATGGTGATCCTGCATCAGCTTTACTTGAAGTCCTTGATCCGGAGCAGAATTTTGAGTTTCACGACAATTATATTGAGCAGGAATATGATTTGTCGAAAGTCATGTTTATTGCTACAGCAAATACATTAAATACAATTGCCCCGGCATTACGCGACCGCCTCGAACTGATTGAGGTCAGCGGATATCTGGTTGAAGAAAAAATCGAGATTGCCAAACGCCATTTGATTCCGAAACAGATTGAAAATCATGGGGTAGAAGCTAATCAGATTTCTTTTTCAAAGGAAATCATTCAGCATATTATCGAAAATTACACCCGTGAGTCCGGAGTTCGTGATCTGGATAAAAAAATAGCCAGGGTGGTCCGTAGGGTCGCCAAAAAGATTGCTTTCAAAGAATCGTATCATGTGAATCTGACCAAAGAAGATATTCGCGAATATCTTGGAGTGATCCCGTATAGCAAAGAGATTTATCAGGGAAATGATTTTGCCGGAGTGGTAACAGGCCTGGCCTGGACTGCAGTCGGTGGTGAAATTCTTTATGTCGAAACCAGTTTGAGTAAAGGGAAAGGCGCTTTGACCTTGACCGGAAACCTGGGTGATGTGATGAAGGAATCGGCTATGCTGGCGCACGAATATCTTCGTTCGCATGCCGAACAATTGGGAATCAATCCTGAAGTTTTTGACAGGTACAATGTTCATGTTCATGTTCCTGAAGGTGCAATCCCGAAAGATGGTCCTTCAGCCGGAATTACCATGGTTACTTCTATTGCTTCGGGTTTCACGCAGCGGAAAGTGCGGAAAAATCTGGCCATGACCGGCGAGATTACCCTGCGCGGAAAAGTTTTGCCTGTTGGTGGAATCAAGGAAAAAATTCTGGCTGCCAAACGTGCGGGGATAAAGGAAATTATCTTGTCGGAAGCTAACCGAAAAGATCTGGAAGAAATTAAAGATGTCTATATTAAAGGCCTGAAATTTCATCATGTCAATACCATTCAGGAAGTACTCGATATTGCCTTGCTGGACAAGAAAGTTGAACGTGCGCTGAAAATAGAATAGGCTTTGTTCAGAATAGAAAAAAGCGAACTCCGGAATTCAAATTCTCCGGAGTTCGCTTTTTTATTTTAAAATAAATTGTGCGGTTAGGATTGGATGATTGGAAAAATCATCAGTTTTTCAAAATGAACCATTTGAATTCTTGAGATCGGTTCTTCCTGAGTTGTGTGATTGAAACCCATAATGCATTTGCCGTTCTTTTTGTCCAGCTTCTGCAGGTAATTCAAATTGATGTAGGTTGACCGGTTGGTCTGAAAAAATGCGGATGAATTCAGAATGCCAATCAGTACATTCAGGTTTCTGTTAATGATTTCCTGAGTTCCATCCTGGAGGTAAACAATGCATTTATTGGCTTTCGATTTAATGATAACAATATCTTTCAGTTCAACCAACAATACTCCCTGTGCTGAGGGTAATTTTATTTTCGGTGAATTTGAGTGTGAATGGATAAAATGATCCAGTTTCTTTTCCTGACTTTTCTTCTCCTTAAATTTTAAAAATTTCTGAATGACTAAATCCAGATCGGTAATTGAAAAAGGTTTGGTCAGAAAATCGAGTGGTTGGATTCCTAAAGCATCGTAGGCGTATTGTTCATGAGCGGTTGTGAAAACTATCTGTGAATAGAAATTTTCTGATTTTATCTTGTCTGCTACCTGTAATCCATTCATGTCTGGCATATCGATGTCCAGAAAAATAAGATCAGGCACCAGTTCCATAACCATCTCCAATCCTTTAGGTGCAATTGTTTCCTTGCCTATAACCTGAATTCCGGAGAAAGTCCGAAGAAACATTTCCAGTAAATTGATCGCTTCAGGTTCATCGTCAATAATAAATACAGATATCGTTTTTGAATCCATTTTTTCTATGATTCTGAATTAAATTTACTCAAACTTCTGATTTGCTGTTTCGAAGCTTTCACTTCGTATTCCTGACCATTGGATGATAAAACAATGGTATTGCTCGCTTTGTATATTTTCCGGATATACTTCATGTTGATTAAATATGACCGGCTAACACGTACGAATTCAAATTGTTTGAGGATTTCGTCAAGTTTTGATATAAAAAGATAACTCAGTTCATTCCGGTTTCCGGTAAGGAAAATTTCGGTATAAAAACCATCTGCTTTGCAATACAGGATCTCTTCCGGATCGAGAATTATAAATCCCCGAATAGTCTGAAGCCTAAGCCTTTTTTCTTCATGTGTTCTTTCAATTATTTGCCGAATCCGGATTCCCTGATTGGTTTGTTTTACCAGATGAACTTTCGAAACGATTCGTTCAATATCTTCCTTCTGAACTGGTTTTAGTAAATAATTATATACGCCGTGCCGAATGGCAATCGAGGCATAATCTTTTGTTTCCGAAGTAAAAACAAGCGTAGTTTCATCCAAATGGTTCTGGATATATTTTATTATTTCCTTTCCGGCTTTCCCTACTGTCGGGTATTCCAGAAATACAAGATCTGGAGTCATCGAAATTATCCTGAGCAAGGCCTGCTCTGAATCAACAGCCGTCTCTATAACTGAAACCAACGTATTTGCATCTGTAAGTTCCTTGATGTAATTCAATGATTCAGAATCACTGTCAATGATCAGGACACTAATGTTTTCTTGATTCATCTCATTTTAATCTCTTTGTGGCAAAGCAATAAAGGTAATAATATCTTGCAATGCATCATAATTGACTTGCTAAAAATACAATCCTCTAATATTGTCGTTTCCGGATTCAGTTTTGATCTGCTTTCATTCATGAAACTATTTGTTTTGATGTCGTTTTGCAGCAGGTTTTATCCACCGGTTTATATTTCTTAAAATTCCCGAAAACAGTAATCATATAAGTGTTAAACTGAAAACGTCATTTTATCATGCGGCAATGCTATAAAAAACACGGAAATCCTGTCATATATGTTGAAATCGAAAAATGATTCATTGAATTTGTCGAAATGAAATTAAGATGTCATTGATAAATTCGAAATCGATATGTTTGTCAAACAACAAAAGTGGCTTAGAGGTCAA
Source organism: Prolixibacteraceae bacterium (assembly GCA_049277435.1). Taxonomy (GTDB): domain Bacteria; phylum Bacteroidota; class Bacteroidia; order Bacteroidales; family Prolixibacteraceae; genus Aquipluma. The sequence goes on from JBASYJ010000053.1 coordinate 17,295, forward strand.
TGAATTAATCACATTCGTTCAAATTCATTAATTGTTTTTCTGTTTATTTCCGACCTGTTTTTAATTTATTTATATTTATACGAAGAAACCATTAGACACTTTGATTGTTTAAGCATGAAAGTTTTAAAAATGGTATAAATAATTAGAAAATACTAAACCTATTGGAATGAGAAAAAATATTCTTCTCCGTCATTTTGCGACGCGTCTGAAAGTATGTATCCCGATCCTTATTTTATCTTTTGTCATGCTCACCGGTAACTCATACCGCGCAGTTGCTGCTGAAGAAGATTCGGATGAATACGTAGACGATCATCAATCGCATGAAGAGATAAAACGCGGAGAACGCTTCTTTAAAGGTCTTTTGCCTTTCGATCGAAAATTTAATGCCTGCGAATCCTGTCACAGTCTCAAACATTCAGACACCCTAAATTGGAATCCCTCTGCTATGGATATTGCAGTGAAATATGCAGGAAAAGATTTTTCTGAATTTCAAACAGCGGTAATGCAGCCCAATGGAAAGAAAATGGAAGAATCGCACAAGGATTTTAATATTGAAGAGGCTGATCTAAAGTTGGTTAAGCTTTACTTGGATGAGCTGGCTGTAACAGGACCACCCCATGTTGGTCCGACAATTAATCAGATAGTCATCTTTATTTTGCTTGGCATCATTATGGCCCTGGCACTTTTGGATCTTATTTTCTTTCATAAAATCAAATACAAATTAATTCCTGTCCTTTTGTTGTTAATTTCATTAGGCGTTCAAGCTAAAATGATTTCTGATGCAGCTATAAATCTGGGCCGTTCGCCGGATTATGCTCCGGACCAACCCATTAAATTTTCGCATAAAGTGCATGCAGGCGCCAATAAAATCGATTGTAAATACTGTCATCATACAGCAGAATTCTCTAAGTCTGCCGGAATTCCTGCCATGGAGCTGTGTATGAATTGCCATGTTCTTGTAAGAGAAGGTGCCCATTCCGGAAAATTCGAAATTGCTAAAGTTATAGAGGCAAATGAAACCAGGAAACCGGTAGCATGGAATCGCCTGCACAATCTTCCCGATCATGTTTTTTTCAGTCATGCCCAACACGTTGGTGTAGCTAAAATCGATTGTCAGAAATGTCATGGCCCTGTTCAGGAAATGGATATCATGCGTCAGCAAAGTGATCTGTCGATGGGCTGGTGTATTAATTGTCACCGCGATACGAAAGTGAATTTTAAGGATAATGCCTACTACGATAATTACATGAAGTTGCACGACGAACTGAAAGGCGGAGGCATTGACACGATCAGGGCTGTAAATATTGGCGCAAATGATTGTATGCGTTGTCACTATTAATAATGAGTATTTAATTACAAGATAAAATAAGCTTCGATGAAGACATACTGGAGAAGTATTGAAGAACTTTCCAATCCAAAAGAAATACGCCGGATAGAAGTGCGTGAAGAAGCCAAACAGAAAAGCATGTTGCTAAGAGGCGATGACGAGATGAATGCCTCTTCACGCCGGGATTTTCTGAAAACATTTGGTTTTAGTATTGCGGCTGCTTCCATTGTAGCAAGCTGTAAGCGACCGGTTGATAAAGCAATTCCGTACCTGGTTAAACCTGATGCAATAAACCCCGGAACGGCCAATTATTATGCAACTTCGTATTTCGAAGGAAATGAATACGGAAGTGTTATCGTAAAAGTTCGTGATGGAAGGCCGATAAAAATTGAAGGAAACACGTTAAGTTCTATATCTCAAGGAGGAACAAGTGCCCGTGTTCAGGCCTCTGTACTGAATTTATATGATGATGCACGTTTTAAAGGTCCATCAAAAAAGGGTGAGAGCATTACCTGGGCGAAAGCTGACGAGGAAATTCCTGCTCAACTTGAATCATTGAAAACTGCCGGTGGAAAAGTAGTCATTCTTAGTTCAACCGTAATTTCTCCTTCATCGCGCGAAAGCATTCGCTTATTTGCCGAAAAACAAACCAATGTCGAATGGATTCAGTATGATCCGGTTTCTGCATCAGGCATATTACTGGCCAATCAGAAAAGTTTTGGCGCAAAATTTATTCCTGATTATCATTTCGATAAAGCAAAGGTTGTAGTAAGTTTTGGAGCCGATTTTCTCGGAAGCTGGCTTTCTGCAGTCGAATACACCAAAGGATATTCCTCAGCCCGTCAATTGCAGAATGGCCAAAAAGAAATGCTTCGTCATTATCAGTTCGAATCCGGAATGAGTTTAAGTGGTTCGAATGCTGATGTACGTTTCCCGATTAAACCATCCGAAGAGGGTGCAATCGTTTTGGCTTTGTACAATGCCATTGCCAAAGTAAAAGGTTCCGCAATATTGTCTGGCGTACAGTCTTCTGTCGACATCAGCGAACTGGCCAATGATCTGCTTGAGAACGAAAAGCAAAGTCTGGTTATCTCCGGAAGCAACGACGTAAATATTCAGTTGCTGGTCAATGGTATAAATGAATTACTCGGAAATTACAGACAAACCATAGGTCTGGAAAATACCCTGATGACCAAACAGGGAATTGATCAGGATACCGATCGTTTGCTTTCCGATTTGAAAGCAGGTTCGGTTAAAGGATTGCTGTTTTGGAATGCCAATCCGGTTTTTGATCATCCAAAAGGAAAAGAATTTGCTGATGCGATTCAGAAAGCAGAACTGAGCGTTTCGTTTTCGGAAAGACTGGATGAAACCACTGCTGCCTGCCAGTACAGTTTGCCAGAACCAAATTATCTGGAAAGCTGGAACGATCTGGAACCAAAAACAGGAATTTTCAGTTTGGCTCAACCAACCATCGCTCCGATCTTCGATTCACGCCCGGTCCAGGAAATATTACTGAAATGGGCAGGAAGCGGGCAGACTCATAAAGATTTTATTCAAAATAACTGGAAAACAAGCCAGTTTCTGAAACAAAAAGATACAACAGATTTCCGTCAATTCTGGAATTCATCATTAGGGAAAGGTGTTTTTGAAACCACTCCGGAATCAAAATTAGCTTATTCAGCAGAAGGAATAAACCAGGCTGCCAGCCAGATTAAGGCTGCCAGTTCAGGAATTGAAGTAACCATTTACGAAAGCATTGCTATTGGAAACGGAAAATACGCCAATAATCCATGGTTGCAGGAATTACCCGATCCAGTGGCTAAAATCAGTTGGGATAACTTTGCCGCCATACCGGTTGCTTATGCTGAAGAAAATAGCCTGAAAAACGAAGATGTCATTCTGGTGAACGGATTGGAACTACCTGTGTTTGTTCAACCGGGCCAGGCAAAAGATACTATTTCGGTTGCTCTGGGTTATGGTCGCGAAATTTCAGGAAAAGTTGGTGACAAAACCGGAACAAACCTGTATCCGTTTGTTGGAACTGAAAATGGATGCAGACAGTATTTTATTCCTTCAGCAAAAGTTGAGAAAGTTGCAGGCAAAGTATTCGAACTGGCTATATCACAAACGCATTATTTAATGGAAGGCCGTCCGATTGTCCGTGAAACTTCTCTGGACGATTACATCAAAGATCCAGCTGCCGGTAATGAATTAAAAGCCGAAAATGATGCCAAATCGGTTTCATTGTATGAGGCTCCGGAATACAACGGGCACCACTGGGGAATGGCTGTTGACCTGAACTCCTGTACCGGTTGCGGAAACTGTGCCATCGCGTGTCAGGCTGAAAATAATGTTCAGGTCATCGGAAAAGAACAGGTGCGAAACCGGCGCATCATGCACTGGATCCGGATTGACCGCTATTATTCCGAAAATCCTGAAAATCCGAAAGTATCCTTCCAACCGGTCATGTGTCAGCATTGCGGAAACGCGCCTTGCGAAAATGTTTGCCCGGTTGCTGCTACGCCGCACAGTGAAGAAGGATTGAATCAGATGGCCTATAACCGCTGTGTCGGAACAAAATATTGCATGAACAACTGTGCGTATCGTGTTCGTCGCTTTAACTGGTTCCAGTATGTTAAAAACGATAAATTCGATTTTGCTTCGAACAGTGATCTGGGCCGAATGGTTCTGAATCCTGATGTAACCGTCCGGTCGCGTGGGGTTGTCGAAAAATGTTCGATGTGCGTTCAGCGCATTCAGGAGAAAAAACAATTGGCTAAACTGGAAGGCAGAGCAATTGCTGAAGGCGAAATTAAAACAGCTTGTTCGCAATCCTGCCCTGGAAATGCAATTGTCTTTGGTGACCTTGAAAATCCTGAAAGCCGGATTTCTAAACTTTTCAAGGACAAACGGAACTACCATTTGCTGGAAGAATTACATACTTTGCCTTCGGTTGGATACCTGACCAAAGTGCGAAACACAAATGCATAATGATTAATAAAAGATAATAGGACGGATTATGTATAAAACGAGTATACGCGGAAAACTCATTGACGGAGAAAAATCGCTCAGTCAGATTTCTCAGGAGATTCTTGCTCCCATCGATGCCAAAACACCCCGGTGGTGGTACATCGCTATGGCAATAAGCTTGCTCATGTTTGCCTGGGGAGCCCGGAGTATTTACATCACTTTAACCGTTGGTATTGGTTCCTGGGGTGTGAACAATACTGTTGCCTGGGGATGGGCGATCATCAATTTTGTGTGGTGGATCGGTATCGGTCATGCCGGAACAGCTTTCTCTATTTTCCTGTTGATTTTACGACAGAAGTGGAGAACAGCAATCAACCGCGCAGCAGAGGCCATGACGGTTGTGGCAGTATTTTGTGCCGCTCTTTTCCCATTGATGCACATGGGACGTTCCTGGTTGTTTTTCTATGTTTTTCCATATCCGAACACACGCGGACCGCTTTGGGTGAATTTTAACTCACCGCTGTTCTGGGACTTTGTCGCTATTTCGGCTTACCTGCTTATATCTGCCAGTTTCTGGTACTTTGGTATGGTTCCTGATTTTGCAACCCTTCGCGATACGAATAAATCGAAAGTAAAACGGGCTATTTATGGTTTCTTCTCTTTCGGTTGGACCGGTTCATCAAAAGAATGGTTACGCTACGAGGGATTAGCCTTTGTACTTGGAGGTATTGCCGCAGTATTGGTAGTTTCCGTTCACTCGATCGTATCGACCGACTTTGCCGCCTCCATTGAACCGGGCTGGCATACCACTCTTTTTCCTCCATACTTTGTTGTTGGTGCTATTTTTTCAGGATTTGCCATGGTGTTAACTTTGGTAACCCTGATGAAGAAACTTTACAATATGGGCGATTTTATTACCGAAAATCACGTGGATGCGGTATGCCGCGTCTTGATTTTTATTTCGCTGATCATGGGAACTTCATACATCACCGAAATATTTATTGCCTGGTATTCAGGATCGGAATATGAAATGTTTACCTTCTTTAAAAATCGAATTACCGGCGAATACGCCATGCAATTTTGGGGGATGTTTATTTTTAATGCCCTGTTACCACAATTATTCTGGCTTAAAAAAGTACGCCGGAACATCTGGATTGTTTTTATCATTTCCTTATTTATTAACCTGGGAATGTGGTTCGAACGTTTCAATATCGTTGTAACATCCTTAACAAAGAATTACCTTCCTTCAAGTTGGGCCGAATATCATCCTTCCATAGTTGAAATAGGATTTTTTGTTGGAACGCTAGGGATGTTCTCCGCCGGAGTTTTGTTATTCTTCCGTTACATTCCTCAAATTGCCATCAGCGAAGTAAAAATGATTTCGAAATACAATACTCAACAAACTGATCACCTTAAACCTGGGGAGCATCATGATTATGAATAAAAAATATTTAGTGGGTGTATTTGACGATGAGCATGCTCTTGTTGATGCATTTGAGAAAGCTCTTTCAAAGGGAGTTGTCATCGAAGAAGTTTATACCCCATATCCGATACATGAGATTTTACATGGAATGAAGACAAAAACCTACATTTCGTATGCCGCATTCTTTTTCGGTGTCATGGCTGTAATTTTATTAATCGGCGGAATGTATTATTCAGCTGTTGTTGACTGGCCTTTGCACTTTGGTGGAAAGCCATTTAATACCTTTCCTTCCTTTATTGTGGTTACGATTGTGGGTACAATTCTCCTGATTACGTTAGGTACTTTGTTTACTTTCTCTGCCCGGGCAAAAATTTTCCCCGGCAAAAAAGCTGACATCATCGATATTCGTGCTACGGATGATAAGTTTATCATTTTACTTGATCAGGATAAAATGGGAATCCAAAAACCCGAAATAACTACTTTATTTCAATCTTATGGCGCATCAGAAGTATATGAAAAAGAAGCGGTCAAAAACTGAATTAAACCAATCTCTCATGAATTTTAAAATTTTACATAGAAGTATAGCTGCTGTTGCACTGATCCTGTTTCTTGGTTCGTGTGATCGCGACAGAAATACAACCGGATGGGAATATTTTGACGATATGGCTCATTCTGCTGCTTACGAAACCTATACTCCCAATCCAAATTTTGCCGACGGAAAAACCATGCGGAATCCGGTTGAAGGAACAATTCCTGTTGGTTACCAGCCCTATCTGTATGAAAAAACCGATGAGGACCGTATCAAGGCAGGAATTGAACTGGTAAATCCATTTGAATCAAACGCAACAAATCTTGAACGCGGAAAGCAAGTATACAACATTTATTGTGTGAGTTGTCATGGAGACAAAGGTGATGGTCAGGGCTTCCTTTTTACTAGCAAAAAGTATCCGTTTCCTCCGGGTAATTTGCTTTCAGATAAAGTTAGAAAAGGTCCTGAAGGCGAGATTTATCACGTCGTTACTGTTGGATTTGGTGTGATGCCACAACACGGTTCTCAGGTTCGTCCCGAAGATCGTTGGAAAGTGGCGATGTATATAAAAGAGGTATTGCACAAACAATAAAAAGTGGATATAAATAAATACAGCATGGAAGATAAGTTAGTAGTTCAGAAGAACTTTAAATACCTGATGTTTGGCTTAATTGGCATTGGAATAATTTCGATGGTCATTGGATTTGCCACCGATCCGCACCGGGCCTGGGCAAATTATTTGCTGAACAACTATTATTTTGTTTCAATAGCAATTGGTGCAGCTTTTTTTGGAGCAATTCAATACATCGCCCAGGCTGGCTGGTCGGCTGCGTTTAAACGAATTCCTGAAGCAATGGCTTCTTATGTTCCAGTGGCTGCAGTCTTCTTTTTGCTGATGTATTTCGGAATGCATTCCTTGTTTCACTGGTCGCACGAAGGAATTACAGAAACCGATGCCTTACTTGCCCACAAAGCACCTTATCTGAATGTGCCCTTTTTCTTCATCAGGGTTGTTATTTTCTTTAGTTTGTGGATTATCATGATTCGTCTTCTCCGGAAAATATCTTTGAAAGAAGATGCTGAAGGTGGTTTGACTCACTTCTATAATTCAGAAAAATATTCAAAAGTAATCATCTTCATTATTGCCATCAGCTTTACGCTATTTGCAATCGATATGATCATGTCGCTTGAACCACACTGGTTTAGCGCACTTTTTGCCGCGAAAAGTTTCATTGCTGCTTTTTTACATGCATCAACCATTATTACCCTGATCGTAATTATCCTGAATAAAGTTGGACATTTGCCGATGTTGAACCGAAGTCATCTTCATGACTTTTCGCGTTACATTTTCATGTTGTCAATTATCTGGGGTTATTTCAATTTTGTTGAGTTCATGCTGATCTGGTACGGCAATATTCCTGAAGAAACTATTTTTTATGTGACACGGTCCAAAGGTGTATTTGGAGTATTATTTTATGCGAATATTGTTCTTAACTGGTTCATCCCATTTTTATTCCTGATGCCGCGAATGACTTCCAGAAGTAAAATAGCTCTTTTGCCGGTGATCATTTTGCTCATGATCGGACAATATTCGGAACTGTATTTTTACATCTGGCCTGCAGTTGTTCATGAAGCCAAATTCGGATTGATCGAAATTGGTACTTATCTTGGATTTGTAGGATTGTTTACCCTGGTGGTGACCAACACGCTATCCAAAGCTAATCTGGTTCCTAAAAACCATCCATATCTTGAAGAAAGTATTTATCATCAGTTCTGATGATTCAGTATAAAATTTAAAATCCCGAAATCTTTTAAAGGTCTCGGGATTTTTTTTGCATTTAAACTGAATAACAATAGCCGGAATTTAAATCATTTCTAACACATTCATATTTATTTCAGAGAAGACCTGACTGTTGCCATGCCTGTATTCAATAGGATGATTTTCAATTTCTAATCTGCTAACTTCCTGAAATTGGATGTTGGTTTGATTTCCAAAATCCACCAGGAAATTAAATTTTAGGCGGTGCCCAGTTTGTTTCGGAAGAATTGGTGCTCATATATTTCTTATTAGGAGTTGAATAATGAGTATAACAACAGATCAGATTTAAATAGTTTATAAGCTTTAAAGGGATCACTTCATATTCTTGAGGGGAGTTTTTTATTAAGCATAAATATTAGATAGTCTAAACAGAAAGAAAGGGATATCAGTTACTCCTCTTTGAGTGGCTCTGAATGCTTTTATTTTAGCATTGAA
>JBASYJ010000054.1:0-12370 GCA_049277435.1 Prolixibacteraceae bacterium
CGCCGGTCCAGCCCAGACGCTCATCGCGCTGCGGACAATCAGTCGGAACATCCAGAAAGTTTCCTTTTTGCCCCCACTGAATGTTGTGCTGCAACTGATTGATCAAAGGATCGGAACAGGTGAAATTACCTGTTGGTTTCATATCGGAATGAATGACCACACCGGTAATCTGATCCAGTGCCGGCTGTGTTGAAATTCCTTCAATTTTCACAAACCGGAATCCATGAAATGTAAAGTGCGGTTCGAAAGTTTCCTCGCCTTCACCTTTCAGGATAAACACGTCGGTAGCTTTCGCGGCCCGAAGGTTATCGGTATAGAAATTCCCTTCCTTATCCAGAACTTCAGCAAATTTAAGCGTAACCTTATCCCCTTTTTTTCCCTGAATACGAAGTTTAATCCAGCCGACCATGTTTTGTCCCATGTCGAAAACAGTTTCACCTTTTGGGGTGGTAATTTGTTTGATCGGTTTAATTTCTTCAATTGCTTTGACCACTTCACCCTGAGGGGCAATCAGTATACTTTTGGATTGATCGGCAACCGATGCGTTTTTCCAGTCTTTATCCCCGAATCCAGGTTTTGACCAACCTGTCATTTCTAAACGTGCATCGTAAGTTTCTCCATTGTAAATATCCGACGAAATGATCGGACCGTTAGCTACTTTCCAGCTTTCATCAGAACCAATTACTTCGCTGGTTCCGTCGGTAAAATTGATTTGCAGCATGGCCAACAGAGCCAGCTTTTGCCCATAATATCCGTTGGCATTGCCCCAGCCAATGTTTCCGCGGTACCAGCCATCACCAACGATTGCACCAATGGTGTTTTTATCCTGAATCATCGAAGTGACATCGTATGTCTGGTACTGAATCCGGTTTTTATAACTGGTCCAACCCGGTGTAAACAAGTCGGTACTCACTTTCTGGCCATTCAGGAAAAGCTGGTATAAACCCAGTGAGGTTACATAAACACGGGCCGATTTTACTTTCTTTATTCCTGAAAATTCTTTCCTGAAATATTGAGCCGGTTTCGATCCTTTCACAACCGGTTCAGAAGGAATTGAAATCCAGGATGCTTTCCACGAATCAGGTTCCAGAATTCCCATTTCCCAAAAAGCAGGTGCACTCCAGGCTGTTACCTTATTTTTATTATCCCAGGTTCGTACCTGCCAATAAACGCGCTGCATCGATTTTAAGGCCGGTCCGCCGTAAACAACATTAACCGACTGGTCAGAATCTACTTTTTCTGAAGTCCAGATCAACTTCCCTTTGGGACTTTGATCGGTTACACGAATTTCATAGGCCGTCTGAAGTAAATTTTCTTCTGCAGACTGGATTTTCCAGCTCAGACGCGGATTTTGAACATCAATACCAATCGGGTTGGTATGGTACTCACAGATCAGATCGCTTACTTCTGTTTTTGAACCTGCAAAAACATGAGCAGTGCTCATAAACAACATGATTAATACAACTTGAATGATTCGATGGTTTGGTTTCATTTTGATTTGGTTGATTTAGTTTTGTTTGGTTTATTTATTCCATATAAAATAATTCTTCCAGCGGTTTTGAAACCGGAGAATTATCTGCATTGGTTTTCATGATATCGGCCATAAATGCCCACCATTTCTGTACAATTTCTGTTTTTCCCAGATCCTGAGAACCCCCTTCTCCGCTAACTTTCTGAAAAGCAAACAGGATGTTGGTTTCTTCATCGAGGAAAATAGAATATTCACTGACGCCGGCATCCTTCAGTAGCTGATGCAATTCGGGCCACAATTGGTTGTGCCGTTTTTTATATTCTTCTTTCTGCCCCTCGTTGAGGTACATTTTAAAAGCAAGGCGTTCCATTATCCGAGAGCATTTAATTCAGGATATAACCATTTGGCGACACCGATAATAATTACCGACAAGAGAATTGCGCCAATACCCAAAAGAATCATGTTGTAGGTTTTCTTTGAAACTCCCTTCCATTCCTTACGATAGAAACCCCAAAGGTTGGCGGTTAGAATAATGGTGGCCATGTGAAGTGTCCATGAACTGGCACCATTGCCGATTTTGGTTTCGCCCATTCCGTAGAAAAAGAATTGCAGAAACCAGGTTGTTCCGGCCAGCGCACAAAAAAGGTAGTTGCTCAAAAGCGGAGTTTTCTTATCGACGAAGTCTCCACCTGTTTTGTTCTTGAAAATCAGGACGGTGGTCCAGATCAGGTTGGTGGTCAGGCCTCCCCAGAGAATTACAAAAAAGATAATGTTGTTTTCAAACAGGTATTTAAACCCGGTTCCGGCTTCTGTCACAAAAGGATAGCCCTGTTCAACAGCCAACGATCTGGCTATGGTCGACATTTCTTTCCCTGCATCGATTCCAAAACTGAAGAATGCACTTAAAACTCCTGATGCAATTGCAATCAGTAATCCTTTCGACAGCTTGAATTCACTGTTAACTCCATCTTTAATCGTACCCAAATCCTGATCTTTCCGAATTCCTGCGCGTCCACTGAGGATAATTCCGACCAACAAAATCAGGATACCGAGTATGACAATTCGTCCGCCGGTAGTACTGAACAAATCGGTGAAAGAAAGTCCATCAGGAATTATCTCAGCAATGCCAGGGATGTTCCGTAAAATTGGCAATCCCAGCGAACCAACAATCGAAGTAATACCAAGCAATACTGAGTTACCAAGCGACATGCCAAGGTAGCGTATTGCCAGTCCGTAAGTCAGACCTCCAACACCCCACAGCAAACCCATAATATAAGTATTACGAATAATGCCTCCCGGTGCGGATTGTAAAATTCCCTGCCAGTCGGGGATTGTCAACAATACAGCAACTAATGGCATGATAAACCACGAGAAAAGTCCACCGGTAATCCAATAGACTTCCCAGCGCCATTTTTTCACCCAATTGTATGGCATGTACCAACTTCCCGAGGCACCGCCGCCAAGGGTGTGAAAAATAATCCCTAATAATGCATTCATAATTTCGTTTAGTTAAGTTTTACGTACAACTTATTTTTATTTGTTTTTCGGGACAGACCGATCCGGTTGTTATCACACGAAACCGGCACATTCCATTCATTAAAACAGAAGCATATCCGATCTGACTTTAATTGTTATTTTTGTAAATGTAAAGATACATTGCTTTTAACGCATACCAATAGTTGAAATGATACTTGATTTACACAAAATGACATATTATTCAATTCGGATTTTATCCAGAATAAAATTGTAAAACAATTGCCGGATTACCCTGTGCATTTGGCAGAAGAAAGTAAATTATGAACAATGAATCGTTTGCCAAATATCTGAATGCAGGTACACTCGACAGAGAATGGGGATTATACCTTACCGTGGTTGGTTATGACCAGATTCTGCCCTCGCGGATATATCCGCCACTGATACACCCGAGCGGATATTTCTTCACCTGGGAGAAAGGACGCGTTTTACAGGAATTTCAGATCAATTATATCACCGAAGGTTCCGGAACCTTCGAGACGTTAACCGATGCTTATCAGGTTGTTCCCGGATCGATGCTGATTCTTCAACCTGGGATGTGGCACCGGTATAAACCCGATCCGGATACCGGTTGGAACGAACATTACATTGGGTTTAAGGGTGATTTTTGTTCGAAACTTTTTCAGGAAGGATTTTTCCAATCGGGTAAACCGGTTCTGTATGTTGGCTTTCAGGAAAAATTGTTAAGCCTGTTTTTCGAAATCATTCAACTCGTAAAAGACGAGAAAACCGGTCATCAGCAAGTTTGCGCATCGAATACCATACTGATGCTGAGTATTATTCTTTCGGTTATCCGAAACCAGGAATTTGCCGGAAAAACAATCGAACGTACCATCAGGAAAGCCTGTTTGTATTTCAGGGAAAACTTAAATACCAATGTGAACATCGAAAGCCTGGCTACCGAGTTAAATGTTGGCTATTCGTATTTCAGGCAAATGTTCAGGAAGTATACCGGGATTTCACCCACACAATATCATTTATCGCTTCGTATCCAGAAAGCAAAAGATCTGCTTGCCTCAACCGATCTGAGTTTTAAGGAGATTGCCAATGAACTTGGATTTGAGTCTTATTTCTATTTTTCGAGAATTTTCAAGAATAAAACCGGGAACAGTCCCCTGGAGTTCAGGAAAGAACATCAAAAGAATTAAGGATAATCCGATTTTCAGTGGTTTGCTGAAGTATTAGAAGTAGAAGATGCTTTTTTGTCCTCTTTTATCTTTATAGGCACCTTTTCTGACAACTTTTACAATTGACCGGCGGTTGACTTCGTGCTGCTCTTCGGTACATTCCACCCCATTGCCACATTTATTCAGCAATCGTGTTTCACCAAAACCCTTATATAATAAACGATTCGGATCAATTCCTTTCGAAACGATATAATCGAAAGATGCTTTTGCTCTTCGTTTCGAAAGCAACATGTTATATTCGTCGCTACCCCGCGAATCGGTGTGCGATTCGATCCTGATTTCAAGATCCGGAAACTCAGTCATGGTAGCAATCAGGCGATCGAGTACAGCTGCTGCAGCCGGTGTAATATCAAACTGATTCAGATCGTATTTGATGTATTCCAGCTCGATGACCTGTAAGTCTTCCCCATCTTCCTGTTCCATATTGATTGGTGCCGGAGAGTTATCCGATTCGTCAACTTTTTCTTCCAGGAAAATTTCGGAGAACACTTCATCGTTCGGGCGAAGATTTCCGGTCGTGACTACCTTCTCGTTTTCGATGTAAAATTCCTTGGTTACATTAATGATATATTCCTGTCCTTTGTTGACTTCAAATTCAAACTGACCATCGGTCCGGGTAATACTTTTCAGGATTGTTTCTCCTTTTTCATCGATCACCGAAATTGTTGCATCCGGAAGGACATCCCGGGTATCCCTGTCGCGAATCACACCACGGATAATTACCGGAACACGTTTTATTTTCAGATAGTACAAATCATCGTTTCCCTTGCCACCGGCTCTGTTCGAAGTAAAATATCCTTTCACACCGGTAGAATCGAGGGCAATACTAAAGTCATCTTTTGATGAATTTACCGGATAACCCATGTTTTCGATGGAGTTAAAAACACCCTGTTCAGGAACAGAAAAGAAAATATCCAAACCGCCTAATCCGCCATGTCCGTCGCTTGAAAAGTAGACTACGCCATCGCTACTGACGAATGGGAAGAATTCGTTTCCTTCGGTATTGATTTTAGGTCCCAGGTTAAATGGTTTGCTCCATTGCCCGTTTGAAAATACGCTAAAATAGATGTCGGATTTACCATATCCTCCCGGCATGTCGGAAGCGAAATAAAGCAGGGAACCGTCTTTGGCAATTGAAGGATGGCCCACTGAAAATTCATTGCTGTTGTAGCGGAAACTGCCTGTCATCTTCCAATCGCCATTTTCAAGTTTTCCCTGAAAAATCTTTAGGTTCACAACACCTTCCTTGCTGGTCGATGTTTTACCCCGAACAAAACTGTTTCGTGTAAAATAGATCACATTCCGGGGAGCATCAATACTAACCGGTCCATCATGATAGGCCGTTTTTAATTTGGGTGCAAAAGGTTCAGGAGATGATAATTGTCCGTCGGGATTAATCTGAGCCGAATACATATCAAGGTATGGAAGTTCGTTCCATTTGTAATTGGCGCCTGATTTTGTTCCGATCGAAGTCGAGGAGAATATCAGTTTATCCCGATAAAATGATGGCCCCAACTCCGATCCGGGTGTATTGATCGCCTGATTGCGGATTTCGTAATTACTGGAGTCACGCATTAAAAACTGAATGTATTCGAGCAATGAAACCTGGAGGTTAACCCGTCCATCTTCAGGCCTTAATTCGGAATATTCCTTTAACCATTGCTCTGCCTGAAGGTATTTACCATTACTTTTCAGGGCCTGTGAATAATTAAAGATATCTTCAGGTTCTTCAACATGCCTTTCGATCAGCTTATTTAACCACTTTTCAACTTCTTCGGTATTTCCAAGATTCCGGTTCGATTCGGCCAGTCGTTTAATTATATAATTGTCGGTTGTGTCTTTTTGGTAAGCGTATTCATACAATCCGATGGCTTCGACATATGCAAATTCTTCGAAGCTTTTATCCGCAAGTTTGGTGGTGAGTTTTTGGCCCTGGCTAATTGACGGAAACAAGAAGATCAAGATCATTCCCAAAAGAAATATGTATGAAGTTCTTGTCATTGTAACTCGTTCTAAACATTAAAAATATCTCGGCGATCTAACTTTTCCGGCACCGAGATTGAAATCATAACTAACCATTATTTCGTGTGTTCCGCTATTGTATGCACCGAGTGCATTTGTTTGCAGATCATACGAATATCCTATTTTCAACTGGTTGGTAACCTGAAGTTGAAACAGGCCGCCAAACGATTCCCCTACCCTATACATTGCTCCCAGCCACAGCCTGTCATAGAATAAAAAGTTAGTGTTCAGGTCGATAGAAACAGGTGCATTCTTAACAATTTTAGTAAGAATGGAAGGTTTAAATTTAACAATTCTATTTACATCAAACACATATCCGGCCATAAAAAAAATGTGGATGCGTTCTCTGCTGATATTCTGAACTGAAGTCCCATTTTGGTTGATCGAATTTTCAATCAACTTCGGGACAGACAAACCGAGGTAATACCGATCGGTGCTGTAAAAGGCTCCCACTCCCAGATTCGGAAGAAAATTCCGGTTGATGTCATTCGAAAAAACGGGATCATTCGGGTCGTTTGTGGCCAGATCTGTAATCCCGGCTTGGTAAAAATTAACTCCGGCCTTTAAACCAAGGGCAAGACTCCGGCGATTACTGAAATATAATTTATAGGCATAATCAACATAAAGTCCGGTTTGTTTTTCCACCCCGATCTCATCATGTAAAAACGAAAGCCCCAGCCCCATATTTGTTCCTGAAACCGGTGAATTAATCGCAAATGTTCGGGTAACCGGCGGATTACCGGCTAAAGACACCCACTGATTCCGTGAAACTGCCATCATGCTTAACACATCTTTCGAACCGGCATAGGCTGGATTTATGGTCAACATATTTTCCATATACTGGGTGTACATCGGGTCCTGCTGAGCTTTCACTCCCAGAGTGAAAAACATAGCAAGAACGACCAAACCTGATTTAGCAGCGCAGGATAATTTCTTCGATATGTTGAAAACAGTTTTCAAATTCAATTCATCGTGTTCTTAAAACTCAATCCTTCTTTTGTCAGCCATTCAGAGCAATGCTTTCAGCCGGGCATCAGTCCATTTTTATTTCTGTTTCAGTTAGCGGTCAATATAAATTGATCCGTTAATTGTTTCTTTTCCATTTAATTTCAGGATATAGAAATAAGTACCTGTTGGAACCGGGCCTGAACCAACTCTCAAACCGGTACTGGCTTTTCCGTTCCAGAAACCATCTTTTCCGGGGCCTGGTCCGTAATTCGATGACCGGTACACCACATTTCCCCAGCGGTTAAAAATCTCGATCTGAACTGTTTTATATTTCAGAATTCCTTTAATTTCAAATTCATCGTTAATTCCGTCACTATTAGGAGAGAAAGCCTCCGGAACAAAGAATGGAACATCGTTAATCAAAACCAGAACCTTGGCCTGATCACAATTCTTGAAATAATCGCAAATTGCATATACAAATTCGTCCTGTCCGATGTAAGTCTGTTCAGGCATGTACAAGATCAGTGAATCAGCCGCAATCTCAGCAATACCATGCAGTGGCGGAGTAACAATTGAAATACTCGAAGGATTAGCTGAATGGACAGGAATATCGTTTCGAACCACATTGATCAGGACACTTTCGTCAACATTGGTTTCTGTTGTATCGTTCATGGCCTGAATGTATAAGCCAACATTCACCGAATCGCGTGCGGTACATCCCAATGAATCGGTAATCTGCAGATAATAAATTCCCAGGCCGCTCACCTGTGCAGTTGGAGTGGTTTCTCCATTCAGCAAGGTACCTTCCTGCGACGTCCAGAGGAAGCTAAGACCAGAACCGGTACTTTTACTTCCGTCAAGCATGATGGTTTTATTCGGTGTATCCACAAATACATTCCGATCGGTAACAACAACAGGAGCAGCTGGTACAATCACCAAAACTGATGTTGTATCTTTTATTCCGTTAATATCGGTAACCGTTAATTTATACCGGGTAGTTTGTCCCGGAAGAAAAACAGGTTTTGAACTGTTTGCATCATCCAGATAGGTCGCCGGTGACCAACTGTACTGCAGGCCATTTCCGGCAGACTTACTGGCATCCAGTACCCGTCCTGCCTCGTCACAGGCTCCAACCGAAAGGTATGGTGCTCCTGAAATGCGGGCAACCGGACCTCTGAATAAAACTGTTTTAACCAGCGAAACATTATTTTCCTGATTCGGATCCCAGCTTAGGCTGGTTACCGTAGCTATATTTTTAATCGTATCGGGTGCATTTACCGAAACTGTTCCTGAAATAAACAGGCTAAAACTGGTATTTACGTCCAGTTTATTCAGTTCATAATAACCTGCCCAGCTGGCTGAAGTTGTACTTCCGGCGAGATTAAATTTCGGATTTTCGATCGCAGCAGGCAGGTAATCACTGATTTGAATCGAACTGGCAACATCGGTTCCCAGGTTTGTAACCGTTAATTTATAATTGACAGATTCTCCAGGAATGGCAGTTAACGGTCCGGTTTTTTCAACAATCAGATCAGCATGAAGAGCTGGTGGAGCCTTAACTGCAACATACACGGTGGCAAAATCACAATCCGGAATTTTTGAATCACAGATTTCATAAACAAACTGGTCGGTTCCTTCAAAGCCGACATTCGGGATATAAGTAAAGGTTCCGCTGGCATTGATGGAAACTGTTCCGTTTTTAGCCTGAGCCGTTGATAATTTGGATATACTTAGCGTTGATAAGGACGGGTAAGAATCGTTATCAAGTAAATTGCCCTGAATTGCTTTTCCGTAGGAGAAAAACACATCGTCGGCAGCAAAAAGCTGTACTTCGTGCAGGTCGGCAGAAACCGTGATGGTAACCCTTGCAGAGGCACAATTCCCGGATATATCGCTACACACCTCGTACACAAAATAATCCTGTCCGGTAAATCCGGTTTTGGGAGTATATTCAAAACTTCCATCTTCTTTTAAAACCAGAGTTCCTGAAAATGGCCCTTCTTTTTGCGTCCTGTTCAGGATCAGTTTTTCGCCGTTCACCGAAAGGTCGTTGGCCAATACATTTCCACGGACAAGAGTATTGACCGGGGTCTGCATTTCATCGTCCATGGCAACAGGCAAAACCTGTGACAGGACATCTTTCATTATCCTTACCGTAACATTTACGGTATCGCAATCCTGTGGATCTTCAGGTGTACAAACCGTGTAATAAAAGTTATCGGTTCCGGTGAAATCAGTTTTTGGGGTATAGGTGTAGTTGCCGTCAGGAGAAAGGATTAAAGTCCCATTTACCGGTTGATAATCGACACCGACAGTCGCCTTGAAATTGTAAAATCCGGCATCGTTGATCAGTACATTTCCTGAAACGGGAATATTCTTAAAGGTAATGTTCACATCATTTGTGGCAAAACGGTCGGTGATTACGTTTTTGGTATTTACAATCAGTTCCGATGTTGACACATCAGTTGTACTGTTTCCTGCTGCATCGGTCACTGTTGCTGTAACAGAATATATTCCGTCCGGAAGTTCGTTCCCGGGAGCAATCTGCAGGCTCCAGACATTTCCGGATGACTTTAAACGGCCATCGCCCAGCTGGTAGGTTTTTCCGTTGACAACTACCTTAAAAATTTCGCCCTGACCAACATTTGCAGAACCGGTAATCAAAGGTAAATTTGAATTACTAATCTGACTTGTAACTGTTGGAGCCGGGGTTGGCGCAACAGTATCGATCACCAATTCGTTGTTACTTGTATCGGTTGAAGCATTTCCTGCAGCATCGGTTACGGTTGCAATTACTTCATAAATACCATCCGCCAGCACATCCGATGCCGGAATCTGCAAACTCCAGTTATTGCCCGTCAAAACCAGGTTTCCGTCACCGGCTGTATATACAATATTATTAATGGTAACAGTAAATACATCTCCGGATGCAACGGTGGCAGTTCCGGTAAGTACCGGTGTCGAATCATTTGTAACCAAAGCGTTTACGGTTGGTATTGGTGCCGGTTTGGTTATGTCGACCGTCAATTCGTTTGTAGTGGCATCGGTGGCAAAGTTTCCGGCTGCATCGGTAACTGTTGCGGTAACCGGATAAACTCCTTCAGGAAGTTCATTTCCGGCCGGGATCTGCAAACTCCAGGAAACTCCTTTATAGGAAAGGTTTCCATCTCCGGAAGTGTAAGTAATATCGTTAACTGTGACTCTCAGCACATCGCCAATCTGAATGGTGGAAGTACCGCTGATTAATGGTGTTTGTACGTTGGTAATCAATTCTAAAACAGTCGGAACTTCCGGAGTGGTGGTGTCAATCCGCAATTCATCAGATGTGAATTCGGAACTTGAATTACCAGCCTCATCGGTAACTGTTGCCTGAACTTCAAAAATACCATCAGCCAGAGTATTGGCTTCCGGAATTTGTAAAGTCCAGTTGGTGCCTGAAAGAACCAGATTTCCATCACCTAAAGTATAGGTAATCCCGTTTACTATAACTGTAAATAGTTCATTTGCTGCAACAGTTGCTGTTCCTGAAATCAATGGAGTCGGATCGTTTATAATCAACTCATTGACAGTAGGTGCCGGAGCAGGACCGGTAATATCAATCGTTAATTCATCGGTGGTTACATCGGTTGAAGAATTTCCCGCCGCATCGGTGAGTGTTACAGTTACCGGAAAAACACCTTCAGGAATTTCGTTGCCCGCCGGGATTTGTAAACTCCAGGAAACGCCTTTAAAGGAAAGATTTCCATCGCCCTGAACATAGGTTATGTTATTTACCGTCACCTTCAGCACATCACCCAAATGAACTGTTGCAGTTCCGGAGAGCACAGGTGTCTGGTTATTCGTAATCAGGTTAAAGACAGTAGGAACTTCAGGAGCAACGGTATCGATATGCAATTCATCACTGGTAAGATCTGTCGCCGAATTTCCGGCAGCATCGGTTACCGTTGCTGTAACCGGATAAGTACCATCCGGAAGTTCATCTCCGGAAGGAATCTGCAAGGTCCAGTTTGTCCCGGTTAAAATCAGGTTTCCATCTCCTGAAATATAGGTTTTTCCATTCACTGTAACCGTAAACATGTCACCCGAAACGACAGTTGCAGTTCCGGAGAGAAGTGGTGTTGTGTCGCTGGTAGTGAGTTCAGATACAGTCGGGGGCGGGTCCGGACTGGTTGTATCAATGGTAAGTTCATTGGCGCTTGCATCACCCAGAAAACAATTTACGTTCGATACAATTGCGGTAACTTCATAAACCCCTTCCGCCAAAGCTGCAGTGTTTGGAAGTGTCAGTGTCCAGTTGGTTCCTGAAAGGTTCAGGTTTCCGTCGCCGGGAATATACGAAGTTCCGTTAACTGTAACTGTTAATAATTCGTTTGCACCAACCGAAGCTGTTCCTGAAATTTCAGGAGTAAGATCATTGGTAATCAGCGTGCTTACTGTCGGGGTAATCAGATCGCGGAAAATGGTGTGGGTATGTATATGTTGATCCGAAGCAGTTTCGGCCAGGACATTCAGATTATAGGAATCGGTGGCTCCGGTAATGGTAACTTCAACCGGGTTGTCCGAATTTGGATTGACAGCAAATGAACTGCTATAAATCTTTAAAAATTTATCGTCATTGGTAATGACTTGCGGGGTCTGGTTCGCTCCGTTTACGCGGTACGAAACAGTTACGGGAAAATGATCGGCCGACATGAGCTGACCGGTATTGGCATCATAAAATTTTAATGAGGCCAAAAAATCATTGTTTGCCTGAATACAGGCCGTACTGGTTAATTCATTAAAAATAAAGCGGTAATCGTTGGGAAGCGAGGTAATCGTTAACTGAATAGGTTCCGACAAACAACCACTTAAATCGGTGGCCTGCACCCACAAAACATAGTCGCCGGTTGCATTAAAAGTAATATCACCGCTCGAACTTGTAGTTGATGGCAGTGTTTCAACAGAGTTATCCGGATGAGTTAATTTCCAGACATAAGTATTGCCAGCAGCCCCGTTTACGGAAAATGCTTTCAGGTTTCCCTTGTAAACATACTCCGTACTTTGAGCGGATACGCTTTGATTAAAGCCTATCGCACAAACCAGAAATACTATGACTGACAACCAATTTCTCATCGAAACTCTTTACAAACTCTTAACCCGGAAAACCATTCTTCTTCATTAAAAACTTAAACAATGGCAGGCCGTAGCCTGCCATTGAAAAAAGATAATT
>JBASYJ010000055.1:0-1691 GCA_049277435.1 Prolixibacteraceae bacterium
GTGAAATGCCTGAGGAACCTGCCGATGAGAAGCCGATACTTCATGTTGGTGGTGCACAGGCCATTTATTCCGAAAATATCCCGAAACAGGTTCAGTATACGGCCATGGGTCATTTGCACCGGATGCATCGGGTCGATTCGGTTCCGTGCCCGATCTGTTACAGTGGAAGTCCGCTATCCTACAGTTTCTCTGAAGCCAACCAGAAAAAGTATGTTTTGCTGGTCGGGGTTGAAGCAGGACAAGAAGCAACTATTCAGGAAATTGAACTGACCAAAGGCAAAAAATTACTCCGGAAACGTTCAGAAGGGATGGAAGAGGCTTTGATCTGGTTACACGAAAATCCGGATTGTCTGGTCGAACTGACTATGGTCACTGATACGTTTCTTACCGCACAGGAACGCAAACAATTGAGTGCCGCACACAGCGGGATAATTTCGATTATTCCGGAAGTGAAAAATACCGGTGATTTTTCATCAGGAAGTAAAAAAGGTATTGATCTGACGAATAGCATGGAAGAATTGTTCTCCGATTATTTCAAATTTAGAAAAAGGCAGGACCCCAATGATGAGATTATGAAGCTCTTTACTGAAATATTAGCAGAGGAGGATGAAAAATGATTCCTATTAAACTTACTATTCAAGGATTATACTCATACCAAGAAAAACAAAACATCGATTTTACGAAGTTAACTTCAGCCGGTTTGTTTGGAATTTTTGGAGCAGTTG
The DNA here is from genome assembly GCA_049277435.1 of Prolixibacteraceae bacterium. GTDB lineage: Bacteria > Bacteroidota > Bacteroidia > Bacteroidales > Prolixibacteraceae > Aquipluma. The sequence continues at coordinate 726 of JBASYJ010000055.1, forward strand.
GAAGTGGGAAATCCTCCATTCTCGAAGCCATAACTTATGCTTTATATAACGATACTAATCGGATGAATTCCAGGGATAACAGAGCATATAATATGATGAACCTAAAGTCAAACGATCTGCTTATTGATTTTGAATTCGAAACGGGAAAGGAACAAACTGCTTTTCGGGCTGTTGTGAAAGGGAAACGAAACGGGAAAAAATTTGAGAAAGTAGAATCATTTGAGCGATCGGCCTACCAGAAGTTAGGGGGCAATTGGATTCCAATTGAACCAGAATCACTTAAGGAGGTCATAAAATTAAATTACGATAATTTTAAACGGACTATAATTATACCTCAAGGTCAATTTCAGGAGTTTTTGCAGCTAGGAAATAAAGATCGGTCGCAAATGATGATGGATTTGTTCGATCTTAAGAAATATGAACTCCTGAACAAAGTCACTTCGCTCGAAGGGAAAAACAACGCGGAAAAGCAAATGCTTGAAGGACAATTGAAACAGTTGGGTGAGATCGATGCTGAACAGGCAAAATTGCTAACCGAAAAACTAACTCAGCTTAAAGCTGAAATTGAGGAACTGAACCGACAGATTCAGACGAACCAGAAACTGGAAGCTGAATTGAAAAACCTGCAGGAGTTGGTTCGGAAAAGAGACGAAAACCTGGTAAAAATTAAAGTTTTATCCGACAGAATTCCTGAAATTACAGATCTTGAAAAGAAGATAGCGGATTACGAATATGGTGTAATTCATTTCAAAAACCTCTTTGAAGCTACAGGTTCGGCAAAAAAGAAAATTCTGCAACTGGAGGAAAAGCTACGTACAGATTCGGAAGATCTGAAAAAAGCGACTGATCAGATCGAGCTCAACGAAAAGGAATTCGCAAAAATAAAAACTGAATATGATCAGCTCGACAACTATAAACGGCGGGCTGAGGAACTGGAGAAGCTGGCGAAATTAATTGACCTGAAAG
>JBASYJ010000056.1:0-4041 GCA_049277435.1 Prolixibacteraceae bacterium
GTGCCGCTGCATGCTGCAAAAAGCAGGCAACTGAGCAGGATAAATATTTTACTTACATGTTTCATAAACAAGAAACCAAATTGAGAGAACTCAGATTTATAGTATTAACTCAGCATTAATTACGAAATAGAACTCATGCCGGAGGTTATTCTTTGCCGTCTGCTTCAGCTGACGGATAAATTTGGAATTAATTCCAATGGCTTTAGCCACAGTATTTTGGGCTAAAGCCCTGACTTCTGGTTGTTCATATTCCGTTGCCTAAAGGCAACGGCAAAGGATAAGGCTACTTATTAATTTCCTCTTCCGGTAATTCCACTGGTCGTTCTTTCCTTTTATACGGTTTGAACAATCTCTTCCATCTGTTGAAATCGCGTACAAAGACAAGACCGACTCCGGTTTCAACCAGCTGTCCTTCAATAGCTCCTTCGTATTGATTATGCCTGAATCCTTTCATCCGGAAACTTCCATCTTCGTTCAGTTTGTACTCAACAGTGACATCACCAGTGATATTACTTGCCGAATTTTGTTTTGCCTTGTCTCCTTCAACATCAACGGAACCGCCGAGCTGAACGGACAAACGTTCATTAAAAAGTTGCTTCTTGACACCAATTTCAACTTGTGTTCTGCCTTTTGCCTCTCCGGTCTGATAGTCGTTATAGGATTGAATATCAAAATTCAATTCCATTCCGGGGACCACTTTTGAGCTCAGTTGATTTAATTGCTGCGATAAAAATTTGCCCACTGTCGACCGGATGATCGTTGAAGCTCCATTGGCCGTCTCCGTTTGAAAAGGATTTTCCTGAACAAACCTGCCTAATACCAGTAAAGCAAAAACCTGCTTGTTTAAGGCTGATTCATCTTCATTCAACATGTTCAGTTTCTGATTCACCGCTCCGCCTAAAATACCTTTATCCTCCGGAGCTAATTGAATTTCAAAACTAATTACCGGCTGTAAGATTGCGCCCCGCAGTTTCAGCAAGACTAAAAACGGATATCGTTGTTTATACCCGCCCTTGTCGACATCACTTAAGTCCTTTATCTGATCAAACACCAGGTCATACGGTGAAGCCCGGACAGTATATTTAGCATCGATCGAAATTTCAGCATCGAATGGATCACCATTCCAGATAATTGTACTTCCGGAATTAATTTCAAATTTCTTCTTGATTACTGATTCCAAAGACACGAGGTAACTGCCGTCACTTAAATTATAGGCGCCGGTAAGACTCATTTTGCCACTTTGGTCCATGGTAAAACTCAGTGCAGCTTCGCCTCTGACAACCAGTGAATCAGTCGAAGCCGGATCCATTAATAAACGGAGCGTCGCATCCTTGTCAATTTCAATAATGGAGGAAAGATCAAACCCGGTAAGGCCGGTTGTTTGTCGTCCAATTTTATCGCCTCTGGATAGAATCGGGTTAAATTTTAACGAGTCTTCAAATTCAACCACATCTTCTCCCTTATCGGTGGTTAGTTTGTCTTCAGGAACTGAAAATGTAAAGTTCGAACCCTTTTTCATGGTTACCCTGGCGTTCACTACCGGAAGATTCATCGGTCCACTCACGTTAATTTTGCTGTCAACGATCATTCGCCCAAAGAATTCCTTATTGTTTTTGCCTGTAGTGTCGAATAATAAAAAGTCTTTCGTAGTAACCTGTAAGGCAAAAATAAAATCCGAGAATTGTTTCATCTGAACCGAACCATCAATAATTGCGGAATGCTGTTTGCCATCGAGCATGGTGAAAGATTTGAAATGGACACCGTCTTTTTTCAACTCAATTTTTTCGTGCTTTAATTCCAAACGGTTATTCAGGAAGGCAGGTTTCAGGAATGCATTGTTAAAAACCAGTTCTCCTGAAATGTCAGGTGCACCGGTCGTTCCTTCAATTAAAAAGTTACCTGTCAGCGTTCCGGCGGCTTCACTGATTTGGCCCATCGAAAAAGCTTCGACGGTTTTCATCGAAAGTGATTGAATCACTGTTTTTATGCTGACCGAATTTGCTCCTCCATTCGGGACAAAGAAACCATTTGCCGTCAGATTATTATCGTTGCCTGATAAATTCAAATCAATAGCGAATTTCTCCGATGAAGCGTTTTCTGCTTTCAGGGTTAAATTTCCGATGGGAATTTCGCGTACAAACAGGTTGCTGATCTTTGCATTTGCAACTACTCCATATGAATTGTTAACCCGTTCAAGCAACACATTTCCATCAACAATTCCTTTTACTAAACTGGAATCTTTTGCAAAAATTCCTGAAATATCATCGATATCAAAATTTTTAATTTCAATGTTGAGATCATCATTGAACTTGTCATTTATTGAAGCAATATTGAGCTGACTTTCTGTATCATTCATGAAAAAATGATGGATCTTAAATCCCGGTTTCCCGAATTCAATGAAATTATCAGCGGCAATATTCCACTTTTCATCCATCAGGTAGAATTCTTTCGGATCGAGCACCAGCTTGTAATTTTGTTTATCCTTTGTGATCAGAGAACGGATCAGTAGCTTTTTATTCTTGCCATCTGTTGAGGAAATGTCAGCGGTAATTTGGTTGTCAGCCAGTTTACCCGCGAGCAAGAAATTATCTACACTGAATTGTGAGTTTGAAACAGAGTTGCTTGAAATCTGGTAATTCAAAGCCTTATTATCCGAATTCACTGCTACCGCGAAGTCTTTGATGACTGTCGATCCGTAAACAATTTTCCGGATGGAGGCATTCAGCTTCAGGTCGTTTTTCTTACTGTCAAAACTACCCTGAATGATCCCCGGCTCGAATTCTTTGAGTTGAGGAAAAAGTACTTTCGAAAGTATGGGATGATTGTGAAATTGAATCTCAAAATTAAATTTCGACGAATCACTTTTCATTACCTGCTGATTTGAATCTGATACAGGAAAATAATTATTTATGAATTGATTCAGCATTGCAGGCAATGCAACAGGCGAAACAGTTCCTGAATAGTTGATATCGATCAGTGCACTGCTGACATTTATTTCACTTTTGTTCGGCTCGTTCACCGAAGCGGTTAAAAAAGAATCGAGCACATATTTTTTCCCATTGCGTGCCACAATAATATTGGTGATTCCAGCCGTTCCATTCATCTGATTAACTGATCCACCTTTTAAATCGGCTGCTGTAACAAAACTTATCTGCACATTTTCACGGGTCAGTTTTAGTTTTTGAAGGTCGGCTCCCAGCACATTCAGCTTAAATTTAAAGCGTTCCTGATTGGGATTCAAGTTCACCAATCCGTCAAAATCGAATACTGCGTTTTCATCATCCAGGTTTATCTTTCCCTCGAACTTCATGCCTGACAATGTACCATCCATCTTCAGATTGTGATAGTTGTATTTATTAACATACATCTCTGTCACATCAGCCTTGATTTTTGCCTGCATCGTTTTGATGTCCAATCCTTGTCCGTTTGCCTCAGCAGTTAAGGTTACCAGCCCATACATCGTTGTGTCTTTCAGCAAACTACCCAAATTGAAACTGGTAAATTTCACTTTGCTGCTGAAATTTTCAGCCTGATCCACCGAGGCAATCAGATTGGCGTCTCCAAAGCTGCTTTTCATGTCTGCATTTGCCTCGAAAGATTTAATCTTTCCCTTAAAAGCGGCAAGCAGGTTTATATTTTCAGGTAGTTCTATGCTTTCAGGAATTAATGTGTCGGCCATCATTATCATGTCTTTCTTGCAGGTATTGATGCTCAGATTGGGAAAATCATAAAACGCAGTTTCATATTCAGGCAAACCTTTAATGGTAAAATCAGTTTTTACGATCGTATTCGCACCCGTTTTTATATACAGATTCTTAGCGCTCAGATTATTCAAAGAACCATTTACTTTTCCTGAAGCGCTTGTACTGTTCGATTTGTTCTTGAAGAAAGGCTGTGCAATTAAATCAGGATTAAAATAGAGCAGATCGGAGTTTTTAAAACGCAAATTTCGAAGGACCAAATCCAGATGATCGAATTCAAGCGAATCAATCAAGGTGGTCAGAGATGAAAATTGGATGTTAAAATCAGCATCAATCATTG
>JBASYJ010000057.1:0-1554 GCA_049277435.1 Prolixibacteraceae bacterium
TACCCGGCGGTGCAACTGCCCGCCCGTTCATCACGCATCACAATGCGCTGAACATTCCGCTTTATTTACGTATTGCCAACGAACTTTACCTGAAACGCCTGATTGTTGGCGGTTTCGACGGAGTTTATGAATTCGCCAAAGACTTCAGGAACGAAGGAATGGACCGGACTCACAATCCGGAGTTTACCGTAATGGAAATCTATGTAGCCTATAAAGACTACAAATGGATGATGAATTTCACCGAAGAAATGATTGAACGTGTGGCCCTGGCCTTACACGGACAAACAAAAGTACAGCTCGGGAAAGAAGAAATCGATTTCAAACGGCCATTCAAACGGGTGACCATGTATGATGCCATCAAGGAACATACCGGTTTTGATATCGCCGGAAAAACGGAAGATGAATTGCGGGATATCTGCAAACAGCTTGGCATCGAAACCGATCCGACCATGGGAAAAGGCAAACTGATTGATGAGATTTTCGGAGAAAAATGTGAGCATAATTATGTTCAGCCAACTTTCATTATTGACTACCCGGTTGAAATGTCCCCGCTGACAAAAAAACACCGTTCAGTTCCCGGACTTACCGAACGTTTTGAATTGATGGTAAACGGCAAAGAACTGGCTAATGCATATTCCGAACTGAATGATCCGATAGAACAGCGCGAACGATTTGAAGATCAGATGAAATTATCCGAAAAAGGCGATGATGAAGCGATGTTTATTGATCAGGACTTTTTACGTGCACTGGAATACGGCATGCCGCCAACTTCAGGAATGGGAATTGGAATCGATCGTCTGACCATGTTCATGACCAATAATTTATCGATTCAGGATGTCCTTTTCTTTCCGCAGATGAAACCAGAAAAGGCTATGGACACTGCCGATTCGGACGAAAAGTTTATGGAATTGGGGATTCCGGCCGAATGGGTTGAGGTAATCCGGAAAATAGGGTTAAAAAAAGTTAAAGATTTAAAAGATGTTAAAGCCGGAAAGTTTTTTAACGACATTTGTGGCTATAACAAAAAAAATAAGTTGGGTTTAGGCAACCCATCGATGGACGATGTTAATAAATGGTTGTCATAATCCAGAATGGTAAAAATGTTTTCAGACTCAAAAATAGCAATAATCGGAAGTGGAAGTTGGGCTACAGCATTGGCAAAGATCCTGTTGCACAATGTTGACAGCATAAACTGGTATTTCAGGAATCCCGAAAATATCGATCAATTTAACCGGTTTAAGCACAATCCGAATTATTTACGGGGAGTAGAGTTTGATACCAGCCGCATCAATTTCTTTACCGATATCAATCAGGCGGTCGAAGATGCTGATATTGTTATACTGGCCATTCCATCGGCATTCCTGAAAGACGGAATGGTTGATGTACAGGTTGATTTGAGTCAGAAGTTCGTTGTTTCTGCAATTAAGGGAATTGTTCCTGAAGACAACCTGATTGTTGGACAATACCTTCACCAGTATTTCAACATTCCATACGAACGGATTGGTGTGATTGCCGGTCCGTGTCATGCCGAGGAGGTGGCGCTCGAACGTTTGT
>JBASYJ010000058.1:0-1554 GCA_049277435.1 Prolixibacteraceae bacterium
TACCCGGCGGTGCAACTGCCCGCCCGTTCATCACGCATCACAATGCGCTGAACATTCCGCTTTATTTACGTATTGCCAACGAACTTTACCTGAAACGCCTGATTGTTGGCGGTTTCGACGGAGTTTACGAATTCGCCAAAGACTTCAGAAATGAAGGAATGGACCGGACTCACAATCCGGAGTTTACCGTGATGGAAATTTATGTAGCCTATAAAGACTACAAATGGATGATGAATTTCACCGAAGAAATGATTGAACGTGTGGCTCTGGCTTTGCACGGACAAACCAAAGTGCAGCTTGGAGACAAGGAAATTGAATTCAAGCGGCCATTCAAACGGGTGACCATGTACGATGCCATTAAGGAACATACCGGTTTTGATATTGCCGGAAAGACCGAAGATGAATTGCGGGATATCTGCAAACAACTTGGTATCGAAACCGATCCAACCATGGGAAAAGGTAAACTGATCGATGAGATTTTCGGAGAAAAATGCGAACACAATTATATTCAGCCAACTTTCATTATTGACTACCCGGTTGAAATGTCGCCGCTTACCAAAAAACACCGTTCAGTTCCCGGACTTACCGAACGTTTTGAGCTGATGGTAAACGGAAAAGAACTGGCCAATGCTTATTCCGAACTAAACGATCCGATTGAACAGCGCGAACGCTTTGAAGATCAGATGAAACTATCTGAAAAAGGCGATGATGAGGCGATGTTTATTGATCAGGATTTCCTTCGTGCACTGGAATACGGCATGCCGCCAACTTCAGGAATGGGAATTGGAATCGATCGTCTGACCATGTTTATGACCAATAATTTGTCGATTCAGGATGTCCTTTTCTTTCCGCAGATGAAACCTGAAAAGGCTTTGGACACTGCCGATTCGGACGAAAAATTTATGGAATTGGGAATTCCGGCAGAGTGGGTAGATGTAATCCGGAAAATAGGGTTAAAAAAAGTTAAAGATTTAAAAGATGTTAAAGCCGGAAAGTTTTTTAACGACATTTGTGGCTATAACAAAAAAAATAAGCTGGGTTTAGGCAACCCTTCGATGGACGATGTTAATAAATGGTTGTCATAACTCAGAATGGTAAAAATGTTTTCAGACTCAAAAATAGCAATAATCGGAAGTGGAAGTTGGGCTACAGCTTTGGCTAAGATTCTGTTACACAATGTCGACAGTCTAAACTGGTATTTCAGGAATCCTGAAAACATTGACCAGTTTAACCGGTTTAAGCACAATCCAAATTATTTACGGGGAGTAGAGTTTGATACCAGCCGAATTAATTTTTTTACTGATATCAATAAAGCTGTTGAGGATGTCGAAATTGTCATTCTTGCGATCCCATCTGCCTTCCTAAAAGATGGAATGGTTGATGTACAGGTTGATTTGAGTCAGAAGTTCGTTGTTTCTGCAATTAAAGGAATTGTTCCTGAAGACAACCTGATTGTTGGACAATACCTTCACCAGTATTTCAACATTCCATACGAACGGATTGGTGTGATTGCCGGTCCGTGTCATGCCGAGGAGGTGGCGCTCGAACGTTTGT
>JBASYJ010000059.1:0-1969 GCA_049277435.1 Prolixibacteraceae bacterium
TTACTACATCCTTTTCATAGTCGTATTTAGAAATGCTGGAACCGCCTTTTTGAAACGATCCATAATTTACAATGTAAGCTCCTTTAACAAGTGTACTTGGATACAATTCAGGATTATCCTTTGTACAGGAATTAAAAACAACCAGGGTAAAAAGGGAAAGCAATAAAAATTTGAAATACTTTTTCATGTCTATTAATCTTAATTTTTAGTGAATATTAATATCTGTGGAAAGGCCGATCCGGAAATTGCGGCCCGGCATGGCGTAAAATCGTTCGTTTTGGTAATCGGCGTTGAGGATATTATTGAGTGCGAACGACAGAAAAACCGACTGTTTAAACAAAGCGAACTTTCTCGATATTCCGCAGTTAGCTAAAAAATAGGAGTCGAGTTCATATCCTTTTGGCATATAATAGGATCCGGAGTAATCGGCTAATCGTTTTCCGGTATATCCACCATCGACAAAAACATTCCACAAATAATAGTTAAGCCTCAGGTAGGTATTGCCAATGTTTTTTGGAACGTAAAGCAACTGCCGGCCTGTAACCCCTGTTGGTGATTCATCCTTTTTGGTTTCAACCGGATTGAAACTGTAATTGATCCTGAAATTGAATTTCAGTTTATTGACCGACCAATCGGTATTCGATTGAAACTCGATGCCTTTGCTTTCAACTTCCATCACATTTTGAGCAGTCCAGTCAACCGCTCCCAAACGCCATTCGATCCAGTTTTTTACATCCATGTAAAACACATTCAACTTTACATCCGACTGAATGTTTTCTTTACACAGCGCGTAATTTAGTCCGAGTTCATAGTTCATGCCATCTTCAGGCTTCAAGTTTGGATTGCCTTGCGTGCCCCAGTAGCGGTCGTTGAATGTAGGAATCCGATAAGAACGTGATATATTTCCGTTCAGCTTAAATACGGAATAATCAGTACTGAAAACCCTGTATTCTGCACCTAGCGACGGGGTGAACGGAGCCTCAAAATTAGTGACAAACAATTGTCGCAGATTTAAAGTCAGTTTAAGACGATTCCAGGCCGTATAAAACGAAGAAAAATAGAAGTCTGCCTGCTGTTCCTGTTTAATCACATCAGCCGAATAGGCATAAACATCTGGTTTAATATACTGATATTTCACACCTGATTTATAACCCAATCGGGTACTAATGTCTTGTCTTCCTTCAATTTCGGCGATTAAACGATTGGTCCCAATCTTTTGCTTTTTATCTCCGTCGTACACCTGCATATCATGCACATAACCCAATCCACCCCTGATGTTCAAAGGATTTTTTCTGTTTTCATATTCCGACCAAAACCGGATGTGCTTATTGTCCAGCGTTTCCGGAGCTTTTGACGTCCAAATCTCATTCATCGTCAGTTGTATCTCATGCCAGTCATGTTCGAGCCATAGCGCCGATTTTAATGCTTCCTCCGCATTGAAACGGTAATTGATTTCCTGAATCACGCCTTCATTTTCAATAGCAGCGCCACGTTGGCGGTCGCGGATAGTTCCCGGATGTTCAACATCGCCTGTTTTAGGATTGTTGAAGGGAAAATCATTTTTCAGGCTGAAATAAAACAGGCGTGTAACCGACTCGAAACGACCATTTCCGGCAAACAGTTTGGCTCCATACAATTGTTCACCAAACGATCCTTCCGACAGGGTAGTTTTTAATTTCATCCCATTCGTCCAGTTGTTGGCTAAACCAAGGTGAAGAGCTCCACCTATTGAACCTGAACCGTTTATGGCCGAAGAACTACCGTATTGCAAATCAATCTCATCGAAAAGAAATACAGGGACTTCAGACATACTGGAATGTCCGAGCGTTAGCGAATTGATGTTGATCCCGCCAAAATTAACCGAGGTGTGGTTGGGTGAAGTGCCACGCAAATGAATGGTAGACAATCCTCCGGCATTGGATTTCAAATAAACCGGAGTAAAACGCATCAAGATCTGGTCGATAGAACC
>JBASYJ010000060.1:0-30826 GCA_049277435.1 Prolixibacteraceae bacterium
AAATCGATATCTTTTTTCATCGTATGTTGATTTAAGTATATAATCGGCTATATAACAGCTGAATCAGGAAAGTATACGATTTTCGAAAAATTAGGAAACAAAAAGAAAGGGAAATATCCTGTAAAAAACAGAACTAAAATCAAAACAGACGCTCATTAAACAATTGATTTCGTAACTCTTAACTTAATCAAAACGTAATTAACTCATTACGTTCAGAATATAGCTGAAATGAACATTGCCGATAATCACCTCAAATTCTGGAATAAATTGATTGAAGTTGGAAATGATCCGTGGATTTACAGTTCAGCCCGTCTCCCAAGTATGGTGTTCGACGGAATTGTGGTCTCCGGAATTTGAAATTAAATAAGTTAATTAACTATGTGATAAGAACAATTTATTGTCGTGTATTTTCTTACTCACCCCAAGTCCGCTAGCGGACTCTGCCCCTCTCTACTCGTAGAGAGGGGCAGAGTCCCGAGTCGGGACGACGGGGTGAGTCAAGACATTTGAATAAATAGAAATACAATCTTATTTCATTCAAATTACTTATGCATAACAAATACTTTGAGGGAATAATGAAACTTCAACTTTTCATTATTCCCTTTTTATTCCTTTCTGTAAACGAAATAGCTGCACAATCGCACTGGTCGGTCGAATTGCATGGTGGCGGAGTGTACAATTTGCCTGTGCCCTTATCCATCCATCAGGAAAACTTTCCGGCTCTGAAACTGACAGCCCGGTACTCGACAGATCCTTTTACCTTGCCTGTGTACTGGGACATGCGTTTCAGCCGCTGGCAAAACAATAAATCGTTTGAATTCGAAATCATTCACCACAAATTATATCTGGACAATATCACTCCTGAAGTACAAAAATTCAACATTTCACATGGTTATAACATGCTTTTCCTGAACAGAGGATTCGACAAAAATAAATATCATTACCGGGCAGGTGCAGGAATGGTTCTGGCCCATCCTGAATCGAAAATCCGTGGAAAAGAATTTGGAGATACCGGTGATGATTTTGATCTGGGATATTACCTGACCGGGCCTGTTGCAAACCTCGGAATTGGCAGGCATTTCAGGATAAACAACCGTTTTTATTTAAATACCGAAGCCAAAACCACCCTGGGATATTCAAAAATCCGGATTGCTGAAGGTCATGCTGATGTTTATCATATGGCCCTTCATCTGGTCTTTGGGTTCGGATTCGATTTTATAAAACAGAACTAATTTATTAATCCTCCGGAGGATTTTCATTTTGATTCATCAGGGAAAGCAGGAAATTAGCAGAATAGCCTTTATCTTTGGGGGTCTAAGTCATCATTTTCAGGAATAAATCTGCTCCTGAAAATAAAAATCCGGAAAAATTACTTCCGGATTGCAACTCTTGAATAAAACACTTGTCAATCATTCAGAAACCTATTCAAATTTGAATCAGTCAGCATTCATACATCAGGATTTGGTAGCCGAGAGCATCAAGGGCAGCAACAAAGCCCGCTATCAGCTCTATCAGTTGTATTCCCGGGCGATGTTCAACGTGTGTTACCGCATGATGAATAACCGGGAGGATGCTGAAGATATGCTTCAGGAAGCATTCGTACAGGCTTTCCAGAAGCTGGAAACGTTCAGGAATGAATCGGGTTTTGGAACCTGGCTGAAAACCATTACGGTTCATACCTGCATCAACGCGCTAAACAAACGCAAACCGGATCTGAAATATTTCGATGAAATGAACCGGTTTGATACACATGAAGATGAACCGGAAGAAGCTATCTACACAACTGAAAATATACTCGAAGCAATGAACCAGCTTCCGGAGGGAGGACGAATTGTTTTCTCGCTCTATTTGCTCGAAGGATATGACCATGGCGAAATTGCCCAAATTCTGAAAATAACCGAATCGACATCCAAAACTCAGTACATGCGGGCAAAAAGAAAAGTTTACGAAATTATGAAACAGGCTAAAACAAAAGAGATATGAAACGCGACAGATTGGAATCGTTTGTGAACGAAAACCGGCACGAATTCGACCGGATGGAACCTTCGGACAAACTGTGGGATGCCATAAGCACGAAACTCGATGAAAAACCGAAGAAACAGATTCGACGGTTTGGCTGGATGAAGGTGGCTGCGATCATTGCAGTGGTGATGCTTGGTTCGGCTTTGGTTTACCAGATTGGTATTACCGACCAGCACCCCATGTCGAAAAACATTCAGATCGATCCTGAAATTCAGGAACTGATCGAGGCTGAAGCTTACTATGCGCAGGAAGTTTCGGGCAAACTGGCCGAAATACAAAAGTGCTACAACGTTCATCCTGAAATAAAACTTGAAATTGAGGGCGATTTAAACGAACTTGAAATGATGTACCATTCCCTGAAAAATGATTTGAAAGAAAACATATCAAACAAAGAAGTCATTGAAGCGATGATCGAAAACAACCGTTTCCGTCTGAAACTGGTTGACGATGTTCTGGAACAAATAAACTGTTAACCTGATGGTTATGAGAAAATATTATAAAATACGCTTTCTTCAGCTTTGCCTTACCGGACTTGCGGTACTGATCGGTTTTTCGGGGTATGCACAATTTACCGAAACACGCGAATTTGTCAAACGATTCAAAATTCAGGCCGAAACACGGATCGACATTACCAACAAATACGGTAAAATTGAACTGAATACCTGGAAAAAAGATTCGGTCGTGATTCGGTTTAAAATGGAAATAAACGAAAAGAAACCCGACAAGCTGGCCAAAACTCTGGACAACCTGGATTTCGACATCACGAACAGCCAGCATTACCTGATCGTAAAAACCCAGGTAGACAAAAACCGCAGCCAGATTGAAAGTGAATTGGTGAAATTTAAGGAAACCATTCTGCAAACCAACGGAAGCATCCGGATTGACCTGATGGTTTGGCTGCCCGAAAACCGGGAACTCCGGCTTGAAAACAAATTTGGCGACATCATCATGGGCGATTACCTGGGTGAAACTGAACTGATTCTAAGCAACGGAAAACTTAAATGCGGCGACCTGGCTAAAAAATCAGTACTCAACCTCAGCTTTGCCGATGCTACCATCAACAACATTCCAAATGCCAGAATATCCTGCAATTACAGCGACATACAGATTAGAAATTCGGGCACAATGAGGCTTGACAGCAAATCTTCGACCCTGGAAATTTTGAATTCGGAAGAGTTAAACATCGATTCACGCCGCGATAAATACCGGATCAGGATGGCCGAAAAAATTGATGCCTCGGGCAATTTCAGCCATTTTACCGTTTCGGAATTAAAAAACCGCGCCACCATGCGGCTCAGCTACGGAAGTCTCGATTTTGAAAAAGTATCACCAACATTCAGTACCATTTACATCGATGCAAAATCAACCGACTTAAACCTGTATTTCAATCCTGAAGCCAAATTCAATTTCCAGATAACCGAAACAAAAACCGATCTGGATCTGGGTCGCGAGATCAAAGTTGAAGACAAGGAAGTACTCGACTCAAAAGAAAATAAAGTGAGGCATTCCGGATATTTTGGCAAAAAAATGAAGGAAGACCAGCTGATTATCAATGCGGTTGGAGGCGAAACAAATGTCCTGGCCTATTGATTGAAGGACGGATTGACCGAAGGACTGAGGGATTGAAGGACTGAGGGATTGAGGGATTGAAGGACTGAGGGATTGAAGGACTGAGGGATTGAAGGACTGAGGGATTGAAGGATTGAGGGATTGAGGGATTGAAAACTTATGATCTTACATTTTGTATGCCTGAAAGTACCAGAAAACAATTTATTACGTAAAAAAAATCTTTTTTTTCAGATACTCTGCAACCACCTAAAAAAAAGTCTGTCAATAGAACAAGAAAACAAAAAAAACAGGAAAACAATTCAATCAGAAACAAACAGATCTCAAAGCCATGAAAACAATTAAAACGACCTTATTTTTAGCTTTTTTAGCTCTTCTTTTCGGAACCAGTTCGTGTTTCGAAGAACTTTTTATCGATGGAAACGGAATTCCTAAAACCGAAATCCGCAGTGCTGAAGGATTTGACGACATCTCCTCAAGCGGCGATTTCCTGGTGAATGTAATCCCGGGCAGCGAATATTCAGTTGAAGTTACCGCAGAATCAAATCTGCTGCCTTACATCGAAACCGATGTCAATGGTCACAGCCTGAAAATCAGGACCAGAGGAGTTCATTCGCTTCGTCAAAACATTCCGATCGAAGTGAATATTACCACTCCCGGTTTAACCGGACTGAGTTTAAGCGGGTCTGGATTGATTAAAACCGGAAGTTTCGATGCCAACACATTCAGTATAAACATTTCAGGATCGGGCGATATTGACACCGATGTTTATGCCGACAAGATCAAGGCAAACATTTCAGGATCAGGAATTATTTACCTGGAAGGCGATGCAGTGGAAACCGAATTTGTCATCAGCGGTTCAGGAAAGATAAAGTCTTTTAACCTGGTTCAGGATCATTGCAAAGCGGTAATTTCCGGATCGGGCGACATGTATGTGAACGTTTTTGAAACGATTGACGCCAATATTTCAGGAAGCGGTCGCGTTTTTTACGTGGGCCATCCGGTTATCCACACCAGCATTTCGGGTTCCGGCGAAGTGGTCGATAAGAACTAACCATTCCTGAACAAATTTCAACATTTCAGATACAGGCAATCCATTTATAAACGCACAACCAAACAGTTATGAAACAATTCTATTATATCCTTTTCCTGATCCTGTTGCCAGTTTTAGGATTTTCACAGTCACCTAATAAAGCGATCGGTATCCGCGGCGGACTGACTTCAGGATTCGAATACCGGGTATTTTCGGGCGATCTCAGTTCATACAAAGTACTTTTATCAACCCGGAAACAGGGAATTCAACTGACCGGCCTGAAGGAATTCCATGTGCCGGATGCTTTCGATATTGGCGAAGATTTAAATTTCATTTATGGTTTTGGCGCCCATGTTGGCTTCGAGTCCTGGAACCGGTATTATTACTACGATGAATTCGATCCGTATGCCTACACCAGAGAACGGCGCTCGGGACCAATTGCCGGATTGGATGGACTGGCAGCGCTTGAATATACGATTCCTCAAATTCCGCTGGTCGTTGGGTTCGAAGTCAAACCTTATTTTAATCTCTTCGGAAAGGATTTTTTCCAGATTCAGCCATTCGATTTTGCATTTACTGTAAAATATACCTTTTAATTTCAGGCAAAAACAAATTTTTACTGCAGTCAATTCGGGTAATCCTCATTGGAGTGCAGGCATTCAACACGTCCAAAAAACATTGAAAACAAAACAATTAAACAATTAAAAATGAAAAAGTTAACCCTTCTTATTTTTTTAGGCATAGGTTTTTTGATGGCCTCAGCCCAGGAATACAACGACGACAACCAGATCTCGACCATCTTCTCAAAAAGCCGCAAAAACGGCGGATACGGTGCACTTTCATTCAGTTATTCGCAAATCGATGGGAAAGATGCTTTCCTGATGGGTGCCCGCGGTTCGTGGATCATCGACCATTCTTTTGCCATCGGATTGGGAGGCTGTGGTTTTATCAACGATATGAACCATCACCATTGGCTAAACAACGACAACCTGAACAATCTGGCAGGTGGTTATGGCGGTATTTACCTCGAACCAATACTTGCCCCGCGGTTGCCGGTTCATATTTCAGTTCCGGTTTTGCTGGGTATTGGCGGAATTTCGAACATCGACAACCAAATGGTTTGGGACAACTGGCTTGCAGATCATTCACAAAACGATGTTTACCTGGTTTTCGAACCTGCAGTCGAAATCGAATTTAACATGACCCGCCACATGCGCCTGGCCGGATCTGTTGGCTACCGCTTTACTTCCGACATCGAACTTGCCGGTTTTAATCCTGATGTTCTGGAAGGTACCAACATCGGAATTATCCTGAAATTTGGCCGGTTCTGATAAATCATCCCGTTTATTTTTTGGTTTTCAGGGTTTTGCATGGTGCAGGGCCCTGATTTTGTTTGAATATAAAGTAACTGATCGTTTTAATAATTCCCGGGATTTTAAAATTCAATCAATTCGGAAAAACTTCTATTTTTGTTCTGTAGAAACAAACTCAATGGACATTACTGAAATTCTGATCACCATCCGGAAAATTGTCCGGTCGATTAATCTCGAATCAAAAAAAGTTCAAAAAGAATACGGAGTGAGTATTCCTCAGATTTTATGTTTAGGCCATCTCCATGCATCAAAGAATTATCAATCAACGCAGGGAGAAATCCGTAAGTTTCTGAATTTAAATTCCAGTACGGCCAGCGGCATCATCGACCGGCTGGAAAACAAGGGATTTCTGGCGAGACTTCCTAAACAAGGCGACAAACGTGTGGTTAATATCGCTCTGACATCAAAAGGGGCAAGTCTTCTGGAACAAATTCCGGCATTGCTGCACGACAAACTTTCGGAAAAACTCCAATTATTACCCGACAATAAACTTCAGCAAATACAACAAAGCCTTCACACTTTGGTTTCGCTTCTGAATATCGAAGAAATGGACGCTTCACCAATGATCACCAACGAAGAACTACTCGATTAAAACTCTGAAATAAATTCGTTCAGTACGTACTATTTATCTGCCCAAAAGCCTGATTGGAATAGTTGTGCCAAATATATTTTTTAATTATTTATCTTAATTACACAGTCATCAACTAATCAGTACGATAGCTTCGATATTTCTTTCACGATTTTTTCAGGTTCCGTTGTTTGTTTTGGTAATCCCAATCAAAGCGGTAATTTTGTTCCTATAGAAACTATATTTACTGACTATGATTATTTTTGATAAAGACCAACAGGATTTAGCTAACCGGATTAATGAGAACTCAACAATCTCAAATTGGAAAGACTGGAAATGGCAGTTAAAGCATACCATTCGAACCATTCCACAATTTGAGACAATAACCGGAATTTCATTTTCTGAAGAAGAAAAAGACAAACTGGCTCAAACACTTGAGAAATTCCCACTCGCGGTTACGCCGTATTATGCCTCATTGATTTCGAAAGAAAATTATCAGAACGATCCGGTATTCAGACAGGCTTTTGCCAACATCAACGAGTTAACTGTCTTAAATAATGAACTTAAAGATCCGCTTTCGGAAGAAAGTGACAGTCCGGTGGATGGCATTACTCACCGTTATCCCGACCGCGTATTGTTTCACGTGAGCAACACCTGCGCCATGTATTGCCGCCACTGCACACGCAAACGAAAAGTCGGCGATGTCGATTTTATTCCATCAAACGAACAGCTAAAAAAAGGGATCGATTACATACGAAATAATCCACAGGTCAGAGATGTTCTGTTGTCAGGTGGCGATCCGCTAATGCTTCCCGACAATCAGATCGATTGGCTTTTAGGTGAAATAACCGCTATTCCACATGTCGAAATGGTTCGTATAGGAACTAGAATGCCCGTTGTGCTTCCTTACCGGATTACCGACGAATTGGTTGCCATTCTGAAAAAATACCATCCCCTTTGGATCAATACACATTTTAATCATCCGCGGGAGATGACTGCATCGGCGAAAGAAGCACTTCAAAAACTCGCAAACGGTGGTTTCCCGCTGGGAAATCAGACTGTTTTACTGGCAAATGTGAACGATTGCCCACGAATTATCAAAGAACTTGTGCACAAATTGGTCCGAAACCGGGTACGGCCATATTATTTATATCAATGTGACCTTTCCGAAGGGTTGTCGCATTTCCGGACTCCGGTTGGAAAAGGAATTGAAATTATGGAAAGCCTGATTGGACATACCAGTGGACTGGCTGTTCCAACTTATGTCATTGATGCACCGGGCGGGGGCGGAAAAATTCCGGTGATGCCCAATTATATTATTTCATGGTCGACCAATAAAGTGATCTTGCGCAATTACGAGGGAATTATCACTTCGTATCAGGAGCCTGAAAATTACGAAAACAAATTCTGCGACCGCGATTGCAGGAATTGTAACCTGGAACTGGACATCAGCGAAAGTGATGAAATTCAGGCAATCGGAATTGAAAAGTTACTTTCAGATTCAAACGACTCCATTTCATTGATTCCGGAAGATAACGAACGACACATCAGAAGGGAATTATAACATGGATCAGATCGAAAAAACAGGTCATTCAACGATTCAGCATGGAAAATTCAACAACCGGATTTACCTGATGAAGTTCGACAAAAAGGATTATCCGGATTTGCTGCCAAAATTGAATGATCTGGCCATAAAAAACGGGTACGGCAAGATTTTCGCCAAAGTTCCGGCTACGGCACAACCATTTGCATTGCTTGAAGGATATATTCAGGAAGCTTATATTCCACAATTTTACAACGGTGACGAAGGCGTATTCTTCATGTCAAGATACCTGGATGCTGCCAGATCAGAAATTTCTCCGGAATCACTGTCAGGTTTAACAAAACTGCTTTTGGATCCGCATCCGGCGAATACCAGTGAGCTCCCGGCAAATTTTGAAATACGTAAAACTGAGCTGCAGGATGCGCCGGAAATGGCCAAAATTTATCAGCAGGTTTTCAAAACCTATCCGTTTCCGATTACTGAAGTTTCGTATCTGCAAAGTTCCATGAAAGACGGAACAGTTATTTATTTCGGAATATGGGATAAAGGAAATCTGATTGGGCTTTCTTCGGCCGAGCCTGATCGTTTAAACCTGAATGCTGAAATGACAGATTTTGCGGTCCTGCCGGAATACCGGGGGCAAAAACTTGCCTCATTTCTGCTAATAAAAATGGAAGAGGAAATGGAGCGAATGAATTTCAAAACCTTGTATACCATTGCCCGGCTCAATTCACCGGGAATGACCAAAACCTTCATAAACCAGAAATATCACTATTCCGGACTATTAAAGAATAACACCAATATTTCAGGTCAAATTGAAAGTATGAATGTATTTTATAAAAACAGATAGAAATGAATGACAAAAAAAATTACAGCAATTTATGTCAGTTTGCGAAAGAATGTCCGGTTTATCAGGGCGATTTGATTATTGAACGGATTTCTCCGTTTCTGCTGAAAAACGTTTTTTGCAACCGGGGCTTCAAAGGATGGCGAAATTGCGAACGATACAAATTAGCTGAAATGGGCGTCGAAATTCCAGCCCGTGCCACTCCGTACGAATTATAACTTGAAACCGGTTTTCTACGGAAGTATAACACGTCACAATAAACCACTGAAAATGAAGTAATTTCAGAAATTATTCGGCGAAGAAGGGTATATAAAAAACAATTTTCTTACCAAAATTTTATCCCTACTTTTGCCACTCTAATTTTCAGGGGTAAATGAAAAATATTTCGGTTAAATATATTGGAGCAGCCTTGCTTGCCATGTTCTTTTGGAGTTTTTCCTTTGTTTGGTTTAAAATCGCCTATTTGGCCTACCAGCCAATGACCGTAATTTCATTACGCTTACTCCTTGCAACAATAATTTTATTTGCGATTGCAAAATTCAGCGGGAAGCTTCAGTCAATTCAGCGAAAAGACCTTAAAGCATTTGTACTGATGGCTTTTTTCGAACCTTTCATGTATTTCATGGGAGAAAGTTATGGACTGATGTATGTTTCGTCGACCGTTGCCGCAGTAATTGTTGCCACAATACCATTGATTACACCGTTCGCAGCCTGGTATTTTTTCAAGGAAAAACTATCGGCAGCAAACATTGCCGGATTAATCGTTTCTTTTTTAGGTGTGTGTCTGGTTGTTTTTAATACTTCATTTGAATTTGCTGCTTCCCCACTTGGAATAGCACTTGAATTTGTTGCAGTTCTCTCGACAATTGGATTTACTGTTCTGTTGAAAAACCTGACCTCCAGATACAACACATTTACTATTTTAAGCTACCAGAATTTGTTTGGCCTATTCATGTTTTTACCGTTTTGGTACGCTTTTGAATCCGGCCAGGTTATGCAGGCAGGTTATCACCCCAAAGCATTTTTTGCCATTGTCAAGCTTGCGGTATTTGCAACAGTCATCGCTTTTATGTTATTCACGTATTCAGTAAAAAATCTTGGGGTCAACCGAACCAATATTTTTGTCAACCTGATTCCGGTTTTTGTGGCCATTCTCGCTTTCCTGATGCTTGGCGACCGGCTAAGCCTGCAAAATATGATTGGAATAGGAGTAACAATTTCCGGATTATTTCTGGCACAAATCAAAAAGAGGAAACAAAAACCAGTTCCAAATCCTATTTTTTAGTACTGAATGCAAGATGAATCTTCAGGATAAATAAAATAACTTTTAACTGACGACCAGAATAACCGATATGGATTTAAAAAATTCATTAACCTTTTCCTGAAATCGTTGTTTTAATCAACAATTATTATCTT
Organism: Prolixibacteraceae bacterium; assembly: GCA_049277435.1. Lineage (GTDB taxonomy): Bacteria > Bacteroidota > Bacteroidia > Bacteroidales > Prolixibacteraceae > Aquipluma. Next base: position 10,369 of record JBASYJ010000060.1, read on the forward strand.
GTTTGATGGTAAAATTTCAATAAAAACGTGCACAAAAGAAATCGAAATAGTATTTTCAGTCTGGTCATTATTCACCTGTTGCTGCTTGTTTATCCGCTGGTGAGCAAAATTGGTCATGTTCATCACGACTTAATGATTCACCACGAACATTCCGGAACTGTTTCCTTTGAACAACCAGAAGAAATTTGTGCAGTCTGTGATTTCGAATTTTTCTATTTTGTTCCTGCCAGCGCGTTTTCACAAGTTATATTCCTGAAAAGTTTACCAATTCACAACTCTCCGGAACAAAAAAATGCAGCCCTTCAAATCATTCATTATTTTTCTCTCCGGGCCCCACCAGTCGCCTGATTTTCAATCTTTAATTTTATCCTGAAAAGGAAAAATAAAAACATTTTTTACTCCAATACGAATACAGCCATGAACTGTAATTCCTGAGATTCAGGCTCTGTCATTTCTACCTGGCTGAAAATCGATTGAAAATTTTTATTTATGCGACTTCAAATATCATTAGTGGCAGGATTGATCCTGTTCATGCAGTTTTCGTCCTATGCGAATCCAAATATATTCCAAGCCAATGCTCACCTTCAGGGAAAAATAACCGATAAATCTTCCGGAGAAGCACTTCCCGGGGTAAATATTTATTTTCCAGGGCTCAAAACAGGTACCCAAACCAATGTTGACGGAACTTATTTTATCGGTAACCTTCCGGCTGCATCACTTCTGGTTCAGGTAAGTTTTCTGGGTTATAAAATGCAGTCGAAACAGCTTGATCTGGCTGTTTCCGACACGCAGGATTTTGAGCTGGAAGAATCGGCTACTGAAATCAGTGAAGTGATCGTTACCGGCCAGTCGGGAGGAATGGAAAATAACCGGACTCCCTCTCCCATCGCAGTTGTTCCACGAACTCAGCTGCTTCAGAATTCGGCAACAAACATCATCGATGCCCTTTCGCAGGTACCGGGGATATCGCAGGTTAGCACCGGAGTTGGCATTTCGAAGCCGGTTATTCGCGGCATGGGATACAACCGTGTGGTGGTGGTGAACGATGGAATCCGTCAGGAAGGACAGCAATGGGGCGACGAACACGGCATCGAGATCGATGAAAACAGTGTATACCGGGTTGAAATTTTGAAAGGTCCGGCCAGTCTCGCTTTTGGCTCCGATGCAATGGCCGGTGTTATTAACCTGATTTCGGCTCCAACTTTGCCCGAAGGTTCAGTAACAGGAAACCTCAACAGCAATTTCCAGACAAACAATGGATTAATCAGTTATTCTGCCAATCTGGAAGGAAACAAACACGGCTTCATCTGGAATACCCGATACAGTAACAAAATAGCGCAAGCCTACCAGAATAAATTTGACGGGCCGGTTTACAATTCCGGATTCAGGGAAAATGCATTTGGAACAATGCTTGGCTTAAACCGCAGCTGGGGATTTTCGCACCTGCACCTGAGCATCTATGCAATGGAACCAGGCATTGTTGAAGGCGAACGCGACAGCCTGAGTGGAAAATTCCTGAAAACAACCATCCTGAACGACGGAACCCAAATGCAGAAAATCGCAGACGATACCGATTTTAATTCCTATCATCCGGATGCGCCATTCCAAAAGATCAATCATTACAAAGCAGTTTGGAACAGTACGGTTTATCTGGGGCAAAGCAACCTGGAACTGACCTTGGGATTTCAGCAAAACCGGCGAAAAGAATTTACAACTCCCACAGATTACGGACTTTACTTTTTGCTGAACACGGCGAATTACGACATCAAATACACCTTGCCCGAATGGAAAAACTGGAAATTCACAGGCGGAATCAGCGGAATGTGGCAACAAAGTGAAAACAAAGGAACCGAATTTCTGGTTCCGGCATACCGTTTATTCGATTACGGTTTGTTCGCAGTAGCAAACCGGAATATCGGAGATTTTACCATTTCAGGCGGATTCAGATATGACAGACGTTCGGAAAAGAGCGATGAACTTTACCAGAATCAGGCTGGTGAACATGTTGATCCGGCTGATCCGGATGCCCAAATGCGATTCAGTGCATTCAATCAAACTTTTGATGGGTTATCAGGAAGTATTGGGGCTTCGTATCAAATCAGCCAACTGGTTTATACCAAGGTGAATATTTCGCAGGGATACCGGGCACCAAACATTGCAGAATTGGGTTCAAATGGAATTCATGAAGGGACACAGCGTTACGAAATCGGGAATCAAAACCTGAAACCCGAAACCAGCCTGCAGTTTGACTATTCCATCGGATTGAATACAACACACGTATCAACCGAACTGAATATATTTTCGAACCTGGTCGATCATTACATTTTCAGTCATCAGGTTAATTCTGTTTCTGAAGGCATAAATCCGGATCAGAATATCGATGTATTTGAATTTACCCAGGGAAATGCTCATTTGTATGGCGGAGAATTTCAGTTGGATATTCATCCTCATCCGCTGGATTGGCTGCACTTCGAAAACACGTTTTCAATGGTAAACGGAACACTGCAAAATCAGCCCGAATCGTCGCATTATTTGCCTTTTATTCCTGCACCACACTGGAATTCGGAGATCAAAACAGAATTTGATCAGGCAGGAGGTTTTTTATCGAATGTTTATTTCAAGGCAGGAATCGAAAAAACCTGGGAGCAAAATCATTTTTACGCAGCTTACGGAACAGAAACCAGTACTCCGGGTTATACTTTGCTGAATATGGGTGCAGGCGCTGATTTTGTATATCACAAAAAAACTATTTTTTCATTCTATGTTTCGGCAAATAACCTGACCGATGTAGCCTATCAAAGTCACCTGAGCCGCTTGAAATACACTGCCATAAATCGTGCAACCGGTCGAACAGGAATCTACAATCAGGGACGGAACATCAGTTTTAAACTGCTCATCCCCATTGATTTTAATCATACTGCCAGATCAAATTAACATCGAAGATTTCCCTACGGTTGAAAAGCTGACTGAACCCAACGGGCAGCAAATTGGATTCGAAACATGGAAAAGCAAATGTTTTTTCAGAACAAATCCGTCAATCCGAACCATAACTTCCTAAATTTGCGCGGCAAAACCGAATGACTAATTTTTGAGAAAACAATTCTGAACATGGAATTCATCCCGTATAACCGTCCTGAAAAACTGAAAGAATTCACCAACAACCACAAGCAGGAATTCACCGCACTTTTCAAAAAACTAAAGGCCAAAAAGCCTAAAAATCTGGATGATGTGGTTCATGAATTACACGAGGAAGCATTCGATCAGTTTGATTGTCTGACCTGTGCCAACTGCTGCTCTTCGATTAGTCCTGTAATTACAGAAAAAGATCTGGAACGACTGGCCAAACGCCTGAAGATGAAAACGGTTGATTTTGTGGCTCAGTATTTATACATCGACGAAGACATAGACTACGTTTTTCAGCAAACCCCCTGCCCTTTTCTGATGCCCGACAATTATTGCATGGTTTACGAAGACCGGCCCAAAGCCTGCCGCGAATATCCGCACACCGACCGCAAACGCATGTATCAGATTCTAAACCTGACACATAAAAATTGTGAAGTTTGTCCGGTCGTGTATGGCATAACCAACGAACTGGTCAAAAAATTCTAAATTATTCCTTTTTACTTTGAAACTTACCGTGAAATAAATAATTAATCAAACTGCAACATTCCGATCGTATTAATTCCCTTATTTACCGGCAAAATAATTTAGAGAATTTCCGGATTCGAAAGGAACTTTCAGAAAGGTGTCATTCCTTTGTAATTTCCAGTCAATTGGTGTATATATCAATGGCAATAGATAACATCAAATGACGATTTAGCAATTAAGAACAGATAAGGATATTCAAAATAGTTCAAACTAAACGTATTTTCAGGAGTATGGAAATAGGGAATCACATAATTATAGGTGGTGAAGAATGGTGCGCATTTGCGGAATTAAACATTCCGGCCATCAAGGCACGTGTTGATTCAGGTGCACGGACATCAGCAATCCACGCAAGCAATATCCAGAAATTTAACCGAAAAGGCGAAAAATGGGTCAGTTTCGAAGTTCATCCCGTTCAGGATACCCGGCGTATTACCCTCCGCTGCGAAGCAAAAGTTGTTGACCACCGAAATGTTAAAAGTTCGAGCGGCATTTCAGAAAAACGCTATGTGATACGAACACAAATGTCGATGGGAAACCACCAGTGGGAAATTGAACTAACACTGGCTAACCGCGATTCGATGGGATTCCGGATGTTGCTTGGCCGCGAAGCCATGGAAAACCGCGTTTTGGTCGATCCGGCAAACAGCTTTCTTTTGGGCGATTATCCGGACGATAAAATTAGTGCTCTTTATGAAAACATGAAGGACATCCGGAGTGGGCTTCGCATTGGCGTATTAGCCAGCAATCCTGACCTTTACAGCAATCAACGCCTGATGGAAGCCGGTGAAGAACGTGGGCATGAAATGATTTTCATGAACGTTCAGCAATGCTATATTAAACTCGATGCCACCAATCCGGAAGTGAGGTACCGTGGCGGAAACAGCATCAACAATCTGGATGCGGTTATTCCACGGATCAGGCCAAACCTGACTTTTTACAGTTGTGCGCTGATCAGGCAGTTTGAATCATTGGGTATATTTTGTGCCAATTCGTGGGAGGCCATCAGCAAATCGCGCGACAAACTGTTTTCTTCGCAGTTGTTTTCGATGAATGGAATTCAAATTCCGATCACCGGCTTTGCCAATTCGCCGCTCGACACGAACGATCTCATTAACATGGTAAATGGTGCGCCACTGATCGTCAAACTTCTCGAAGGTACGCAGGGAAAAGGTGTTGTACTGGCTGAAAACTCAAAGGCTGCCGAAAGTGTAATCAATGCCTTTAAAAGTCTGAAAGCTAATATTTTGGTTCAGGAATTCATTAAAGAAGCAGGCGGAAAAGACATTCGTTGTTTTGTGATCGACGGCAAAGTTGTTGCCTCGATTCAGCGTGAAGCGGCGAAAGGTGAATTCAGGGCCAATCTGCACCAGGGAGGCACAGCTTCTGTTATAAAAATTACTCCGGAAGAAAAGAAGCTGGCCGTAAAAGCGGCAAAGGTTCTCGGACTGAGTATTGCCGGAGTTGATATAATCCGTTCGAATAAAGGGCCACTGGTTCTTGAAGTTAATTCATCACCCGGATTGGAAGGGATTGAGCAGGCAAGCGGCAAGGACATTGCCGGAATGATCATTGCTTCCATCGAAAAACAACTGGGATGGCAACGAAACCTGGGTATAAATCCAATTCACACAGAAAATTAATCTTTTCCGCTCTCCATGCTCATTTCTCCATGGACTCTTTTGCCTTCAGGCTCATTAAACTAAAGTTAATAAAAATGAATGCTGCGAGGGCACGTTAGGTTGTTCAAAAGCCTTTTTCTATTTTTGAGAAAATTTTCAAAAAAACTATTAAAACCCATTGATAATGAGAAAAAAGATTGTTGCCGGAAACTGGAAATGTAACACAACTGTTCAGGAAGGTGTTGAACTTGCAAAAGCAGTAAACGAACTGGTTGCAAAAGCTGATGCCAAAAATGTGGTCGTTGTTCTTGGAACTCCATTCACACACATTACCAGCGTTGTTGCTGCTGTTGACACTAAAATTGTTGGAGTTGCCGCCCAGAACTGTGCTGCTGAAGCGAAAGGCGCTTACACAGGCGAAGTTTCTGCTGCTATGGTAAAATCTACCGGTGCTGAATATGTAATTTTAGGACACTCTGAACGTCGCGAATACTACGGTGAAACCAGCGAAATCCTGAATAAAAAAGTAGCATTGGCTTTGGCAAACGGATTAACCCCAATCTATTGTTGTGGTGAAGCTTTGGCTATCCGCGAAGCAAACAAGCAAAATGCATATGTAAAAACTCAGCTCGACGAAACTATTTTCAACCTGAGCGCTGAAGATTTTTCGAAACTGGCTATTGCTTACGAACCAATCTGGGCGATCGGAACTGGTGTAACTGCATCAACTGAACAAGCTCAGGAAATGTTAGCCTATATCCGTGGATTGATTGCTGATAAATTCGGAAAAGAAATCGCTGAAGAAACTTCAATTCTTTATGGTGGAAGCTGTAACGCTAAAAATGCTCCTGAATTATTCGCTCAGGCTGATATCGATGGTGGTTTGATTGGTGGAGCTTCACTGAAAGCTGAAGATTTCCTCGGAATAATCACTGCATACTAATTCAAGAAAAAAGATCCAGGGAATAAAATTTTAAAGCTTTATTCTTTGAAAATATTACAAAGGCTATCCTTTAACGGATGGCCTTTTTTATGCTACATTTGAATGCTGTTTTCACCTTTTGACATTATATTTTAACTTGTAATCCATGATCTATACACAAATCAGTTTTGCTTTAAATCCGGATACTGAAGAAAACCGGGAGATCTTAATCGCCATGCTGGCCGATTTGCCTTTTGAAAGTTTTGATGAAAACGAAGACTTCGTTTTGGGGTATATTCCGGGAGAAACAGTAAACCTGGCGGAAATTGAAGAACTAAGCTCAGGTCTTCCTTTTTCTGTAGATGTGGATAATGAGATAATTCCTGATCAAAACTGGAATGAAGTCTGGGAAAAAAATTACTTCAAACCTTTGCTGATTGGCAACCGGTGTTTGGTCCGTGCGCCATTTCATACCGATTATGAACCGGCAGAATTCGAACTGGTGATTGAACCAAAAATGGCCTTTGGTACCGGAAACCACGAAACGACCTCGCTGGTTGCCGAACAGATTCTGGATATGGACCTGACCGGAAAAACAGTTCTCGACATGGGATGCGGCACCGGAATCCTGGGAATGCTGGCTTCGCTTAAAGGAGCAAAAAGCATCATGGCCATCGACATCGATACCTGGTCGTTTGAAAGTACCCTGGAGAATGCCCGCCTGAATAACATTTCAAACATGGAAGCTAAACTGGGCGATGCCAGTCTGCTTGGAAATGAGTCGTATGATATTATTTTTGCCAACATCCATAAAAACATCATCATAAACGACTTGCCGGCATACGACAAAGTACTTCAGCCAGGAGGAAAAATTTACCTGAGCGGATTTTATGAACAGGATATGCCCGATATAAAAGCAAAAGCTGAATCGTTGGGTTTAATTGAAACTGGTTTTCAGGAGAAAAATAACTGGGTAGTTTATTCTTTCAGGAAACAATAGAAAGCGGTTATTGACAAAGTTATACCGAACCTGAACTAAATAGAAAATAAAACTTGAATCTCGATTTTTTTTATGGATAAAATTGTACAATATCTATCGGCTAATTTCGGGCAAAAATTCACGAACGGAACCAAACAGGAAATTGCTGACCTGATTAACGAATTGAGTCGTGAGGAAATTGGTGATTTACGTTACCGGCTGTTTAATGAGGCCAGGAAACTTGAACAGGCCAATAACGGGCAACAGGCAATTTTCTGGTTACAGAACTGTTTCGATCTGATTGGAGAGTGCAAATTCAGCATGCACAAGGTGTATTTTAGCCCGGGAACCGATATCCTGGAATCGATCTCCGACATTTTGAAACAAGCCCGAAAAACACTCGAAATCTGTGTTTTTACCATTACCGATGACCGGCTTGCCGAGGATATCATGTATTGTCACGATCGTGGAATCCAGGTCAGAATCATTACCGACGATGATAAAATTTACGATCATGGTTCAGCAATCAGAGAGTTAAAAAATGCCGGAATACCAGTAAAAGTTGACCATTCGCGGTACCACATGCACCATAAATTCGGAATAATCGATTCTCGGATTGTTTTTACCGGAAGTTTTAACTGGACCTATACTGCTTCGAAGCACAATCAGGAAAATCTGCTTGTTACCACCAATACCGACATCGTAAAGCAGTATATGGATCACTACGAACTACTTTGGAACGAGATGTTTAAATTTTAAGCAACCCATTCTAAAACAGAAAACCGCTGATCAGCGGTTTTCTGTTTTATTGAATTAAAGTCCTAATCAGATTATTTTACATCCAACTCGCCGCTTTCAGCAGCTTTAATTAAATCTTCATTGGCCAGAACGATCACTTCAACACGGCGGTTCAATGCACGGTTTGCAGCTGAGTTATTTTCAACCATTGGTTGAGTTTCACCAAAACCAGTTACCGTAAAACGTGTTGCAGCAACATTTTGACTAATCAAATACTGAGAAACACTTGCCGCACGTTTTTCAGAAAGTTTCTGGTTAAATTCATCACTTCCGGTATCATCAGTGTGTCCGTTGATATTCAGATTTGTATCCGGATATTTGATCAGGACATTAGAGAATTTTTTCAACTCTTCTTTCGATTTTGCACTTAAATCGCTGGAGTTTACTGAAAATAACAATCCAGAATCAAATGTAACTTTAATACCTTCAGCAACACGCTCGACTTTTGCTGCTTCCATTTCAGCTTCCAATTCCTTAGCCTGCTTATCCATGTATTTACCAATGACTGCACCTGTTGCACCACCAACGGCAGCACCTACAGCCGCACCAACTCCGGTATTTCCAGCTAGTTTACCAATTCCGGCTCCCAACAGAGCACCGGCTCCAACACCAATAGCAGCACCTTTTCCTGTATTATTCATTGTTTTACAACCAAAAAGGAAACTAACAACCAACATCAATGCCACTACTCTTGATATTCCTCCATTTAGCATCATTTTTTTTTTCATTTTATCTTTAGTTTTTATTTCTAATTTAAAACAAGTAAATAATTTAAAAGTTTAATTGTTAATCTGGGAAATCAGAATTTTTCGAAAAAATATAATTGCCAAAATTATCTCAAGTTTATGGACTTTTTTTGATATTTATTTGTATCCTAATTCTACGTTTTGCCTTATTAACTGACTTCATATATTAATGTTTTTGAAGAAGTTCCAGCATTTTCCGGTCGAGCTTATGACCGTGCCAATCTTCGTATTGAACATCTTTCCGTCCTGAATCGAGAACGCCAAAATCTCCCCTGAAATTCCAAAGTGCATAACCGATTTGGTTTTCAGTCAGAATATCAAGCACATCGCCAAACCAGGCTAAAAATATTTCATGAGGAGTTTCACGCCAGCATCCACATTCTCCGCAATGCACACCAACTCCCCGCTTCACCATTTCAATCCAGGGTTGGTACAATTCTTCCAGATTTTTCCTGCTGTACGATTTCCCTTCGATCATACCCGGCCAAACTGGTTTTGGTGCGTCATCCGGATTTTTAAAAACCCAGGGCGCCCGGTAATGCGAAATGTAATGCGGATAATAACCCCGGCAAGATTGTGCAATTTTCAGATCCTCAATTTCAGGAATGACATTGGAACCTCCACTATTTCCGTCAGCAATGACCAGATGATTCGGATTCGATTTGCGGATAGCACTGGCAGCTGCCATGGCAACTTTCCGGTAAATTGCACCAGGAAGAGCTGTGCTTTTTGAAAACTGGTCATTCATGTCTTCCTTCATCAGTGGTTCATTTACCAGATCGAAACTGATTTTTTTCGATGAAATGGCAGCAAAACGTTTACCCCACATTTCCCAATGGAAACAAAATGCATCCAGTGCTTCCTGATCTTTCCACAAGTTATAAGGCTCGTGAAAACCTGCATTGATACAAAAACCCGGAGCACGATGTAAGTTAATGCTGACATGCAAACCAGCCTCCTGCGCTGAAAAAACCAGCTCCTGAATTTGATCGACGACTTTTTCATTGATATTTAAAACATCAGCAGGTGTGACATTTTTGTTCGGATCGAAATTAATGTAACGCGGATAGGCCATCGGGAGCCGAACAAAATCGAATCCCCAGTCAATCATCCATTTAAAATCGTCTTTAGTCGATCTGGAACGATCGTCTCCTTTTGAAGGAAACGCTCCGAAATAATCCAGAAGGTTAAATCCTCGCCAGCGTGGAAGGGAATTAACGCTTACCGGATTGGAAGAACCGAAGGCCAGATTTCCGGCCACGACAGTAGCTGCAGCAGCAATTCCGGAGGTTCTGATAAAATCCCGCCGGTTAAAGTGTTGATTGTTCATAGGTTTAAATTATTGGTTTAGGATAATACTACGAAGTTAATATAAACTGTGGATTCAGAATTCACCAGGAATAAAATCAGAAACATAAATCATTAAATCTGTCCCATCATAGTGTATCTTTGTCCGGAAAAAATAAAACACTATGATTCTTGACCACCTTAAAAATGCAGCTTACTATTCCGGCATCAGCAAAGACCTGAATATTGGATTTGAATTTCTTAAAAACACCGATCTGTCGGCATTATCCAACGGCAAACATGAAATAAGAGGCATGGAAATTTTTGCGCTGGTTAATGAAGAAGACACCAAAGAACATGATGATTGTCGTTTAGAAGCACACCGGAATTATGCCGACATTCAATACATCGTTTCAGGCAGGGAATATATTGGCTATGCCACACTCGGCAATCAGCCGGTTACACAGGAATACTTTGCAGAAAGGGATATTATTTTCTTTTCAGGAGAAACAAAACCTATTTACCTTGAGGCCGGAATGTTTGTTGTATTTTTTCCACAGGACATTCACCGTCCGGGGATGCAGGTTGATGGTCCGGAGAAAGTAAAAAAAGTAGTTATTAAAGTGAAATTACAGGAAATCGTCTGAGCTAAAATCAGTTGGAATAAAATTTTACTTCAGCAAAACTTCTCCGGATGCCAGTTTTAAATTTGTATTTAGGATAGCCAAACACTACAAATATTCCGGCAGGAGTTTTCTCCGGAATTCCCCATTTTCGTTTTAGTTTTTTAGCTCCGTATTGGATCATTGGATGAATGCTTCCAATCATACATGAACCCAGTCCAAGACTTTCGGCGGCCAGCATGGCATAAGTGGCCGGAATATACGGATCGGCAGGATCGCTGTATGGCGAGGCTATAAAATACATGGCAAGCGGAGCATCGTATAATAAATAGTTTTCACCTTTGGCTTTTGATTCTGGAAAAAAACGAACCAGTGGCTTCACAAAACTTTTCATCAACTGATAAGCTTCCTTGCCATAAATGCGCCAAATCCAAAATAGATATTTCGAAAACAACCAGCTCACAGATTCGAAATAGTCGATTACATCAAAAGAAAACTCGCGCGTTTTTGCTTTTCCTTTAAATATTAACAGTCTAACGTCGGAAGGTGGTAATCCCATCGGGGCACAAACCGCAGCTTCAACTATTTTTTTAATCAAATCCTCGCTTGGTTCCTGATCTTTAAAATCACGGATGCTTCGCCGGTGAACCAATAGATTTTTAAGATCTTCATAACTTGTTTTCGACTTCAATTCCGACAGATCAATCCGATCTTCTGGCGACATAGTCCGGCCTGAAATTTCAATTGCACCGGTTGGACAAACAGCCATGCACTGGCCGCATGCGATACAACCAAACAAGGAATTTTTACTTGCTACTGGTCGATTATTCTCCATTTCAAGCGAAAAATCCTTGCAAACCTTTACACAGAGACCGCAAGAATTACATTTATCATACTGAATGGTAATTCGTCCATTTTCATTGGTTCGACTGGTAATTATAGCCATGGCATGGTTTTTTTTATAAATTTATGCTCTTTTTAAATCAAAACCTAAACAACGCAGTTTCATTATGAGACGACTAATCTCTACTTCAGGTATTTGCCTTGTTTTTTTTCTGCTGATTCAAAACTCCATTGCACAGGAACGATACAGGGACGAGATAACCGATTCGGTTAACGTTGAAACAATGACTTACGCCTTTAAAGATGGCCAGAAACTCGATATGGATGTTTATTCTCCTGTTTTCGACAGCCAGACAGACCGGGCATTAATTTTTTATGTTCATGGCGGTGGTTTTTCCGGAGGTGTGAGAAATGATTCCGGGATTCAGACCTTTTGCAAGAAACTGGCCCGTCGCGGTTACGTTGTTTCTTCGATTTCATACCGTCTTACCCGAAAAGGAACCCAAACTGCCTTTGGATGTGATTGCCCTGCTGTCGATAAATTGAATACGTTTAACGATGCAGTTCAGGATTTACAGGATGCCACTTTTTTTATGATTCAGCAACGAGATAAATTTAAAATTGATCCTCAAAATATTATCATTTCCGGAAGCAGTGCCGGAGCAGAAACGGTTTTAAACACAGCTTATCAGCCGCCATATTGCTATGGACTCGACAGCGGGCCGGTTTCCTATGCAGGAGTAATCTCGATGGCTGGGGCAATTCCGGATACTTCCAGAATTTTTAAAGAATCGGCAATCCCCTCGTTGCTTTTTCATGGTACCTGCGACAATCTGGTTCCTTATGCAACTGCACCACACCACTATTGCAAGGATTCTGATCCCGGTTATCTCATATTACATGGCGCATATACCATTGCCGAAAAACTAAAAAAAACCGGAACTCCATACTGGCTTTATACCTATTGCAATGCTGCACACGAAATTGCAGGCAACCCATTGACTGCCAATTTTGATGTCATAGTCGATTTCTGCTACAATTTTATCATCCGGAAAGGAACTGAGCAAAAATCTACCGTTATCAAATCCGAAATCAATAAATCCTGTGAATATCCAACTTATAACTTTTGTACCGAATGAAAAACAGATTAATCATCCTGCTGATTTTTGCATGCAATATCACCTTTGCTCAAAATGTTCGTGTAATGACCTACAATATTCGATTCAACAATCCGGATGACGGGGTGAATGCCTGGCCAAAACGGAGTGAGCAGGTTGCTGCTTTAATCGATTTTCATGATGCAGATATTTTTGGATTACAGGAAGCTTTGATCGGCCAGATTGAAGATCTTCAGGCTCAATTACCAAAAATGAAATGGGTTGGTGTTGGCCGCGACGATGGGAAGAAAGCCGGCGAGTACTCCCCTCTTTTCTATGATGCTGAAAAATATCAGGCTTTAAAACATGGCTGGTTCTGGCTATCACAAACACCCGAAAAACCGGGATTGGGTTGGGATGCCGCATATAACCGGGTTTGTACCTGGATTTTACTTCAAACAGATAAATCCAACAAAAAATTCATGGTATTCAACACGCATTTCGACCACAAAGGTGTACAAGCAAGAAGTGAATCGGCAAAACTTATTCTGCGAAAAATTAAAGAACTCAATCCTGAAAAATTACCGGTGATTCTTACCGGTGATTTCAATCTTACTCCTGAACAAGTGCCTATTTCACTGATCATGCAGGAACTTAAAGATTCAAGAACCATCAGTAAAAATCTACCTTACGGACCAGTTGGAACCTTTAACGGATTCGATTTTATGAGTCCGTTGAAAGACCGGATCGACTATATTTTTGTTAGTAAACAAGTTGAAGTAAAACGATATGCAGTACTTTCCGACTCAAAAGATCAACGATATCCGTCAGATCATTTACCGGTTTTGGTAAATCTGGATCTACATTTCGAAAAGAAAAAATAGAATCATTTTACTATTCTGATTAAACAAAAGACCTGCAATTTTTCTTTCTTGCAATATGAAAGTTGATTATATTTTGGTTGGTCAGGGTTTGGCAGGAACATTACTTGCCTTTGAATTAATCAGACAGAAAAAAACGATTCTTGTTTTCGATAACCCCAATCAGCCCAAAGCTTCTGATGTTGCTGCAGGATTGATCAATCCCATTGTTTTCAGGAGAATGAAGAAAAGCTGGATGGTTGACGAAGCTTTTCCTGCCCTGCAATCGACATACTTGCAATTAGAGAACCTGCTGGATGAAAAATTCTTTTACCCGGAAGAAATAATCCGCATTCTAACCAAAGAAGAATCTGCTGACTGGAAAGAAAAAGTAAGCAGCAATAAACTTCAGGAATATGTAAATCCGGAACCGGATTATTCATTTTACAATCAGAATGTCGACTGTCCATTTGGCGTTGGAAGAATTACCAAAGCCGCAAGACTAGATATTCCCAGGCTACTTCATTCATTTTCAGATTATCTGGACAAACATCAGGCACTCCGGAAAGAAAAATTTGATTTTAGGAAACTTCAGCCAAATCAAACATCAGTAATTTATAATGATATTTCTGCTGATAAAATAATCTTTTGTGAAGGGGCAATAGCCTCACAGAATCCTCTATTTAAGGAATTAAACTTTAAGCATTCGAAAGGTGAAATTCTGGAACTTAAGATTCCGGAGTTAAAACTTGATGAAATACTTAGCCGCAATATTTTTATCATGCCCTATGAAGAAAATTGTTTTAAAGTTGGCGCGACCTACAGTTGGGATAATTTCGACTGGCAGACAACTCCGGAAGCCAAAGGCGAATTGCTAACTAAATTAAACCAGATTTTAAAATCGATTCCTGAAGTTCTCGATCAGAAATCCGGGATCCGTCCTACGATGCAGGACAGAAAACCTGTTGCCGGATTTCTTCCTGACTTTCCTGTTGTTGGAATTTTTAACGGATTGGGGCCAAAAGGTGCACTGTTAGGTCCTTTTTTCGCCCATCAATTTGCAGAATTAATTATAGGCAAATCCGATTATCTTCATCCTGAAATCAAAATCGAAAGGTATTTCCGAAGAAAATAAAACCTTGGATATTTACAATTCAGGAGGAATTGAGGAAAAATTCACTGACGCAATTTTCATATCTTTGATGTCACCAACAACAAACCAAACTTTCTGATTTATGAAACGAATTCATTTATCCTTCCTTTTATCTTTACTCATCAGCATCATATCTGTTCAGGCTCAAAAAACTGAAATTCAATTCCTTTCCGGAACAGGTAGCGATCAGACTGTAGATTGGGATTTTTTCTGCACCGCAGGCCGCAATTCCGGAACATGGACAAAGATTCCGGTTCCTTCCAATTGGGAACTTCAGGGATTTGGAACCTACAATTACGGTGGCGATAAAGATGAAATCCGTGGTAAAGAATCTGGTTTGTATAAATATGAATTTCAGGTACCAAAAGAATGGAAAAACAAACAGGTAAATATTGTTTTTGATGGATCGATGACCGATACGAAAGTTAAAATCAATGGTATTTCCGCCGGAAAAATTCACCAGGGTAGTTTTTACCGGTTTCGGTATGACATTAGTGATTTATTAAAATACGGAAAGGAAAATCTGCTTGAAGTAACAGTTGACAAGCATTCGGAAAACGAAGGCGTAAATGAAGCTGAACGTCGCTGCGATTTCTGGATATTTGGTGGAATATTTCGTCCTGTGTTTTTAGAAGCAAAACCCAAAATAAATATTGAACGAATTGCTTTGGATGCAAAAGCTGACGGCACTTTCCATGTCGATGTTTTCCTCAAAAACACCAGGGAGCGAATGGAGGTGAAAGCACAAATCAAAACACTTTCAGGAGAACCCGTAAGTTCCCCTTTTTCAGTTATCCTGAATAAAAACCAAACGATTGCCCATTTACAGACTTTTGCTGAATTTATCCATCCTTGGACACCTGAATCACCAAACAGATATGCAGTAGACATTCAACTCATCGACTATCTGGATGTCATTCATGAAGTCAGCGAAAAATTTGGATTTCGAACGGTTGAACTGCGTGAAAGTGACGGTATTTATATTAATGGTGAACGAGTCATGTTTAAAGGTGTTTGCCGTCATTCGTTCAGGCCAAATACCGGGCGGGCCACGAATAAGCAGAATAGTATCGAAGATGTCAATTTAATCAAAGACATGAACATGAATGCAGTTCGGATGTCACACTATCCGCCAGATGACCATTTTCTGGATGTGTGTGATTCTCTTGGTTTATTTGTTCTCGACGAACTTGCGGGTTGGCAATCGGCATACGATACGCGTATAGGATCAGTACTGGTTCAGGAAATGTTGGAAAAAGACATGAATCACCCTTCAATCGTAATCTGGGACAATGGCAATGAAGGCGGTTGGAATACTGAACTTGACCATTTTTTTGATGAACTTGATCCGCAGAAACGACCATTAATTCATCCCTGGGCAGAGTTTCGAAATACAGACACTCAACACTATAAAGATTACAATTATGGAGTTGGCACCCATCAGCAAGGTCGAAAAATCGTTTTCCCTACAGAATTTCTCCATGGTTTATATGACGGCGGACTTGGCGCAGGATTGGAGGATTACTGGAATCTGATGCTTAACAATCCATTGTCAGCTGGAGGTTTTTTATGGGATTTTGCCGATGAAGCTGTAGTTCGAACAGATAAAAACGGAATACTTGATACCGACGGGAATCATGCTCCGGATGGAATTGTTGGACCTTATCACGAAAAAGAAGGCAGTTTTTATACCATTAAAGAAATATGGTCACCGATATTTTTTCCAACTCGATATATAACGTCAACATTTAATGGCGAATTTCCAGTTGAAAACAGATACATTTTTACAAATCTAAAAGATTGCAAATTTACCTACAAGTTGGTTAAATTACCGAGACCTTATGAAATTGATGAAAAGAGATATGATTCAGGAATTATAGAATCTCCTGATCTGGCTCCCGGGCAAAAAGGAAAATTAAAACTTTTTGTACCCGTACATTTCTTTGATTATGACGTCTTATATATTACAGCTTTTGATTCTTTTAACCGTGAAATTTATACCTGGAGTTGGCCAATAAAAAATCCAAATACGATTGCCGAAGAAATAATCAGACAGGGTCATCCTGAAAAAGTCAGGATTATTGAAGATGCGGTTGCGATTTCTGCACAAATCAATGATTTATTTTTGAAGTGGGATAAGAGAACAGGTTTACTCTCCGGAATAAAAAATAAAAATAAAACAATACGATTCATTAATGGACCAGTACCGGCATCTGGAAATGCAGATCTTCAGGAAATAAAAAATTATACTGAAGACTCTAATCAAATTATTGAGTGCATATATAAAGGTGATTTAAAAAAGGTGAAATGGACAATCCTTTCAACTGGCTGGTTAAAATTAGATGCAATTTACAAAGCTCCTTCTGAAAACAGTTTCATGGGTATAAGTTTTGATTATCCTGAGGACCAGATACAGGGTATCAGATGGATGGGTAACGGACCATATCGCGTATGGAAAAATCGGATGAAAGGAAATACATTAAATGTTTGGGATAAAAACTACAATAACACGATCACAGGTGAAAAAGATTGGATTTATCCTGAGTTTAAAGGTTATTTTCGCAACTTATATTGGGCAACTATAAAATCTAAAGAACAGGATTTCACTATTATTTGCCCTGATAAAGATGTTTTCCTTAGACTTTTTACTCCGGAAGAACCTCAAGGAACAGGAAACGGAAATACCTCTCCTGAATTCCCAAATGGAGATATTTCGTTTTTACATGCAATAAATCCAATCGGTACAAAATTTAAAAAGCCTGAAAAGTTAGGTCCAATGAGCAATGCTAATTTGTACCTTTATGAAAAGCAATTAACATTATATTTTAATTTTAACTTGCCTGATTAATAGATCCGCCAAATATCTGATAATTCGATTATTAGAAATAATTCTAAAATTGAGGTTCAAGCCCTTTCCAATTATCAAGACAAAATAAAGATTTACCATCTTTTTCTACATATTTTTTACTTTCAGGAAAAAAAAATCACAGACTACTAAAAAACCCAATAACAATCTAATTATATGCAACTTACAATTATAAAAGCTAAGTTAAAGTAAATAAAAGTAAGATTTCTGACAAAAAAAACGCTTTGAATCAAATTTAAAGTTGGTTTTAAACTCTTTTTTATTTACTTTTGAACACAAGTAGAAATTAGAAATAATTCTATTTATATAGAAATTTATTAGAATAAATAAGATTCCGATTTTTATTGCACTCAAAATAAAAATCAATCAGTACAGAATTAATGTCAGAACAACAAAAATGTGGCTGACAATAGGTTTTCCTGTAAATATTCACGAAATTTTAATTTATAACCATTTAAAAATTTAGGATTGATTTATATCCTGTATTGATAGGTTAATAATTTATATTTTTCATCAGTACTCTGCCAGTTTTCTGTTTTTAAGTTTTCCCCAATGATTTGTACAAAAAAAATCAGGCGAATCACTATCCCCTATATTCCTAGTTTAATTTATCTCAAGTATTCGTAAAGTCCTTTTATTAAAGCTTTTGATAAATACTATTGCAGTTCACACTAATTTTGTAACAACTCTTTTAATATTCAGCGAACAATGACAAAGAAAAGATTTGCAGAATCTCAGATTTATCGTATTCTACAAGAAAACGAATCAGGTATTCCGATCCCAACTCTTATTAAGAAGTATGGCGTTAGCCAGGCCACAATTTATAATTGGAGGACAAAATACGGAGGCATGAATATTTCTGAAATCCGTCGTTTAAACGAATTGGAGGAAGAAAATGACAGACTCAAACGAATGTTCGCTGATATAAGTCTTGAAAATCTAATTTTAAAAGACAAATTAGAAAAAGATAAATAACTAGAATTTCTTTTGCTTTGTAAATTATTGTCCAAATAATTTACAAGTTTGTATGAAATCGACAAAACAAAGACACAACTAATTGATTATCTTTAATAAACGATATAATTTAATTGTATTATGAAAGCTAAGACAATTGCATTTAACTCATAATAGAGTCGGAAATTACCCATTGATTTTCTAATTTCATTGGTATAATTTTACAATATAAGAAGAATAAATTTTACGAATAATTATACCAGATTTATTCCTTTTCGAAAATTTTAAATGAGTTTGATGCAACTACTTAATAATTCAGAATATGTCTTTGGAAAAACAAAACTATCAATGGTACGCGATTTATACACGCGCCAACGCTGAAAAAAAATTATTTGATTATTTGCTCGAAAAGAACATTGAAGCTTATCTGCCAACAAAAAAAGTTTTGAAAGTTTGGAGCGACAGAAAGAAATGGATTGAAGAACCCTTATTTCGCTGTTACATTTTTGTTCGGGTAAGTTATAAGGAATTTTTCAATGCGCTTAATACGCCAGGAGCTGTTTGTTATGTAAGTTTTGGAGGCAAAGCTCAACCAATTCCTGAAAATCAAATTAATAATATTCGGATTTTTCTTTCTCAAACTGATCGTGAAGTTACTCTGTCTTATGAACGAATCCAAAAAGGTGTAATGATAGAAGTATTATGCGGATCATTAAAAGGGATTAGGGGTGAAGTATTAAATATTTTTGGTCAAACTAGATTATCAATTAGGATTGATTCTATGAATTGTTGTTTACAAGCTAATATTTCAAGAGATGAAGTAAAATTAATTGAAGAAAAGCCGTCAGTTAAAAAATCATATGCATATAACTAATTCTAAATATCAATAATAACTTGTTGTAATTACCTCTTGATGAATATTTTAAAATTTACTTACTGAAAGTAATTTTCAATATCAGACTTCATGTATTTGGAAAATAGATTTTAATCCTACAGAAACTAGGCTCATATTTTTTATTCCAGTAATCAATATATTATTGTGATTTTTAATGAATTTCAAAATAATCGCAACCGCTAATCATTTTTAGCTTCCAAGTTATCCAACACTCTCAATCAAACATTATGCTTAAGGAAAGAGAACCTGTTCTTGAAAAACTAAGTATTGTTTTTCAGGTATTTTTGACCCTTATATGCTTTCTCGGAGCAATGCGGATTACAAATACATTTTTTGAGCCAATATTGTGGGATTCCATGCAATACAAAATATTGTCCTTTATAATTGCTCTGCTATGGTTATTGCTTTTGGATCAATCCAACCTTGGGCGCATTGGTCGAATAAAAATGTATTCAGTTTTATTCGTTGAATATTTAACCGTAATTGTTGTAGGAAGCATTTTAATATTTGCAGCAAAAGTGATCCTGGATCTGGATATAATATCCAGAATGGTTTTGGGGGTATTCGCGATCCTAAATTTGATTGTACTTTATTCATTCAAATTTATTTTGTCTGCAACGATGAAATACCTTCGAAGAGAGGGCATGAATAGCAGACTTATATTGATTATTGCAGACCATGACTCAACCTATTTTATTGATCGCTTAATCGAAACAAAAGACTGGGGATACAGAATCTGGGCCATCATGTCTGATGATGAAACTATAAAAACTAAATACGGATCAGAATATCATACAATTCCTTATGAAAGAGACCTTTCTCTAATAATAGATAACCGGGCAATTGATGAGGTTTTTTATTGTAAAAGTTCATTGGATCAAAATGAAATTCAGAAGTTTATATATTCTTGTGCCGAAGTTGGTGTAGTTTTCAGGATGCAATCGTTATTGTTAAACTATGTTAAGATGCAATCTACACTTTCTTTCTTAAATCAAATGCCTTTCTTAACATTTAGGAACACACCGGATAATTATATAGCTTTAAAATTAAAGGCCCTGATAGATTATTGTGTCTCAATTATTATTCTGATAGTTTTATCTCCAATAATGTTATTCATTGCCTTCCTTATCAAATTGGACGGAGGGCCGGTATTTTTTTATCAAAAAAG
>JBASYJ010000061.1:0-112287 GCA_049277435.1 Prolixibacteraceae bacterium
TTGCGGGTAGACACAGCCCCCCCCAGCCCCCCCGAATGGGGGGAGAAAGAACCGGGATGCGTAGAATTATCTTTTGAAATTGGCTTTCCCATGATTAATGTTTTAAATGTTCCGAACCTTCATTACCAAAAGTCTCCCCTTCGGGGAGATTTAGAGGGGCTTGGTTTTTTATTTCATAAACTTCCAGACCGGGCTGCAAACTGAAGCATGAACTTCTTTGGCAAAATTCAACATGCCTTCGTAGCCGGCCAGGGCTTCTTTGCGTTCGTGGTTGTGATCGCAGAAACCTAATCCGAGTTTGTAAGCAATGGGTCGTTCCTTAACTCCTCCGATAAATAGGTTGGCTCCGGTTTGTTTCACAAATTCCGAAAGTTCATTGGGGTTCGAGTCGTCAACGATGATGGTTCCTTCGTCGCAAAGTTCTTTCAGTAAATTGTAATCATCCTGATTTCCGGTTTGTGAACCAACCACCACAGTTTTCATTCCGAGCAGGCGTAAAGCTTTTACAAGCGAGATGGCTTTAAAAGCTCCACCAACATAAATAGCTGCTTTCTTTCCTTCAAGGTCTTTCCGGTATTCCTGAAGTGCAGGTAACAGTTTGCTGATTTCTTCTTTGACCAATTGGCGGGCTTTTACCATCATTTCTTCGGACTTGAAATAACGGGCCACTTCATAAAGTGCATCCGACATGTCTTCGATTCCGAAATAGGAAACTTTCATAAACGGAATGCCATACTTTTCCTTCATTTCTTTGGCCAGGTAAATCATTGATCCGGAACACTGTACCACATTAAGTCTTGCTTTATGTGCTTTCCGGACATCATCGATCCGGCCATCGCCAGTCATGCAGGCGACCAGGTTAACTCCCATTCTGCGGTAATATTCCGATAACATCCAGAGTTCACCTGCCAGGTTAAAATCGCCGAGAATATTGATGCTGTATTCAGGAACTTCAGTTTCATGATCAGTTCCAATCAGTTTTGCCAGTGCGTCACAGGCCAGTTTGTAACCGTCTTTTTTTGTTCCGTTGAAACCTTCCGACATGACCGGGATCACATCTATTCCCTTTTCTTTCGAAACCTTGCGGCAAACAGCTTCCATATCGTCGCCGATAACACCTACAATGCAGGTACCGTATACAAAGGCAGCTTTGGGTTTGTACTGATCGATTAAGCTGATCAAGGCTTTGTACAATTTGGGTTCGCCACCAAAGACCACTTCTTTTTCTTTCAGGTCGGTGGTAAAACTAAGGCGGTGAAGTTGCGGTCCTGACGATAAGGAACCGCGAATATCCCAGGTGTAAGCCGCACAGCCAACCGGACCATGAATCAGGTGAAGCGCGTCGGCAATCGGGTAAAGCACCACGCGCGATCCACAGAAAACACATGCCCGCTGGCTGACAGAGCCTGCAATACTTGCTTTTCCGCAAGCAATAGCCACATCGTCTTGTCCCTTTGTGACAATCTGACTTTTCCGGTCTTTCAGTATATCGTTCATGGTTTTTTGTTTTAATAATTTCTCAATCGGGGCTAAAGCCCCTTTCCCTATTTATCAATCATTCCGTTGCCTTAAGGCAACGGCAAAGGATAATGCTTCCATCTTCAGTATGTTGATATTTGATTTTTCATTTTTAATCAACAACCTAAAGGCAACGGCAAAGGATATTGCTTATATCATCAGAAGGCTATACTTTGCCGTCTGCTTTAGCTGACGGGTTCATTATTTAAAAAATGAAAGGGGGAGAGCGCGGGAAGCAACTCCCCCGTTTCAACATTAAAAAGAAAATAGCCACCTCAATCCTCCTCACCCTAAGGAGGATTTTTCTTTGATCTTCGTCCGTCAGCTAAAGCAGACGGCAAAGAATATTACAGCAGTAATTATCTGATTCCCGTTATTTTAAAATCCTGACAGGTTTTAGTCCTGTCAGGATTAGTAAAGCAGGTTTGATCAATTAATATACAGAACGATTAGAGAATCCGGGTTTAGGAGTTGTCATCCTGAACTTGTTTCGGGATCTGACCATGATTTCGAGGAGATCCCGAAACAAGTTCGGGATGACCAGATAAACTTCTACATGACCAGTTCGAATTTTTCTTCGAGACAGGTTGCATCCTGCTGATCCATGATGGCACCCAGGATTTTTTCGACGATGCGAAGACCTCCCATGTAACCCAGCGTGGAGAAATAACTGTGGCCAATGCGGTCGACGATTGGGAATCCCATCCTTACGAACGGAATATTTTCGTCGCGTGCAATGTATTTTCCGTAGGTATTTCCAATCAGCAAGTCAACAGGTTCTTCCTTGATCCATTGATGAAGTTGGAACATATCGGCTTGTGGCCCGTTTTTGTATTTGGCTTCAGGAACACGTTCTGCAAGAATACCTTCTAAACGTTCCTCGAATTTTTTGCCCGGAGTTCCGGAAACAATGTAAACCGGTTTCATATCCATGTCAACTAAAAATTCGATTAATGGAATGATGTTGTCCGGATCGCCAAAAACTGCCACCCGTTTTCCGTAGAGATACTGGTGCATATCGGTGATTACATCGATCAGACGGCCACGCTCATCCGAAATTTGTTCAGGAATAGATACCCGGCCAGCTTTGGCCAAAGCCTGAATGAAACGATCGGTTGCTTTGATTCCAACCGGAATATCGGTGATTTCGAAAGGAACTTTGCACATATTGTCGAGCATGATGGCCGCTTTTGTAGTTGCCCATTCGCCCAATCCAAGTGTTTGCATACTATCGCCCATGCTCACCATTTCAGGAATGGTTGTTCCGCCTTTTGGATACATCTCGAATTTACCGGTCATTGGCGTGTCGAGTACATCGGAAGTGTCGGGCAACAATACCGATTTTACTTTCATCACTTTCATGAGCCGTTTTAATTCGCGCATATCTGCCGGTTCAACCCATCCGGAGAGCAGATTAATCTGACGACGTTTTTCATCAGTTTTTTCAGCAAAATATTTAATGAAGGATTCGAGCATATTGGCATAACCCGTTACGTGAGAGCCCACATAACTTGGTGTAGATGCCTGAATAACGTATTTCCCGAATGGAACTTTACCTTCGTCTTTGGCTTTGTTCACAATCTGATTCAGGTCGTCGCCAATGGTTTCAGACAAACATGTTGAATGAACTGCGATGATTTCGGGTTCGTAAACCGAAAAAATGGTTTCGATGGCCTGCATCAGGTTTGCCTGTCCGCCGAATACCGACGATCCTTCGGTGAAGGAACTGGTAGCAGCCATTACCGGTTCTTTGTAGTGACGGGTCAATGCACTGCGGTGGTATGAGCAGCAACCTTGTGAACCGTGGCTGTGTGGCAAACATCCGTGAACTCCGAGTGCTGCGTACATGGCACCAACAGGTTGGCAGGTCTTGGCCGGATTGACTGTTAGGGCAGTGCGTTCTTTTATTTCTTTTGTTGTATGTCGTAGTAACATAATCTTTCCTCCTGATTTTAAGCGTCAATTGTCATACTGCCCACCAGTTCCGACTCGTGTTTCCAGGGGGCATCAATCATTTTCCAGATGTTGGTGGCCAGCATTCTTTCCATTTCGATGAAGAAATTGATGGCACCGCCAAAGGCTGCATAAGGGCCGCCGTAGTCGTAGCTGTGTAACTGTTTCAAAGGAACTCCGGCTTTTTGAACCACGTATTTCTCTTTGATACCGGCACAGAATACATCCGGCTTGTAGAATTCTATGAGTTTTTCGGTTTCCCAATGGTTCACATCATCGATCACCAGCGAGTTCTTTTTCATGTCAGGCATCATTCCGTCGTAGTCTTTAAACCCGAAACCTTTGCTTTCCAATTCAGCCTTTTTGGCAACCAGGTCGGGACGGAAATGAGCCTCGTCTTTGGTTACTGTCAGCTCTTCGATGTTCCGGGTATCGGCGTCGATCTTGATGGAAGGAATAACTTTACGTCCTTCATAATCGTCACGGTGAGCAAATTCGTATCCGGCAGAAACTGTGCGGATGCCCAGTTCGTTGAATAAATCCTGATAATGGTGAGCGCGGGAACCTCCTACGAACATCATGGCCAGTTTGCCCTGAACCTTCGGAACGATGGATTCTTTTACGGCATTCACTCTGGCTAATTCGCGGGCACAGATTTCTTCCACTTTAGCTTTCAGACCAGCATCACCAAAATAGTCGGCTACTTTCCGGAGTGATTTGGCAGTTGATTCGGCACCAATGAAGTTTACCTTGATCCATGGAATTCCGTATTTTTCTTCCATCATCTCGGCGATGTAGTTGATCGAACGGTGACACATCACCATGTTCAGGTCGGCGGTATGTGAGTATTCCATGCTCTTGATGGTCGAGTTTCCGGAGAAAGTTGACAACAGGGTGATTCCGGCTTCTTCGAATAATGCTTCGAGTTCGAAAGCATCTCCACCGATGTTGTATTCACCCAGCATATTCACCTGGAATTTTCCTTCACGCGGACGGTCGTTCAGACCAACCACATTTTTAAATACTCCGTTGTTGGCGATGTGGTGACCGGCCGACTGTGAAACCCCACGGTAACCTTCGCAGCTGAAACCAAAAATATTGATTCCGAGTTCGGCTTTCATATCGCGGGAAACCGAGTGAACATCATCTCCAATCAAACCAACCGGACAAGTTGAAAAAATACCGATGGCTTTTGGTTTGAAAATTTCAAAAGCTTCGCGAACTGCTTCTTTCAGTTTGGCTTCGCCCCCGAAAACGATGTTTTCGTCCTGCATATCGGTTGAGAAGGAATAGGTAATGTAGTTGTCACCTCCTTCAGGAACGCGGGTTTGGTTACGACGGGTCAGCCAGGCATAGAAGCTGCAGCCGATTGGTCCGTGAACCAGGTTGATGATGTCGCGGGTTGGCCCCAAAACTACCCCTTTACATCCGGCGTATGTACAACCACGCTGAGTAATGATTCCGGGAATGGTGCGAACGTTAGCCATGATTTCCTGAGGTTGATCAGGATCGTTAATCACTAATCCCTTGGCTCTTTTCTTGGCCAATTTTGGTGGATATTTCTTCAGAATTTCTTCTCTTAATGCGGAAGGATCTGGTAATCCGTTGGTATAATCTTTTCTTTTTGGCATAATCGTAAGTTTTAATCCAGTGTACTGTCACCTGTTTCACCCGTTCTGACGCGGACCGATTCATGCAGGGGAATGACGAAGATTTTTCCGTCGCCTGCTTCAGGAGTTTGATTGGCTTCGATGATGGTTTCGACAGCAGTGTTGAGATTTTCATCGGTAACCACAAGAGTCACCACGCGCTGCGGACGAAGCCGGGGTTCTTTTCCCAGGTGGGCCAGCGCTTCCGGAAGGTCTTTTTTTATACCTTCCAGAACTTTTGCCTCCCACATACCTTTTCCGCGTCCGAAAACTTTTCCGGTAGCGGTCATCGAAGGAAGACCTGCCGCGGATAAGGCTCTTTTGGTTTTATTCATCTTATCGATGCGTATAATTGCCATGATTAACTTCATAATTCAAATTTTAGGAGGTTACTACAACTCTTTCGTTCCGCGGCTTATCGTATAAGCTTCTTCCACCGGGGTGATGAAAATTTTTCCATCGCCGTACGCGCCTTTGGGTTCGGTACGGGCAGCTTCCATGATGGTGGTCACCGCAAAATCCTTGTCCTCGTCTTTAATTACCATGAGAAGCATTTCTTTTGGAAGCTCATCGTAAGTCACATCACCGATTTTGATACCGCGCTGTTTTCCGCGACCCACAACCGGGATTTTTGTAACTGCCACGTATCCGGCTTCAAACAAGGCTTTTAAAATTTTACTCGATTTTTCAGGACGAATAATTGCTCTGATCATTAACATATTCTGGTTCTCCTATTTTAATTAGTTTACAATTCCGAAGTCAATCAACAAGGTTTCCAATTCTTCCATTTCCAAAGGATTTGGAATAACGAACTGTGTATTTTCATTAATGGCTTTTGATAAAGCGCGGTATTCGTCAGCCTGATTGTGTTCAGGGTTAAATTCGATTACCGTTTTCCGGTTGATTTCGGCACGTTGAACCATGTTGTCGCGAGGTACGAAATGGATCATTTTAGTTCCAAGCTGGCGGGCCAGTTCTTCGATCATTTCGCGTTCGTTGTCAACGTTACGTGAGTTACAAATCAAACCACCCAGACGAACTGTTCCGGCCTGAGCGTATTTTTTAATCCCTTTACAGATGTTGTTGGCTGCATACATGGCCATCATTTCTCCGGAAACTACGATGTAAATCTCTTCGGCTTTTCCTTCACGGATTGGCATGGCGAAACCTCCGCAAACCACGTCACCCAATACATCATAGAACGTGTAGTCGATTTTGTACTTATCGTCCCAGGCGCCTAATTGCTCCAGAAGGTTGATCGAAGTAATGATTCCCCGACCGGCACAACCTACTCCCGGTTCCGGACCACCTGACTCAACGCAGCGAACGCCGCCATATCCAACTTTCACGATATCGTCAAGGTCGATGTCTTCACCCTCTTCACGCAAAGTGTCGAGTACTGTTTTCTGAGCCAGACCACCCAGCAACAAGCGGGTTGAGTCAGCTTTAGGGTCGCAACCCACTACTTTTACATTAAATCCTGCTTCGACCAATCCGGCCACTGTGTTTTGTGTGGTAGTGGATTTACCGATTCCACCTTTACCATAAATTGCGATTTTTCTCATTTTCGTATTTTTTACGGGTTTAACATTTTCTGTTTGGCCGAAGCATTACGACAATGATGCCAGAGGAAGTCCGAAGTCCGGAGTCCGAAGTCTGAAGTTATGCCTTGAGTATTGGTTTACTGAAACTTGCAAGGACTAAGATTTTTATTTGGAGGTTTGGCACGCAAAAAAAATCCTACCAATTGGTAGGAAACGAAGAATTGGAATACTGAATATATTTTCAGGCATAAAACCAATGCCAGCAAGGAGTTGAATGGTGTTAAGATTGGCTTAACCTACATTTTGGTAGGACTGAAAACGAGATTCTTCAATCGAAACCGGTGATAAAATCAATGCTGACTTACCTGACCATTCTTTCCAAGATTTCCGGTGATTTGCTCAATGTAATTCCATTGCCTGACGATGTCTGAAAAGGTCATTCCTTCAGCTTCCTGAATGGTTTGAATTTTTGCAAAAGAATCCATGGAGTAATTTAAACCATCATTAGATTCATTATCCAGAGACAAGCCGACTGCAAAAATTAATTTCAATCCACCAAGCTGAAAAACACTCCAGGAATCAATCTCGTTGTGCCCGATAACAATTTCATTTGATTTAGCGCCCTGCAGATAACCAATCTCCAAAACCACTGTTTCATTATCATGAGATGGTGCCAATACTGATGTCGGAACTAATTTCCCAAAAGATAATGTTGTAAAAGCTATTAATTTTTGTTTTTTTTGAGAATATTCTGCTTTATTTTGGGTAGAAATAAAAAATAGTTTGTTTGACAATCTTCGCAGTTGAGAAGGTTATTTCCGGATATCTTTCAGAAAACTGACAATAGCAATAAACAAGTTTTTCTGACAAGGTTTTACCGGATTCCGGAAAAAACAAAGGTTCACAAAAATTAATTCGGTTGATTCGGAATAAGTCATTTGTGATTTTTTAGCGCTAAGATCATTTCGAGCGGCAAAAATAAAATATATTGGATTAATGCTTTTTTATGAAATCTAAAATTCTGAATCTCACAAATTTGACCATCCTGCTGACGATTTTAAGTGTTTGGTTTATTACCGCTCAGTACTTTAAACCATTTCTTCATTATTATTTTCATCAGACCGGATTTTTAGCCAGCTACGATTTCTTTAAAAGTTATTCCATAAATCCGGGAGGAATTTCAGATTACATTGGTGAATTTATATCTCAATATTTTTTGTTTAATACTTTTGGAAGTTTCCTGATTGTTGTTATTGCTGCAATACAGGGGCTCATTGCGCTTGATTTGGTCAATCGCCTGATTGGCAAAACAAAATTGGAATATTCTGTTTTGGCGGTCATTTTAATTATTGGAGTTTTTGTTTTTTGTGATTACCATTACCCTTATTACGCCTCCATCAGGCTTTTATTTGCATTTCTTTTCACCAGTATCTTTTGGTTCCTAAACAATAGACTTTCAAAAATCAGTGTTTATCTATGGCCTATATTGGCAATACTTCTTTTTTACCTGGCCAGTGGAGCGGCATTATTCGTTTTTACGCTTTCAACAAGTATCATATTGATTAAGACTCAAAAGCAGAAGGTCTGGATCATGGCAGTTCCAATCTTTCTGATTTTTGCGGCCACCCTACCATTTGCGGCTTATAAATTAATCTTCCAGACCAGCCTGCTAAACCTGTACAGGATCACTATGGTTAAACCACCTGAAATGCTGGCATACACCTCCTTTTATCAATTATTTATTTACTACGCAGTGTTGCCCATAGTTTTAATCTTAGCTCTTTTATTTGGTCGTATGCCTAAAAAAGATCAGGGGCAAAAAGATGCTAAAGGTAAAAAGCAATCGAAACCGGTTTTTTACAAACAATTACCTTTTAGTCTGGCTATTCAGGTGATATTTTGTGGTGCACTTGGTTATATCATTTACAGCAATTCGTTTGAACCTTTAAAAAAGAAACTCCTGTATATTGAATATTATGCCGAAACTGAACAATGGGAAGAGGTTTTAAAAGTTGCCGAAACCATCGACAATTATGATTTCAGGGTAAATTACCAGATTAACCGGGCCTATGAACACCTGGGAAAACTTCCGGATCAATTGTTTAATTATCCACAATTATTAGGATCTGCAGGATTATTTTTTGACACTTCCTCCGTCAACGGTAGTTTTACCATGCCCATAAGCGACTTGTATTGGGACCTTGGATTTATGAGCGAATCGTTGCATTGGGCGTTCGAAGCTCAAACCCTTTTACCAAACAGCCCGCGAATTTTAAAACGATTGGTTATGGCCAATCTGGTGAAACGAAAGTATGAACTGGCCGAAAAATTTCTGAAGGTTTTGGACCAGAACAGGCTTTATCATGACTGGGTTGACAAATATGAGAAGTATGTTTCGGATACAACTTTAGCATCAAATGATCCGGTTTTAGTAGAAAAAAGAAAGTACTCTCCCTGCAAAAATACTGTAAACCTAAATCCTGTCGAGAATCTTCGGCTTTTGCTGGAAACAAACAGGGATAACAGGATGGCATACGATTATATGCTCACCTTGTGTATTCTTGACTCGCACCTGGATGAATTTGTTGAATACCTTAAAGATTATTCATACTATAACATTACAACTCTGCCGGTTTCCTGGGCGGAGGCATTAACAATTTATATACTGAAAAACAAGAAAATACCACCACTTGTCAAACCTGAAACGATATCAAAAAGTTGCATGCAAAGGTTTGTAACTTTTAACAACATCATGAAAAAATTTAAAAATAATAAAGATGCTGCAAAAGTTACATTGAAGAGGGATTTCGAAAGTACTTACTGGTACTACATTCTATATCTGAGTCCACAAGTCACGAATGTTTTCAACAAAAAAACCGAAATCCGATGATAAAACATCTTCTGAATCTTTTGTCGGGAATCTTTTTGATTCTATTAGTTTCATGTCATTCCGGAATTGAAAATTTCAGTGTCGCAGGAAGACTTCCATCAATATTTCCTGATTATACTGGGATCATGATGCCTCCCAACATTGCCCCGCTCAATTTTAAGATAAATGAACCAGGTGTTGAGTTCGAAACCCGTTTCTACCTTGAAAATGAAAAACCATTTATCATTAGAAGTACTAACCCGAAAGTTCAGATTGATATTGACCAATGGAAAAAACTTCTTTCACGGGGTAAAGGATCAAAACTTTTCATTGATGTTTTTGTGAAAGCCAAGTCAGGAGGATGGGAAAAGTTCCAGCCAATTATTAATGAAATTGCCTCTGAAAATATCGACAACCATCTGGCCTATCGCCTGATTAATACCGGATATGTACTTTGGAACAACCTTGGAATTTACCAGCGTAACATTGAGAACTTTGACGAAAAACCTATCCTTGAAAATAAATCATTTGAATTTGGGTGCCTAAACTGTCACTCATTTGCAAAGAACGATCCGAATAAAATGATGATTCATATCAGGGCAATTCACGGAGGAACTGTAATCTATAATAATGGCAAATTGACTAAAGTTGATACAAAGACCAACTATACACTCAATGCCGGTGCCTATCCGAACTGGCACCCCGACGGGAACCACATTGCTTATTCGGTCAACAATATTGGTCAGTTTTTTTGTTCCGGTGAAGTGAGAATTGAAGTTGCAGATAAGTATTCAGATATAATTGTTTATGATGTTGAAAAAAACACAGTTACCACATCACCGAAAGTATCAACGTCAAGTCGCGAGAATCTCCCGGTCTGGTCACCCGATGGCAAATACATCTATTTCATAAGCGCCGCGCCAGGTACTGAAATTGATAAACGAATAAAGGAAAAATATGATTTGCTGAGAATAGGCTTTGACGTGAATACCAACACATGGGGATCTATTGATACCATTATCTCGAGTAAAGCAATCGGTCAGAGTATAAGCTTCCCCAAGATTTCACCTAACGGGAAATTCCTGATGTTTTGTACCGCCGACAACGGATATTTCACCATTCATCATCCATTGACAGATCTTAACCTTTTGAATTTGGAAACCGGTGAATTTCATAAGATGGAAATTAACAGTCCCGAAACTGACAGTTATCACTGTTTCTCAAGTGGTGGTCACTGGTTTGTTTTCAGCAGCAAACGAATGGACGGCCTTTTCACCAGGCCCTTTTTCTCTTACCTGGATGACAATGGGAAAGCTTCAAAACCATTTGTTTTGCCTCAGGAAGATCCGGAATTCTACCATACGTTTATCAAGAATTATAACATTCCGGAGTTAATAACAGGTGAGGTTCCTGTTTCACCAATCAAAATTCGGGATAAAGTACTTGAGAAAGCCATTCCTGTTAAACTTGACGCTTCGGTTGATACTGCATACATGAAAAGGCATTTGCAAGAGCAATAAAGATTTTGTTGCCAATCAGGAGAAAACCTAAATTAAATAATTGATCGGTTGAAGATAAGTAGCTACAATTTCTTCTCCCAAAACATCATTCGGGGAACACAATCCGAAAAGCCCATTTTTCTGTATAGCAGTTTAGCCGTAATGTTATCTTCGCGAACTTCGAGATTGACCCGGCAAAACTCATTTTTTGAAGCATAATTGACGATCCCCCGAATCAAAAAACTTCCGGCGCCCAAATTCCGGAATTTCGGTGCGACAATAAAATCATGAATATTTATCAACGGCTTTGCCTGAAACGTGGAGAAATTAATGTTGCAGTTGGCCAGTCCGGCAAACTGATTACCGGCAAGGACAAAAAATCCGAGAAAAGCCGAATGAGCCTTTAATCCTGAAATAATCCGGGGAGCTAGCCTTTTATCCATCGGGCTGTTATTTCCCATCGGATCGTTCATGTAATCGTTCAGCAGTTTAATGACCTGAGTGCAGTGTTCTTCGTTTTGAAGATCAACTTTTTGAATTGAAAGTTCCATGGAATTGTGTTTTAAAATTGTATGTCAATGTTCATTTCTTCTACCCTATTGAGGCATGGCTGTTAAACCAAGACTTATTTAGGGCTAAAGAACAACTTTATTGTGTATTCATGTCCGTTAGCTAAAGCCAACGGCAAAGGATATGGCTACGAATAAGTACCTAAGCCAATCAGAGCCATATCCTTTGCCGTCACATTCATGTGACGGACAATACAAAATCATCAATCCTTCAAACTTTAAACCGCCAGGCGTCGATGTTGTATTTTTTCAGGCGGATGCCCAGCATTCGTTCAGTAACTCTCAGTTCCTCTGCCGCTTTGGCTATGTTCCCTTTCGAACTGACCAGGGCTTCGCGGATCAGTTGTTTCTCAACCTGTTCGACGGTAAACATCATTCCTCCTGAAGATTTCGTGTTGGTTGAGTCGGCAGTTTGAAGCGATGGCGGCAGATCGTAACTGTGAATCACATTGTCTTTACTCAGGATGCAGGCGCGTTCAATACAGTTTTCGAGTTCGCGGATATTTCCGGGCCAGCGGTAAATCATCAGCATATTTAATGCTGAAGTTGTGATCCTGATGATTTTCGCATTATTCCGTTTGTTAAATTTCTCAATAAAATGATCGACCAGCGAAGGAATGTCGTTCCGGCGGTCGCGCAGGGGTGGCACAAAAATCGGGAATACATTGATCCGGTAATACAAATCTTCGCGGAATTCATTGTTTTGGATAAGTTCTTCCAAATTTCGGTTTGTGGCACACACAATCCGCACATCGATTTTTATGGTTTCGGTGCCACCCAACCGCTCAAATTCGCGCTGCTGGATTAACCGCAACAGTTTCACCTGGGTTGAAAGCGGAATATCTCCAATTTCATCCAGGAAAATCGTTCCACCATCAGCCAGTTCAAAGCGTCCCTTGCGTCGCGATTCGGCACCGGTAAACGCTCCCTTTTCGTGACCAAACAATTCACTTTCTATCAAGGTGTCGGGCAAAGCCGAACAGTTAACTTTAATGAAATTTTTCCTGGCACGCGGACTCGAAAAATGAATTGAATCGGCAATCAGTTCCTTCCCGATTCCACTTTCGCCGCGAATTAAAACCGTCGAATTGGTCTCGGCAACCATGCTGACCAGCGAATACACATCGCGCATTTTGCTCGAGTTTCCAACTATATTTCCTGGCCTGAAGTCTTTTTCGAGCTGATTCTGCAACTGAATATTTTTCTGTTTCAGGACTTCCATTTCTTCCAGGCGCTCCTGTTTCATCCGCACACTGGTCGAAATCATGGAACCTATAATGGATAATAAGCGGTTATCTTCGTCGTATAAAATATACGGATTATAAATTCGTACCACGCTGATTGTTCCGGTGACTTTGCCAGCTTCAATGATCGGATTGCAGATAAAAGTCAGTTCCTGGCCATCTTTAGTCAGTTCCTGACCGGTGCGATTCAGGAATAAACTTGATTTTGAGATTTTATCGACCACCACCGGACGGGCCATCTCCACGACCCGGCCAATGATTCCTTCGCCCAGTTTATATTTCCCGCGCGACTGTTGCAGGGAACTGTATCCATAAGCAGCCTCAATCAGGATACTTTCCGACTCCCGGTTGAAGATGGTCAGGAAACTGCGTTCGGCTTTCAGATAACTCACCAGCATTTCAAGAATTGCCGCTAAATCATTTTTCAGCTCTTTACTTTGAATCAACCTTTGACTAATGTCAAAAAGTAGCTCCAGCTCTTTCAGCCCATAACATTCATTGCCTGCTTTTTTACATTTGAATTCCATAAAATATTATCTTTTTGACAATGAATACGGATTTTTACAATCATTATGTACAAATTTCTATTTATTTTCTTCTACTTTATCAGAATACCCCCAAATAGAAAGCCATTTTAACAAATAATTAATAACATTATCCGGCTGAATCCTTTACCGGAAATGAATATTACCCTTCCATGAATTTATCCTGAACAATTCTGAAGGGTAAGAACTAAGGTGAATTGAGGAATGTCCATTCGAAATAAAAAATTATTTACTAAATTCATTGCCTCACACCAACAATCAATTATGATTAATTAACCAATAGAAAAATGTGCAGGACAATTCTCAGGGTGGTATTCTTCTTGTTTATTTCAGTTCTTTCAATCGATTCTTTCGGGCAGCAACCCAATCTGGAGTTCAGTACATTGAATGCATTGGAGAATGTAACAAACAGCCGAACGACTTCAATCATTCAGGATTCAAGAGGATTTTTGTGGATTGGCACTCACGATGGACTTTTCCGGTTTGACGGACAAACGGTTTACTCCTATTATAATGATGCGAACGACTCACTTTCGCTGGCTGCGAACAAGATTAACAAACTCTTTGCCGACCATAAAAACAACCTTTGGATATGCACTTCTGACGGACTTTGCAGGTACAATCCCGAATACGATAATTTTATCCCGATCATTACCAATCAGGATTTAAAGGGTGTTCCGGGTACTGACATTTATGTGATTGCTGAAGATAAAAACGCCAATACTTTCATCGCCTTCGAAAAAACAATTTACAAACTCGACAGCGCAAAAAATGGATTCGTAAAAATTATTGAAGTGAAACAGGGGAAAATTAACAGCCTGGTTTTCGATAATTTGAATAACATCTGGATTGCAGCTTCCGCTGACGGTGGTTTGTTCTACTATGACCAACAAAAAAAGGAACTTACAACATTCAGGAACGAGGGTAAAAACAATCAGACTATTTCGAACAATGAAATTGTGGATGTTGCCTTAATTGCAGGTAAACTCTGGATTGCGGCTTACGGATCGGGAATCGATTGTTACAGTCTGGAAAACAAAACGTTCAGGAATTACCATTCGCAGAATTATTTCGAAAATTTTCCGATTAACTTTTTCGTCGACCGAAAGAACAAGTTGTGGGTCAGTACCCTTGGGAGTTTAAAATTGTATGATCCGGTTAGCGACGATTTTTTCAATTATTACCACGATGCCTATAATCCAAAATCACTGGGCAAAAGTTTAACCGGGTTTTATGAAGACCATCAGGGAAATTACTGGACCATCCATTCGCTTGGTGCAATTAAATATACCGAAGTTGAAAATAAATTTAGCCACTTCAACACCAGCACTGAAGGATTCTGGAATACTTCCGAAAAAAACATCACTTCAATATCGAATGACGAAGCCGGGAACCTTTGGATTGGTAACTATTACAACGGGATCGATGTGTTTTACTGGCAGGAGCACCGGATTGACCGGTATTTCCACAATTATAATGATCCGAAAAGTGTCGGGAACGGTACCATTTTTTCCATTTTCCGTGATTCAAAAAATCAGATGTGGGTAGGTTCAAACCTGGGAGGCCTTCAAAAATTTAACCCTGCCACAAAAAATTTTGACACCTACCAGAACTTGCCACACGACACACTTTCGATTGCCGGAAATGATGTCCGTTCGATTACTGAAGATCAGGATGGAAACATTTGGGTAACGATTCAGGGCAAAGGTGTTGATTGTTTCAATCAGAAAAATAAAACATTCAAACATTACAATGCCAGAAACAACCGGCTCTCGAACGATTATACCTTCCAGATTTTAAGCGACAAACAAGGTAATATCTGGGTAGGAAGTGCTTTTGGCTTGAATAAACTACCCAAAGGAGAATCCTTGTTTCAGAATTTCATCTCGTCGAAAACAGACTCCGGTACGGTTAGCAACAACATTATCCAGTCAATCTATCAGGATCAGAATCAGGATATCTGGATAGGAACCCCGACCGGACTTGACCGGTTTAATCCGCAAAACAATTCGTTTACACGTTATTCACAGTATTTTTGGAATAAAAATGTATGTTCAATTTTAAGCGATCGGCAAAATAATATCTGGATCAGTACTTCTTCAGGGCTTGCAAAACTCAATCCGGCAACCAAACAAGTCTCTAATTTTACTCAAAACGATGGATTGATTTCCCGTGAATATTTTCCGGCATCGTGTTATACAAGCGATCACCAGGAACTCTACTTCGGAGGTTCCGAAGGAATTGATGTTTTCAATCCGGATAGCATAAATGTCGATCTTAACCCACCTAAAGTATGGCTGACCGATGTCAAACTTTTTAACAAAAGCATCAATTACAAAACCAATCCTGAAATAATTGACAAAAGCATTGATTTTGCAAAAAAGATAATCCTCGGTTACCATTCCAATTCGTTTACACTGTTTTACAATGCCATCAAGTTAACCCGTGCGGAAAAAATAACCTATGCCTATAAATTAGATGGATTTGAAGAAGACTGGAATTATGTTGGGGGAAAAAAAGAAGCCAATTACAACAATATGAAACCGGGCAATTATACCTTCAGGGTAAAAGCAAGAACCGACAATGGTGACTGGAGCGAAAATGACACTTCGATCCAAATACAGATTATTCCGGCCTGGTGGATGACGATCTGGTTTAAATCCTTTTTATTCATTTTTCTGATTGCTGCCCCTTTTGTTTTTATTCGCCTGAGAACAAAACAATTGCGAAATCAGAGGGAAAAACTGGAACTTCTGGTTGCTGAACGAACGATTGAAATTTCGAACAAAAATGATCAGCTTATATCACAAGCCATTTCTTTGGAACTGAAGAATGGTCAGCTAAAAGAATTAAATTCGACCAAGGACAAACTTTTTTCGATTATTTCGCACGATCTCCGGAGTCCATTCAGTTCAATGCTTGGTTTTCAGGATATGCTGGTGAATCATTACAACGATTTCGGGGAATCGGAGCGCCAGAACATGCTGGGGCACCTGTATACCACAACAAACCAGGTTTTCTGGTTAGTCGAAAACCTGCTAAACTGGGCCAGGATTCAAACCCACTCCATTAAATACCAACCGGTTGAATTCAAAGTCAGAAAGGTTGTTTTGGAGAAATTAGCATTGTATCAAAATACTTCAAAATTGAAGGAAATTAATTTTAAAGAACTGATTCCGGACGAACTGATTGCTTTTGCTGATATCAATATGGTACAAACGATTCTCCGGAACCTGATAAACAATGCCGTTAAATTCACGGATTCAGGCGGTTCGGTGACAATTAGCGCACAGCAGGAAAAACAAATGATAAAAGTATCGGTCAGCGATACCGGAATCGGGATGAACACCATACAAATGGAATCACTTTTTCAACTTGAAAAAACGAAATCACGCCAGGGAACAAATGGAGAAATGGGATCGGGACTCGGACTGATTCTGTGCAAAGAATTTGTTGAACAAAATCATGGTACAATAAAGGTCGAAAGCACGATTGGAATTGGAACAACCATTAGTTTTACGCTTCCGGCAGGAAAGCAGGCCTAAGTAATTAATAAAATCTGTTGCTTCATTAAATACCGGTTTTTGGAGATCCGAAAACCAATGCCTTGAACTGGCAACCGAAAACCAGAATCCGAATTTTATATTTTCAATTCCGGCAATTCGAATATTTCGTATCGATAAATCTCTGTTTCGTATTTTTTTTATTAGCTTTCAAGTCAAATTATGAAGAAAAGCATATTCATTGTCATTTGAAGAAGAATGAGTTGGCCCCATATCAAGTTGATTTTCTTCTTGCTTTTTTTATCCTGCGCAGTCGATGGATTTGCCCAGCAACCTGAGTTGGAGTTCAACACGGTTGATGTATTGGAGAATTACTCCGGAAATAAAACAATTGCGATTATTCAGGATTCGGTCGGATTTCTTTGGATTGCCACTGAAGATGGACTTTTCAGGTTCGATGGACAATCAGTACAGACCTACATGCACAAGGAAAATGATCCTTATTCACTTCCGAATAACAAAACCGAATTATTATTTATCGACCACAACAAAACAGTGTGGATAAGCACCTCAGCCGGTCTCTGCAGCTATAATCCCGAAATGGACACTTTCACTCCTTTCATCAGTGAATCGAACCTTCGTGGTTCGGCAGGTGTCTATATCAATGCCATTGCTGAAGATAAAAATGGACAGTTGTATATTGCCAACGAAAATGAGATATTTAAATACAACCTAAAGAGCGACAGGTTTTCGAAAGTCACCGAAATACCTTCAGGCAAAATAACCAATCTGGTTTTTGATGATCGGAACAACATCTGGATTAGTGCCACCCAAGATGGTGGCTTATATTATTTTGATCAGAAAAAAATTCAACTCAGCCCTTTTTTAAACATTCCGAACAATCCACAATCGGTTACCAATAACGAAATCTTTGATATCGAACTGATCGGCAATAAACTCTGGATTGCGGTTTACGGCGGAGGAATTGACACGTATGACACTGTCAGCAAAACATTTAAACATTACTTTTCTCCGTACTATTATGAAAATTATTCGCTCAATATTTTTGCCGACAGTAAAAATCAAGTCTGGGTTTCGACACTGGGAAGTTTAAAACTCTACGATCCTGTTACCGACAACTTCTTTAATTATTACCACGATCCGAATAATCCAAAATCATTACATAAAAACCTGTGGCGTTTTTATGAAGACCGGAACGGAAATTACTGGACCATTCATTCGATTGGAGGAATTCGTTTCGTTAAGTCGGACAATAAATTTAAACACTACACCACCCAACCAATCAACTTTTGGAGTACTTCCGAAAATAACATCACCGCAATTACAAATGATCAGTACGGTAATCTTTGGCTTGGGAATTATTACAATGGCATTGATGTTTTTAAATGGAAGGAGAATAAAATTGACCGGTATGTCCATCTGGATAATGACCATAAAAGTCTTGGGAATGGAACTATCTTCAACATTTTCAGGGATTCGAAACAAAACATGTGGGTCGGAAGCAATATGGGGGGCCTGCAGCGTTTTAACCCGCGTTCAAAAAACTTCACGAATTTTAAAAACAACCCAAACGACAGTACCTCCATTGCCAACAACGATGTCCGGTCGATCGACGAAGATCCGGATGGAAATATCTGGCTGATCCCTCACGGCAAAGGAGTCGACCGATTCGATCCAAAAACCGGGACCTTTCACCACTACAACTCGAAAAACAGCCAGCTAACCAACGACTACGCTTTCCAGGTTTTAATCGATTCGAACCAAAACCTTTGGGTTGCTTCGGTATATGGGCTGAACCTGCTAAAAAAAGGCGAAAGTAAATTCCTGCATTATTTGTCGGTGCCAAATGATACAACTTCGCTGAACGGCAATGAAATTCATTCGATTTATGAAGACCGGAACCATTCAATCTGGGTTTCGACCGCCGACGGACTAAACAGGTTCAACGCTGAAAAGAACAATTTCACCCGTTATACCCCTTCGGAAAAATTCAAACACATTGTCAGTATTTTAAGCGATAAAAAAAATAACATCTGGTGCAGTACTACTTCCGGAATTTTAAAACTCGAAGCCAATACCGGTAAGTTTAGGTATTTCGACCAAAGCAACGGATTGCTTTCAAAAGAATATTACGGAAATTCCTGTTTTATCGACGATGCCAACGAAATCTATTTTGGAGGGCTGAACGGGGTCGACGTGTTTAATCCGGATAGTCTTTTAAAATCATCGAAAAAACCAACACTCGTTTTTACCGACTTCAAATTATTTAACACCAGTGTTTCAGCCCTGAAAGACTCCCTGATTTTACAGAAACACATCAATTACGCCAAACGGGTTGATCTGAAATACGTTCAGAATACAATCAGTATTCTTTACCAGGGAGTCGATCTGACCAATCCAAGCAAAATCTCGTACGCATACAAACTGGATGGATTCGATCAGGACTGGAATTATGTTGAAGGTAAACGCGAAGCAAATTATACCAACCTTCATCCGGGAAAGTATACCTTCAGGGTAAAAGCCAGTTACACAAACAACGAATGGACTGAAAACGACATTTCCTTCGACCTGTATATTCACCCTGTCTGGTGGATGACAGCATGGTTCAGAATACTGGCAGGAATTATCCTGTTCATTACCCCATTCCTGATTGTATACTGGAGAATGAACCGGTTGCATTCACAAAGAAGATTACTCGAGAAGCTGGTAAATGAACGAACCTTCGAAATTCAAAGTAAAAATAAGATGCTTCATGATTTAAATGAAACAAAGGATAAACTTTTCTCCATCATATCGCACGATCTGCGAAGCCCGTTTAACACCATTTTGGGCTTTCAGGATATACTTATAAATAACTATTCCGAATTCAGTGATTCTGAACGGAAGAAGATGATCCGGAATATCCATATCTCTTCGAGCCAGATTTATTATTTACTCGAAAATCTGCTCAACTGGGCAAAAATACAAGCCAACAACATTCAGTACAATCCGGCTAAAATTGTTCTAAAGGAACTCTTTGAAGAAGAAATGGTTCTGTATAAAAATATGGCAAGTATAAAAGGTATCACATTAAACTACGTAATTAAAGGTGAACTTATCTCATTTGCCGATTTGAATTACCTGAAAACTATACTTCGAAATCTGATTTCAAATGCAATAAAATTTACCCCTAAAGGAGGAACAATTCAGGTAGTTGCCAGTCATACAGAAGGATATATCGAAATTTCGGTCATCGATTCCGGAGTAGGAATGAGCACTCATCAAATTGATCATTTTTTCAAAAATTCATACAATGAATCGAAAATTGGAACAAATGGAGAACTGGGTTCGGGACTTGGTTTAGTATTGTGCAAGGAGTTTATCGAGAAAAACAAAGGGAAGCTAAGCATCAAAAGCCAACAGGGTATCGGGAGTACCTTTAGTTTTACCGTTCCGGAAGTGAAACAATAACAAGCACTTTTATGAACCACCAATCAAAAAATCCTTCCTGTTAACATACTGATTAGTTCATGTACAAAATCAAATTATTTCTGTTTATATACTGTACTTTGGGTGCCATCATGCTTCAGGCAAAAGCACCTGTTACACCAGACGACATCAGGCTTTCGAAGCCACACCGGGTAATCCGGACTTGTTGCTCCTTTGGTGCCGATATGCAGTTTTTCGCGATTCCAGGAATCAAACTCACCGAAATAACCAGTATCGATAAGATTGGCAGACATCATTATCTGGGCAATTCCGAAGAACAAAACGGGATAATTTATACCCGTCGGGGTGGATTTATTGACATGGGGCACCTTCGCGACCAATGTGACTGGCTGGCATATTTATACATACAGCTGGAGGAAAGCAGAAAAAAAGGAATTTTAACGTTGGATATTGGGCACGAAGGAGGCGAAAAAAAACTAACGGCAAGAATTCCGTCCACCTTAACACATTCAGATTTGCTTCACCTTGCCGGAAAAATTGCCTACGATCTTTCTGTCTGGCACGAAATAGCCACCTGGTTCGGAGCCTCCACCATCCCGCTGATTCCGGAGCGGTATTCCAGTTTCTCTGTTGAAGATGCCTTTTCAAATCTACTGGGTGTCACCATCGGTTTTAAATCCATACAAAGCGAACTGCCCTACGAAGAGGCGGTGACCAAAATCATCGGCGAGACTTTAACGAACCTGAATGTGGTGACTACTGAAGCAGAGACCCTAATGGCCATGGAAGAAGTCAGAAACATTTGGTGGACACGGGAAAAACGATTACCCAGCGGGAAAGTACTGATACAAAGGCAGCTTCAAGTATATCCGTGTCTTAGTCCATGGTTGGTTCCTGGTTGGGCAAATCCGGATCAGCAACCTTTGGAACTCTCTGTTCCTGAATATACATCCGACGGCAAATCCTTGAATGAATATTACGATTTGGAATTCAGGCTCAATCATAAATTTCCGTTCAGGAAAATGTTTCCTGAACGGAAAGAACGAATCATAACCCAAAAGGATTTTGATTGTATGCTTTCACAGGTCGCAACTGAGTTGAGAAAAAAGGAAAGTTTATTCCAATAGGTTCTAAAGATCATCCATCCAGGCTTTTCCCGGATCAATCATCTTGTTTCTCTGTATCCGGGCCTGAAGTTCAAAAGTACGAATCCGATCCTTATACAGATTGTGCATATTTTGCTTTGCCACATCGAGCGATGCGTCCGTATTATCATCCCAACGGCGGCACAAATAAATCGGCTGGTAAATTCGTCCGATTTTGTATTCGCCCGAAATGGCCAGACCCAGCGCATAATCCTCTCCGTAACTCACATTCGGAACCCTTATTTTCCGGAGAATTGGAGTATAAAAAGCACGTGGGGCACCCAGCCCGTTGATGCGCAATGCATTATTCGGCCCGTTATCATCGGTCCACTCCCTGTGATCGATCACTCCGGGAGGAATATCTTTCAGGTTAAAATCGGTCATCCGGTAACTTCCGATAACCATGGCACAATTCTCTTCATAGAATTTATCCACAATAATCTGCAGGGTTTCTTCATTGGCGTACAGGTCATCGCTATCGAGCTGAACCGCAAATTTTCCGCATTCAGGATGAAAAACAGCTTCGTTCCAGCAACCGCCGATTCCCAGATTTTTTGCTTCCGGAATAATGTGAATCAGTTTTCCCATGGCAGCATATTCCTGCAAAACCTCGGTCGTTCCATCTGTCGAATAATTATCGACTACAATCAGGTTGAACTTAAAGGATGTTTTTTGAATCAACACAGAAATGATGGCATCCCGTATGGTTTTAATCCGGTTTCGAACCGGAATAACAACTGTTGCTTCTGTTTCAAAATTGGTATCCGATAAAATAGTTTCGGGAAAAGGCGAAATCAGCAAACCACCAATGTCGCGCAAATGGGTGGTGCAAACCTGTTCCATTTCCAGCTGCCTTTCGCGGGCCGAAGATCTCACATAATCGAATTGTTTTTCTCCGGAAGCCCGGGTATCGGTTTCGACAACGGTAAATAAACATTCAGGAATGTGAACCAACTCGCCCATCCGGCTGGCGCGGAGACGCAGTGCATAACACCCTGCATATCTGAGCATTTCGTAATTTTCGTACCTGAATGCTTTTAATACTTCGGAACGGTAAAAACGCACCGGCCCAAAATTAAAGTCATCGCGCAGGCTTCCCAACTGATAATCGATCAACGGATGTGCGGAAAGAATTTCAGATTTGACTTCAAAATAATCGGCATAAACCATTGGAGCCTCTGTATATTGCGCCACCTGTAACAAACGATCGATGGCACCCTGGCCAATTTCGAAACTCATGTCGTTTAGGGCAAGAAAGGCATAACTGGCATTTAAATATTTGGCAATCAACCTGATTGTTGCACACGAACTATTTTCTTCGACCAGAATTTGCTCACAATTCTGCAGCTTGACCTCAGTTTTGGAGAGCACATATATTTTATTTACAAGTTCCGATTCCCGAAACTGATTAACCAGTTTCTGACTGGCATCTTCGGTACTGAACACAAAAAAACAATCCACTTGACCATTCATGGCAGGCATTTTTAAAGTTTAATCACTTTCACTTTTGTTAATCCGCTTTCGTTGTGAAGGCGATCAAGAGCAGAAACACGGATTTCGTATTTTATTTGTAATTTACGGGAATTTGCTTTAAAAACGATGCTTTTATCCCGTGTAATTGTAAAAATATTTTCAGGATTCCGGGCATCAAATTTCCGGCTTACCGGATTCAGATACACCACATATTCAATGGCTTTATCCATCTCCACATTTGTTTCTGGAGCTTTCCATTTCAATTTATGGCCTCTTTTTTTGAAGTGTGCCGGAGCTAGTGGTGCCTTATTGTCGATCCAGGGCATTTCAGGTACCAACGCCAGATGTTTGTATAATTTTTGCTGAATTGTTTTTTCGAATCCAAACAGATCGCGATTAAAATGTACGCTGCTGTAAAATGCACTACCGCCAAGCTGCGGAATCTGCCGGGTAATTTCAATTTGTTTCACCAGCTGATCCGGATCTCTCCATTCCGGAATCGTGGAATTGGCCTCGAGTTTATAAACAGCATGACCAATGTACATGGCCCGGTTGTATGCGTGGGCAGCCCACCAGTTGGCCAGTGTTAAAAAATCAACAGTGGGATGGCCAATCTGCCAGTATAATTGAGGAAGACAATAATCTATCCAGCCATTTTTCTGCCATTTCAGAATATCGG
The DNA here is from genome assembly GCA_049277435.1 of Prolixibacteraceae bacterium. Taxonomy (GTDB): domain Bacteria; phylum Bacteroidota; class Bacteroidia; order Bacteroidales; family Prolixibacteraceae; genus Aquipluma. The sequence goes on from JBASYJ010000061.1 coordinate 23,641, forward strand.
CATTCAGCTGATCGTAGTTGGTCGTTCCGGCTGTGGTTTCAGATCCTTCGGGGTCCTGTGATTTATTGCGCCAGACTCCAAACGGACTGATGCCGAATTTCACCCAGGGTTTTGTTTTTTTGATGGTTTCCGAAAGCGACTGAATGATCAGGTCAACGTTGTCGCGTCGCCAGTCGGCCTTCTGGTTGACTAAAAATCCACGGTTATCTTCTGCAAACGAGTTTTCGTCCGGAAAATCTTCCTTCAGCGGATACGGGTAAAAATAATCGTCGAAATGGATCGCATCAACATCATAGCGCGAAACGATATCCTTAACTACCTGGACAACAAAATCGCGGGTTTGCGGCAACCCCGGATCAAAATACAATTTGCCGCCATAATTAACGATCCACTCCGGATGACGGAATGCAATGTGACTGGAAGCCATCGGATCGGCTGCATTTTGTGAAACCCGAAACGGATTCAACCAGGCATGGAATTCCATGTGACGCTGATGGCACTGATCGATCCAGAACTGAAGCGGATCGTAATACGGCGATGGTGCTTTACCTGGTGTTCCTGTCAGATATTTCGACCAGGGTTCGAGTTCCGAAGGATAAAAAGCATCCGAAGCCGGCCGAATCTGCATAATGATTGCATTCATTCCATTTTTCGAATGCAAATCCAGTATGTCCATGGCTTCCTTTTTTTGCTCATCGGAAGAAAGTCCGGGTTTCGAAGGCCAGTCGATGTTGTTAACAGTGGCCACCCAAACAGCCCTGAATTCCCTTTTCGGACTTTCCTGCGCCGGAATGCTGCCGTGAATAAAGATCAAGATAACAAGAATCAAAAACCGATTCATAAAACAGTTTTAAGATGCTGCCAAAATACGCTTATCCCGCTTAATACACAGCCACAAATCCACTAATTTTATCAAGATTAAATTGTTGAAAACATTTTTAAAACGATAAATTCTGATAAATAATTTCAAAAAAATTTCATTTTCTCAATACTAAAGAGGATTAAATTAGTGTCATTACAACCATTATTTGTGAAATTTTGAGTTCCAAAATCATTTCTTCTGAAAAAGTAAAATGTTTTTCTAAACTTGCACACCTGAATTTAAATCAGTATGTACTATATATTAGCTAGTTACGCGAACAAAGATTTATAAAAAAATTCTTGTTTCAACATGAATACATTTGGTGAGTTCTTATTTTTTTTAATATCTTTGCCGCGTTCAGAAAGCTGGATGATTAAAATAACGACAAATTTATTTTAAAAATATAATACACTTGGCAAACCAAAGTGTGACTTCGATGGTTATTTAGGTAGCTACTCAAAGTTGATTACTTTGGTAAGCTCATGGTTTATTAGGTTTAGTTGGTTTAGGTTAGTTTCCCGTCGTAACGGGTGAAAAGGCTGTCAGAGGACAGCCTTTTCTATTTTATAAAATCTCACACTATAAAATACGACGTTTACCGTATTTCAGAAAATATCCGAAGACTCTATTTTTATCTTAAAATCAAAAAGATAATTTTTATGAGAAAAGGGTTACTTCTGTCCATGTTAATTTCTGCATTTACCTTTCTGCTGAATGCACAAACAGCTTCCCGCCTTCATTCCTGGGGCTTCACCAATTCACCGCCTGCACCTGTAAAATCATTCTCAACCGAATCAGGGGGATTTCAACTGATGTATACCTATCCTAAGTCGAAACTTGTAAAAGTTAATGCCGACGGAACACAAACATTACTTTCTGATTTGCGGAAATCCATCGCATTTAATTCATTCCGCTTCACTTCCGAACTGAACTGGACCATGTTTTCCTATTCGGAAAACGACAGTGTATTCTTTTACCTGACCGACGGAACAGCTTCAAAAACCAAACTGGTGCATTATTACAAAGGATCAGGCACACCTCAGTTCGACTTTACACTGCATCGGGGAAAAGCCTACATTACCTTCGATACCGGCGGGAATAAGGGCTTGATTGAAATCGATCCGGCAGATTTCAAAAGCAAGGTTCTGCTAAACTTTGCGACATGGGATTTAAAATTGTATTCAGTTATTTCAGACGGAGAAAACCTTTACCTGAATTACATGAAAAATTCAGCAAACAGTGCATTTCAGGTAAGTACCAGCGACGGTTCACTGACTATGCTAACCGACAAGCTTACCTACTGGACTCCTCAAAATCCGTTTGTCAGATTGGGCACAGAACCCGGATTATGGACATTAAAAGATACTACGGTACAAATGAAGGGCACCAATTTCCAAACCAAAAGAATGGTGCTGCAAAAGTACAATCCGGCCACAAAATCATTTGTGAAACTACTCGAAGCCGGATTCTTTCAGTCGACTCAACCGTGGTACCTGGGCGAAATCAGCGGGAAACACTATTTCTTCTCGAATGGAGACTTTGATCTGAAATCGTGCCAGGATGTTGGCTGTTCAGGAAATACCGGAGCATACCTCTGGGAAGTTGGTTCAGACGGAAGCCGCCTGGTAAAGTCAATTGCCACAACAGGCGAATCGTATGCCTACGCCGGAATAAAACAGCTGGCATCGGATAAAATTTATCTTGAAATTACCACTAAAGCAGCCGGAAAAGAATTGTGGATTGCCAGCCCAACCGATTTATACCAGGTGAAAGATCACAATCCGGGTGCAACTTCGCTGAAAGATTATGGCATGAAACTGGCTGAAGCAGCGGTTTGCGATGGTAAAATAGCCATTCCGGGAGTCGGTGCGGTTGCCTCAACCGGCAACGACTTTGAATTGTATGTTTCGGATGGCACATCGGGAAACCTGACCAAAATAGATATTTTACCTAAAGCCGGAGTTCAGTCATTGCCAAAAGGACTGGTAAATGTTCAGAATAAAATTTTATTCGTTGCTGCCGATACGCTGAAAGACACCTATGGAATCCCGATGACTTCGATGTATGCTTTAGACCTTTGTAACTCCGGAACAGCAACCGGAAATAAACCGGCTGCCAGGCAAAATGAAATGCTGATTTTTCCAAATCCGGCAAAAAATAGGCTTACAATACAAGCTCCTGAAGAAATTGAAAATCTGGAAATCTATTCCATGACCGGAAATCTGTTGCTGAAAATCTCCAGGCCTGAAACAGAAATTGATGTTAGTAGTCTGCAAAATGGCATATACCTGATCAGAATCCAAACAGGAACAACAACTTTAACCCGAAAAATACAGGTATTGAGATGACGTTCGGGCCCCGATTGAAAACAAAAAACAAGGTACCCCCACAATTTAAAATCACAATTTAAAGCAAAAACAATGAAAACACGAAATGCCTATTTAATAACGGTTTGTGCCTCTCTTTTTTCGATTTTCGCGTCCTGCGATAAAATTGAAGAGGCCCTGGAATCGGAGACGGATAAAACCATCAGGGTATTCACTGAAGGTGGGGTTTGGAATGTAGATTCCCTGGTTATGAAAACTGATGTTCTTTCAGGCGGAGTGAGCAACATGACCAGTGATTCCACCTTTCTGAATTATGGAACCATCGAATTTAAGAGTCCCAACGAAGCAGAGAGTGGTTATGGATCAGGACTGATGATTCACCGGTATACAAAAAATGGCAAGGTCAGGATCGACACATTAGCCTGGGTTCCGTATAATTTCAAATCAGTTTTTCAGGATAACGTGATCACCATATTTACAATACCTCCGATTAAGGATCCAACCGGAAATAAGTACCTGGATTTATATCTTGACCTGCAAATCAGGCAGGATAAAAAAGTAAAATTCTCAGGATGGAGGCGCGAAACCATATCAATGGGATCGGGAGGAAGTTACGGCTGGTACCGGAGCTATGTGCTGACAAGAAAATAAAAGGGTAATATTTCAATCATCAATTACCGATGCGCCTGAAAACTATGCACTTGTATTCAACTGCAATACTCAAACCGCAAACGCGGCAATAACCATTTCTTGAGTATTGAAATACAGAACAAGGAACAAGAAACGCAAACTTCGGTGTTCCTTATTCCTTGTTCCTTGTTTCTCATTTTTTTAATTCTCCTCCACAATCAGTACATCCCATGGATCAATTTCCATCGATGCTCCGGAGCCAACAGCTTTTCCGGCAACGAGTTCGATGCCTGCTTTGTGCGGATAAACCAGGCTCGATTTCTGCGAAGTGTAATTGTAGTAATAATGCACTTTTTTGCCTAAGTCGTTCACCCCGCTTTTGGTCACCAGTGGCCAGTGCAGATCCTGATCAACCGTTTTTATTCCGGCTTTTTCCATCTCATTCAGGATAATTTTTTCCTGAATAAGGTCTGAAACAATTGTTCCTTCATAAAGCAAAGTTCCTTTTCCGAAGTTATTAATCGTAATTGCCGGATATTTTCCAAAGTACTGATGATCGTAATAAGCCAGTGGTTTGGCCGTTTCCGGAATCAGGTATTCGCCCCAGGCGTATACTTTATTTGAGGCATCATCGACATTAAACGGATTATCTTTTAAACTAAGCTCATTAAAATTGGTGAATTCCTGATAGTAAAAACCGCAGGCTTTGCGAAGCGGGCCTGGAGCCAGCATTGGGCGAACCATCGAATTTTCGTCGCAGAAACCACTTTTGAACTGCATGATCACATGACCACCATTCTCGACGTATTTGCTGATTTTACCAAGCAGTTCGTCGCTGGCAATGTACAAGGAGGGGATAATAACCAGATCATAATTTTCGAATTTCGCGTTTTCAGGAAAAATAAAATCGACCGGCACATTGTTCCTGAATAGAACTTTATGGAATTGTCCGACCAACTCATTCCGGTAAATGTTCCCTGAACCTCCCCACATGTCGGCTTTGCCATTTTTAAACGGCATGATATTCAGTGCCGCATTGGCATCGTGACTAAACAGAATGGCCACTTTGCTTGTGATTTTCAGGTTCACCAGTTTCTTCCCGAATTTTTGAAGCTCGTGGGCAGTTTTCGAATATTCGGCATATGCACGGTTAGGCTGCAAGTCATGTGACAAAACGCCTTTCCAGTATGTTTCCTGTCCATAATGAATCGAATGCCAGTGCCAGTATTCCACCATATTGGCACCTGAACCCATATGGGCGTATACATTCTGACGTAATTGTCCTTCGTATGGCGGCATTTGCGAACGCGAATCCCAGCCGATCGTTTGCGCGTTGGTTTCGGTAATCAGGTAATTTTTCATTTTTACCGAGCGGAAGAAATCGCCCGCAAAAGCAATTTCGTCGCCGGTCAGGTTATCCTGCGAACCATGATAAACATTCACGGCCATGATGTCCATTTTCTGCGAACTCGCAATCTGATCAATGTCCTGAACCGACGGCATAAAACAATGCATGATGAACTGATCCGGACGTTTGTATTCCTGAACAATTCCCGATTGCCAGGTGAGATAATCGGCCACCGATTTGCGTTTGAACCTCTCCCATTCGAGTTTGTAGGCAGTGTTTGTAACTCCGTCGCGGGTTGGAAATTCGTCCCAGTCGTTCATGGTCATTCCCCAGTAATTCAATCCCCAGATTTTATTCAGGTTCTCGGTGGTTCCGAATTTCTTTTTCAGGTAATCGACAAAACTGATCTGGAAATCGTAATTGTTCACGCCATACGAAGTAGTTTCGTTGTCGACCTGATATCCAATAATTCCGGGATGTTTGGCGTAATGTTCCATCATTTTCCGGATCACCCGTTCGGCATAAAACAGAAAAGCCGGGTTGGTAATGTCCATGTTCTGGCGGATTCCGTAGTAAGCTTTATTTCCTTTCTCGTAATTCACCAACACTTCCGGATGTTTGTGCCACAACCAGGCGGGCATCGAATAAGTCGGGGTTCCGAGAATAACTTTGATGCCGTTGGCATGCAAACCATCGATGATCCGGTCCATCCAGGCAAACTCAAATTCTCCGTCGCGGGGTTCAAATAAACTCCAGGTCGATTCGCCCAGCCGGACCACCGACATGCCCGATTCTTTCATCAGTTTCAGGTCTTCTGCCAAACGGTCAGTCGGCATATATTCCTGGTAATAGGCTGCTCCGTAAAGCACATTGTCCATTTTCAGTGGCTGTGCCGAAACCGAAAGAGTGACCGTCAGGAGCAAAAAAAGGTGAAGTAGTTTTTTCATGTTTGATAAGTTTAGTTCAGAGATCATGCAAATATACATCATAGACGTTAAATGTTCGGAAAACACTTATTTGGAATTTATTCATTCCTTAATTTGCAATAACCTAAACCTCATCAATGCAGCACAAAAAAAATTCCGGCTTCAGGAAAGATACCCGAATCCGGAATGAGATATATTCGCAAAACATGAAATTGTTCTTCTTAATTGTCAAACAGCAAAAAACCCTCGGCTTCCCAGCAGTTGGTTCCGGCAACAGGATCGACGGCTCCGATCATGGTGACAACTCCTGATGCACCGTTAAATTTTCCGGTTCCTGAATACATGGTCACTTCTCCGATGTAAGTCCAGTCGGCCAGCGAAGTTTTAGCCCACCAGGTAATCGGATACGAATCGCCATTTGCAGCGGTCATTTTTCCGGTTCCGGTTTGTTTGAGATAAAACGTCCCGTCTTCCTTAATCAAAACAAGCGTGGCAACCTCACTGTAACTTTCTTCAGGAATTACATTGCCCATGTGTGTTGCAGTTCCACTCACAAACATTCTGCTGGGCAGCCAGCTTTTCGGATCTTGAGGATTAAGTCCTGGGACAGGAATTAGCATAAAAGGAGATTCCATGTCGGGTGAAGCGCAAAAATCGGCTTTCATTGGAACCGGTACTTTGGCTTTTTTCAGTGTAGGAGTTTGTTCATCCTGAACAAATTGATCTTTTGTACAGGCTACGAGCATCATCAGCAATACCATGCAAAAAGAAACCAGTGTTTTCATAGTCGGAAATTTAAAGGTTCATAATTCAGATTTTATTTAAATTTCCGACAAATACATGCAAAGGCTTTTGCCCTGCGTTTCAACTTTTACACCGTACGTCCCAAATCGGCTATTTGCACCGGAGAAAAAATACGCTGGGTTTTTCATTATTCTTTGTCAATATGAAATGAATATTCTTTTCCACCGGCAGAAAGCACGATTTCATAATTTCCTCCTTCCAATCGGGATAGGTTTATTCCTTCCGTTACATTAAATATCTTTCCGAGATCTTTGGAATATAACAGCTGATCTTTTTTCAGAAAATACAGGGACATATTTTCTTTTTGGAAATTCAGGTAAGTACATCTTAAAATTCCGTTGGCATACCCAAAAAATGGTTTAATCCATGTTTTTTCCTTGCCTACCTTAATGCCTTGTCCTGATTTATTAAATGTACGTACGGTTGTCAAATCGCCACAATCGACTTTCAGTTTATATTTGCCGTAAGTTAAATCACCTAAGTTAAATTCTTCGAGGTAATCCATCGTTGATCCAGTGCTTTCATTTTCATAGATTTTCAAACCGTTAGCATCGGTTACCGAAATTTTCAAATCGCTGTTGCATAAGCTTGAAACCGCAAAAACTGCTTTTTCGGAAGATACACCAAGAATATTAACCTTTAGGTTTCCTGTTGCGAATAAGGTGTTCGTCATTATCAAAAGTACGATCACCAAGGTCCCTTTTACCATTGTTTTCATCGTTTCCGTTTTTTTAATTGATTTAGACTTTTTGGTATTAAAGGTAAAAACGGAACATCTGTCTGCTTTTGGTAAACATCTCTATATCTGTTCCAGGAATCCCAACCAACGAATTTTTACAGTCCGAATTCCTGCAAAACAGCAAACTTCAGGCAAAATTTTGTACTCTGAATCTAAACACTTTGCTGAAAATCCCGGAACTAGAACTGAGAAGTATTTTTTTCGACGGAGCTCGGGTTTAAACCAAATTCGTTTTTAAATGCCCGGCTGAAATGTGAAAGATTTTTAAATCCCACTTCCCAGGCCACTTCCGATACGTTCAAGGCAGTGGTTTGCAGCAGGTTTCGGGCTTTGCACAGGCGTAAGGTCCAAAAATAATCGACCACCGACTGGTTGGTGAGCGATTTGAATTTACGGTAAAGTTGTGATCGGCTCATGGACATAGCCAGGCTCAGCTTGTGCGCGTCAAATGTATCGTCGCTGAGGTTTGCCTCCATCACCGACCTGATTTTTTGCATAAACGAATCTTCGAGATTTTCGGGCTGATTTTCTGCCAAAACAACTGTTCCGGCAGCAGCGTACCGTTCGTGCAAAACCTGTCGCAATTCAATCAGTTTTCGCAACCTGATGAGCAGTTCGTTTTCGTTGAAAGGCTTCGAAAGATATTCGTCGGCGCCTTTGTCCAACCCGGTTAGCCGCGAACCGATATCGGCTTTTGCAGTGAGCATGATCACCGGTATATGGCTCGTCCGGAAATCGTGCTTCAAAATATCAAGCATCGTAATTCCGTCCATCACAGGCATCATCACATCACTCACTACAATATCCGGAATGTGCTCAATGGCCATTTCAAGACCTGATTTTCCGTTGGATGCAAATTCAAGCTGATATTGCTTTTCGAGTAACGCCTTCAAATAAAGTTTCAGGTCCTGACTATCCTCAACCACCAGCAAAACCGGCAAATCACTGTTCAATCCCAGGTTTTCTGAAGCTGACTCTTGCCCGGATTCAGGATTAAATATGACCTGAAATCCGGATTCAATCGGTATAATTTCTTTTTCAGGAGCCAAATTGGAAACCGGCAAAAGCACTGTAAAAGTAGTTCCGGAATGCACCATACTAGTCACACTGACAGATCCACCCAACAGTTTAACCAGTTCTTTCACGAGAGCCAGTCCGAGACCGGAGCCTCCTTCCTGCGTTGTGTGATCCTCCTCGATCCGGAAAAAACGGTCGAAAATAAAAGGTAGATGTTCCGGAGGAATTCCTGGTCCGTTGTCGCTCACCTGAATCCTGAATTCCTGTTCATCTTTTTCTATTCCGGCGAAAAGTTCAACTATTCCGTGAGCCGGAGTGAATTTCAGGGCATTAGTCAGCAGGTTTGAAACGATAAACATGATTTTTTCCTGATCAAAATCCATTTTGAAATGCATCCTTTCAGACGAAAAAACTACGCGGATATCCTTTTCTCGGGCCATCGAAACAAACGAATCGGTCAGATATTTCAGATAGCCGACGATATCGGAATGAATGCGGTGCACCGGCATGGAGCCTGATTCAAGTTTCGAAAGATCGAGCATGTGGTTCACCAGGGTTAGCAAATTAAGGGTTTGGCTTTCAATCTTCACAGTCCCTTTTTCTGCCCACTCGCCCGGATTGGTCCTGATCAGATTATTCATGCCCTGAATAATGGTCAGGGGTGTGCGAAACTCGTGGGTTATGTTGGTGAACAACCTTGTTTTGGCTTCATTTACCTCTTTCAGTTTATCGGCTTCCAGATGTTCGATTTGCGATTGCTGCGAAAAGAAAGTGAAGGTCAGGTAAAAAATCAGCAGCGACATCGACAAGGTGTTCATGATAAAAACAATGGCATTAATCCGTGGGGTGATTTCTTTCGGAATGGTTAACCACGGAACCAATACTCCGGAAAGAATGACGATGACCGAATAAAGTGAAAACAAAAAAATCAAAATCCGTGTATTCTGAAGCGGGACTGAGGAAAGCACAAAAGCCAGACAGGCAAAAATCAAACCGGCGGAAGAGGCGATTCCTCCCATTTTCAGGATAATGTAAAAAGTGAGTAACAGTAAAACACTCAGGTGTCCGGCACAATACAACTCGAAACCACGAATCAGTTTTGGAAGAAAAAAGAGGCCGATCCCTAAAATAATTAACAAGGTGTAGCCATAAAAAATTAATATTTTCAGTGCTTCAGGAAAGAAAATAAGGAACACACCTGTGTGAAAAACCACATGCAAAATGCCAAAAACGGTGCCGATCCACATGGTTTTACGTTGATTCAGCGTTTTCTGGTCGCAGCCCGGGAAGCAGACCAATCGTTCTGCCCAAAAATCCAGTTTCTGAAACAGGCTGATTTGCATTACCAAACGATTTAGCAAAATGATTCTAAAATTACAAAATTTAGTGCATATAAACATCAGACATTCAGACAGTAAAAACACACCGATGAAGCAGACCAAACCGGTCATCCAACGATAGAACACTTTTGTGATTCTCCATTGCTTTTATCAAATTTGCAGCAACATGTAAATTCCCGTTATGTCGCTTTTCAATGAACTGCTTATTTTTTTGGCGGCGCTGGTTGCCGGATTTATCAACGCGATTGCCGGCGGTGGCACCCTTATTACTTTTCCTGCTCTGCTTTACCTTGGTTTCACTCCAGTTGTGGCTAATGTAACCAATACAATGGCGTTGGTTCCGGGCACAATCGGAGGCATGTGGGGGCAGCGCAACGACTTTCGCTCGCAATACAGTCGGCTTTTGAAACTGCTTCCGGTCGCCATACTTGGTGGAATCGGCGGTGGTTTACTGATCCTGAATACAAGCGAGAAAATTTTTGCAAGCCTCGTGCCTTACCTTATTTTACTGGCTACACTGCTTCTGGCATCCCAGCCGCTGTTGAAAAAATGGCTGGTTGCCCGACTTGGTCATGCTCACACCGAACATCACAATCCGGTGTTGATGATGACACTGGTTTTCTTCGCATCGATATATGGCGGATATTTTGGCGCCGGCCTCGGTGTCATTCTTATGGCCGTCCTGGGTTTTGTCACCGACGATTCGATGAACCGCCTCAACTTTCTGAAACAGGCGCTGGCTTTCAGCATTAACGTGGCGGCAGCAGTTTATTTTGCTTTCTCCGGAAAAGTGGAATGGATGGCCGCACTGGTTATGATTTTTGGTTCAGTTTCAGGAGGATTTATTGGCGGGAAAATGGCTGAAAAAATGAAACCGGCCATTCTGCGCTGGATCGTGGTAACTTCAGGAATAATTGCTGCGGTAATTTTCTTCCTGAAAAACTGAAATGTATTCAATCAAAAAAGTAAATTCATCCGTTCATACCAATCGGTAAGAAATATCGTTAACTTTATTAACACGAAGTTTAATCCGGATTGAAATCACTTCAAATAATGATGGTAATCAGATATTTAAAAGAAAAACTACCTCCGTTTATTACCCGGCAAGCCACTCCTTTTATTCGCGAAAACAAAAAAATCATTGTACAGTTTATTTTCACACTGTTTTTCATTGCCATTGGAGTTTGGTTCATTGAGCACGAACGCACCGAATTGTCTGAAGTAAAATCTGTATTAAAAACTGCAAATTGGATCTGGATTACTTCAGGAATACTTTTAAGCGCTGTTTATATTTTGTTGCAGGGCCAGATGTATGTGTACTCGTTTGCATCAGTAAGAATAAAGATTTCGCTGTTTGACGCGACAATTCTGTTTCTCAAGCGAAACCTGATCAGCATATTTTTACCCGCCGGAGGAATTTCCTCGCTGGCATTTTTCACTAAAACGATCGAAAAAAAAGGAATACAAAAATCTCAGATTCATTTTGCATCCTCAGTTTATGGTTTTATCGGAATACTTTCGGTTATCATCGTAGCAGTTCCGGCGTTTATTTATGCCCTGGTTGAAGGGACAATCGGATCAGGCGAATGGTACGCGCTTGCAGCTGTTATTTTGCTGAAATTAATTTTGATTTTCATGTATCGTTCCATCCTGAAAAAAGGCTATTTCTACCAGTTCATGGTAAAGCTGATGCCCGAAACAGAAGTTTTTATGGCCGATTTACAAAACAACCGGATTGATCAGACACAATTCATCTTTACTGTCGCAACTTCGGTGGCAATCGAATTTACCGGCATCGCACATTTATATATGGCCATACTGGCGCTTGGATTTCAGGCCTCGGTTATTGCCGTGATTATGGGCTACATTATTTCAGTTATTTTTCTGATCGTTTCTCCCTTTCTGCGCGGACTCGGAGCCATCGAGGTATCAATGAGTTATGTTCTTATCCGCTTTGGGTTTGGAAATATTGAAGCCATTGCAGCAACTTTTCTTTACCGCTTTTTCGAATTCTGGCTTCCGCTTCTGGCAGGAATTTTTGCATTTATTTCGAAAGTGAACAAACTGCTGATGCGGGTATTACCAGCCATTTTCCTGCTTGGCCTGGGTATCCTGAATATTATTTCAGTGCTCACTCCCGCCATTTCGGAACGGGTAAATAACCTCAGGGAATTCCTTCCCATCGAGGTAATCAATACCTCAAACGGTCTTGTTTTTATTGCCGGTTTATTTTTACTGGTCACAGCAGCCTTTATGCTGAAGGGTTTAAAATCAGCCTGGTGGTTTGCCATCTTATTAAGTGTTTTGTCGCTGATCGGCCATATCACAAAAGCCATTGACTATGAAGAAGCATCGATTGCACTTATGGTTTTAGCTGTGCTGATTGCCACACGCCGTGAATACTACATTAAAAATAATCCACGGCTCCGGAATGTTGGACTTCAAAGCTCACTCCTGCTGGCTTTTGTAACCCTAATCTATGGAATTGCCGGGTTTTATTACCTCGACAAAGTGGATCTGAAGGCTGATTTTAATCTTATCCAATCCATTCAACTCACCATTCAGAATTACCTGTTTATCGGAAATCCTGATTTACCGCATGCCAGCATCTTTGCCAGAAACTTCATTTTCAGTCTTCATGTAAGTGGGTTCATTTCGCTGGTTTTTCTGATTTACACCCTGGTGTATTCCTATTCGCCCACACCTGTCTGCAGCTCAGAAGAATTGGAACTGGCCGGCATGCTGGTTCTGAAATACGGTTGTTCAGCCCTCGATTATTTCAAAACATACAGCGATAAAATGCTGTTCTTTCCTGAAAATAAAACCGCTTTTATTGCTTACCGGATTTCAGGAAATTTTGCAGTGGCACTCGAAAATCCGGTGGCCGAAAACCAAAAAGAAATGAAACGGTGCATCCGCGAATTCGATAAATACTGTTACCAGAACGGATTAAAAAGTATTTTCTACCGGGTTCCGGAAGAATCGCTGGAACTATTTCAGCAATTAAAAAAGAAAAGTCTTTTTCTTGGCCAGGAAGGAGTGGTAAACCTCGATACATTTGATTTGAAAGGCGGAAGTAAAAAATCGATGCGAAACGCCATTAACAAAGTGATTGATCAGGGCTATAAAATCACCGTTCATGTTCCTCCGGTAAAAGACGGCGTACTTCAGAAAATAAAATCGGTCAGCGACGAATGGTTACTCGATACCCATCGCTCGGAGATTGTTTTTTCGCAGGGTATGTTTGTTTGGGAAGAATTAAAACAACAAACGATCCTGACAGTCGAAAATCCGGAAGAAAAAGTGATTGCTTTCCTGAATGTGATTCCTGATTTTGTTTCAGGAGAAGCCACATACGATCTGATCCGGAAAACGAAAGACGCTCCAAACGGCGTGATGGATTTTATTTTAACCGAACTTTTTAAGTATTTAAAGACCGAAGCTTTTCACACCGTGAATTTAGGTTTTGCACCCTTAAGTGGAATTAACGATGCCCATACTTTTCCAGAAAAATCGATGAAATTTGCCTATGAAAAAATCAGGACATTTGCCCAGTATAAGGGATTACGTGAGTATAAGGAAAAGTTTGAACCTCAATGGACGAACAAATACCTGATCTATCAGGAAGATTATGATTTGGTAAAAGTTCCAAAGATATTATCCGATGTAATTAAACCATAGTTTTGGTGGTCAGCTTAAAATTGAAAGACGTGAATTCATACTTTGAAAAAAATTAGCACAAAATAAAAGTCCTTGCCATTTTGTGTTAAAAGTTGTTAAATTTAGCGTTCCTATAAAAACCTAACTTGAGATATGCCCAATCGATCTTTTGAAAGAAGAACATTTCTGAAAATGTTAGGTGTAAGCCTGGGTGCAGGTTTCATCTCAATACCAGGACTTGCACATCCACTTTCTATCCCGGTTACATCAAATCACCTCGATTTTATACTTGGTAAGCCACAATGGATTTTACACGAAGATGGTACCTTCGATATTTATGCCGGAAGCATTCGCTTAACGAATTGCCGGCCATCGATCAACGGACAAAGTATTTTTGTTCGAAACACCTTTATGGGTGATTCACCAAAAGGGAAGCGGATTATTTACGAAATCGACGGTGGATTTGTGATGCTCGATCTGCGGACTCACAGCAACACCATTTCGATTGGTGCCGAAATCAGCGGGATGAAAAATGCCCCGATCTGGTTTAATCCTTTGGGTGAAGGACATTTAACCGGGGCAAGCCAGTTTTACAAACTGGGACTTGGAACCGGTGGACAGTCCGGAATCTTCGACATTCAGAAATCCAACGTTAAAAAATCAGTCAGCTATCCTGAAGAAGAATCGTGGTCGTACGACAGCTTTTTAATGACCGGGTTAATTGCCGATAACGGTGACACACTGGCCATCGGAGCCTACGAACAGATTGATTTTATTCAGCGGAGCTCGATCTACAACCGGACTCGGCGAAATGGATTGAACGACCGGAAATTCAGCAACGAAGCCATTTTCTTCGAATCGGGTTTTGCCACCGAAAACATTCCGCTCAAGGACGAATTCATCAAATTGCCCGATCTATTTATCTATACCGGTAACCAGCCATACGGAACTATGCAAAACCTGGCCTGGAGCATTTCGGAACAAAACCAGGCACGCCGAGATACCGACACCAATTATTTCTGGTCTTCGGGCCAGGATTTCAGAACTTCTTTCTCCTACAAATATTTACTCGATCAGCTCCAGATCCTCGACGAACTAAAACCGGACATTCCGCTTCAGACGATCCATGTCGGTGCCGGATACTGTATTCCGGGCGATTGGCTCGAACCAAACGATTCGTGGCCTAAAACGATGGACGATGTTGCCCGCCAGATTTTTCAGCGGCGCTTCAGGGCCGGAATTTATGTTGCTCCTTACGTTGCACACGAAAAAAGCCGGATTTTCAGGAACCACCCACGCTGGATTTTAAAAGATCCGGAGGGTAATCCGATTGTGATGGACGAAGATTCGGAAGGAAAACTTTATGCCTTGGATGGAAGTCATGAAGATGTCAGGGACTATCTGGGAAAAGTATTCCGCAGTTTCAGGAAAATGGGTTTCACCTATTACGAACTTGATCATCTGGATTGGGGATTGCAGGATTCAACCGAAGTTCAGCGATCGAAAAAAGGAAAATCATCGGTTCAGTACTTCAGGGCAGTTATGGATATAATCCGTGAAGAGGTAGGGGCCGGAAGTTTTATTACGGCCAACAAAGCGCCGTATTCTCCATTGATTGGCTATGTTGATGCAGTCCGTATTGATCAGGACCACAGCTGGGGCTGGCAGGACCAAACCACAGGACACATACTGAACGAAAGTTACAACACCCAGTTTTTCAACAATGTGTTCTGGCAAAACGATCCTGATTGTGTTTTTCTGCGCGATTATAAATCGGAATTCACGACTGAAGAAAAGAAAAGTCTGGCTTTGTGGACCGGCTTTTTGGGCGGATCGGTCGGCATATCTGATAATTTCAAAATCATGGAAAGCGAGATGCTTCAGTTATGGCGCTTTCTCGAACCGACCAAACGCCCGCAAAGCGCTGTTCTTCCGTTCTGGGGAAATAACTTCAGGAATAAAGTCGCCGTCAGAAAATATAAAAAAGCAAACGCCTGGGGAATCCTGATTTTGAATGACAACAAAGAACCAGTTTCCGAATCGTATCAGATTTATGATTTAATCGGTGTAAAAGCTGCCTGGATTTTTGTCTGGGAACCCGGCTTCAGCCTGGGACTTGGCAAGGATGATCATTTGTCAGTTGTTTTAGGCAGTCACGAATCGAAATTATTTTACATCACCGAAAATAAAGAAAATCCGTCTTTAAGTCTGACACTTTCGGGCCGCGAATATTCAACTGAAAGATAAGTCTGAACGTTGATCCCGGAATTTATTTTTTATCAAGTGTGCTCTGTTACAGCCGCCTGCAACTTTTTCCTTTCGGATCGGCCGGATCGTAAATATTCAAAGTTTGGGTTCAGGTTACGGAATGCGATCAATTTTTTCCTGAAAATTGGCTACTTAAGCGCATTTTCCTAATTTCACGTTTTTAATCTTAACGGGTATCCGGAAAGTCGCCCAATCGGAAAATTGATGGAAAGAAAACACGATTGGTACAGTAAACGGATATTCAACTAATTTTAATTCGGATGACATTTCCACAACTTACCCTTTCAACTCCACTGGAGTTAATCAATCAGTATACAAAAAATACGCTGGTCGACCAACTCGGAATTCGTTTTACTGCCCTGGGCGAAGGCTGGGTTGAAGCCAGCATGCCAGTCGACGGACGTACATTCCGCCCCGGTGGCTTCTTACATGGTGGTGCCAACCTGGCGCTGACCGAAACAATTGCAGGACTGGGATCGATGCTGATGGTCGACATTCAGGAATTTGATGTTCTGGGGATACAGGTAAGTGCCAATCACACCGGAAGCGCCAGCGAAGGATCGGTTTATGCACGGGCCGAAATTGTACATTCAGGAAACCAAACCCATGTCTGGAATGTTGAAATTAAAAATGAATCCGGAAAACTTATTTCAACCGGAAGAGTGACAAACATGATTGTAAAGAGAAATGGAAAATAAGATAAAAATGGGTCGTATTCTCGATCAGCTAATCGAAAACAGAATAGCATTTGCCTGTTGGTACAATCCTGGAAAATCGAATTTAGAATTAATTATCGGGAATGCGTCTGATGTACGCTTTTACCACAAGTTTGATCATCTGAACGGAAAAGCAGGCTTTGTTTTTGCACCCTTCCGGATTACCGAAAGCAGCCCGGCAATTTTGCTTAAACCTCACATTTATTTCGAAGATTTTGATACCCGGATTGTTCTGGATTTGTCAGGGATTGAATCTTTTTCATCAAATCCTGAAATTGCTGCCTGCAATGTCCAATCCAAGGATGACTATTTAACAATCATCGAATCGACCATTGCAACCATCCGCGAAACTGATCTTTCGAAAGTGATAATTTCAAGGCAGATACCGGTAAAAAGAAACGGCAAGCCGATTGGAGAAACATTTATTCAACTTCATGATCAGACTCCAAATGCCTTTACTTACCTGGTAAATTTACCAGTGGCAGGCACCTGGATGGGCGCCACTCCCGAAGTTCTGATCCGGTCGGAAAATTCAAATTTCGAAACGGTTTCACTCGCCGGGACACAGGTCCGGAAACCTGCCGGAGAAGAATACTTTTGGAGCACCAAAGACATTGAAGAACAGGCATTCGTTTCGAGGTACATGCTCGATATATTTTTTGATTTCGATATTCATAAATACAAAACCATTGGTCCCGAAACTCTGGAAAGTGGAAAAGTTGCGCATTTAAAAACCTCATTCTTTTTTCCTGAAAACAAAATTTCGAACTGTCTGGGAAGTTTTATTGCCAACCTGCACCCGACCCCGGCAGTTTGCGGTTTGCCCAAAGATCTGGCCGACGATTATATCCGGGTGAACGAAACATATCCGCGCGATTATTACACAGGTTATCTGGGCCCCTGGCGACTGAACCACCAGGTGACACTTTTTGTGAATTTACGCTGCATGAAAATAACTTCAGAAGAATACATCCTATACGTGGGTGGCGGAATTACCTCGAGATCGGTTCCTGAAAAAGAATGGGACGAAACCAATCAAAAGGCCAAAACACTGCTTTCGGTAATTGATCCTGAGAATGCTCAGAATTAGCTGCCAGACGCGGATTACCTGACAAATTAGAAAATGATAACCGACAAAAAACACATTCAGCAACTGGCCTCATTGCTGCTGCAGAAAGGGATTACAGACATCGTAATTTCACCCGGCTCGCGAAATGCTCCCCTGATCAATCAATTCTTTGGTCATCCCGGATTTAGCTGCCTCAACGTGGTCGACGAACGAAGTGCGGCTTACCTCGCCCTGGGAATGTCTCTTGCCAAAAACAAACCGGTTGCCATTGTTTGTACTTCAGGAACAGCGGCCATCAATTACGGACCAGCCATTGCCGAAGCTTTTTACCAGAAAATTCCTCTGATCGTACTCACCGCCGACCGCCCCAAACGCTGGGTCGATCAGGCCGACGGACAAACGGTGCGCCAGGAAAATCTGTTTGCCAATCATACAATTAAAAGCATCAGTCTTCAGGAAGCCGACCGCGACGATGATTTCCGCTACAACAACCTTCAGATCAACGAAATACTAAATCTGGCTCTCACCGGAAATCCGGGTCCGGTACACATCAATATTCCGCTCAACGAACCGCTTTACGGATTTTCGGACGAGGAACTCCCAACATTCAGGAACATTGAATTGAGCCCTGTGAATGGTCTGATACAGGAAACTGAACTTGAAAAACTTCTGGAACGCTGGAATAATTCGACTCGAAAAATGGTCATCATCGGCCAGCTTTCTCCGGACGATCGGATGAATCTGCCGATCGAAAAACTGGCGAATGATTCCGGTACCGTTATTTTAGCTGAACATCTGACCAACCTTGCAGGTGAGCATCTGATTCATACCACCGACATCTCAATTGCTGCAATTTCTCCGGATAAAAAAGCAGATTTTCAACCTGAAATTTTACTCACTTTCGGGCAACAGATTGTTTCGAAACGCCTGAAATTATTTGTTCGTGCCAACCAGCCCAAAGATCACTGGCACATCTCGGCCAGCGGCGAACACACCGACACCTATAATTCATTGACCAAAGTGATTCATTCCGATGCATTTTCATTCCTGAACAGTTTTGTTCCCGAAATAAAAAATACGGAAAGCGATTACCGTAAAATCTGGCTAACTCTCAATGGGAAAGCCCAACAACTTCAGGAAGAATTTCTGGACAAAGCTCCTTTTTGCGACCTGACTGCCTGCAAAACTATTTCACAGTTTATTCCTGAGAATTCGGTTGTTCATTTAGGAAACAGTTCGTCGGTCAGGCTGATGCAAATGTTCGCTCCAACTCCGGAATGCGAATATTTTGGCAATCGCGGAACCAGTGGAATTGATGGTTCAACCTCAACCGCAGCGGGTTTTGCACTATTTTCAGAAAAACTCAACACCTTGATTTTGGGCGAACTCGCATTTTTTTACGACTCGAATGCACTCTGGAATTCCAGTTTTCCAAAAAATTTACGCATCATCGTGCTGAATAATGGCGGCGGAAATATTTTCCGGCTGATTGGAGGACCGCGCCAGTCTCCAGCCTTAAACGAGCATTTTGTGGCTCAGCACAGTCAGAAAGCTGAAGGCCTGGCAAAAGCTTTCGGTCTGAATTACCTGAAAGCAGAGAATCAGGATGAACTTTCGGAAGCATTAAAAACTATTTTTGCAGCTGAATTTTCAGGACCGGTAATTCTTGAAATCCTGACTGATGGCGAGATCAGTGCATCCGTTTTTCAGGAATGTTACCATGAATTTAAAAAATAAAAAAACGATATCAGATGACAGCAACACGTGAATGGCAAACAATTAAAGGATATGAAGATATCTTCTTTGATTATTATGATGGAATCGGAAAAATTACAATAAACCGCGAACGTTACCGCAACGCATTCCGGCCAACAACGGTAAACGAGATATCAGATGCGTTGAAAATATGCCGCGAAGATCAGCACATTAATGTGATTGTGTTGACTGGAGCAGGCGACAAAGCGTTTTGTGCCGGCGGTGACCAAACAGTAAAAGGAAAAGGCGGCTACATCGACAAGGATGGAATTCCGCGTCTCAATATCCTGGAAGTTCAGAAACAAATCCGGTCGATGCCTAAACCTGTAATTGCGATGGTGAATGGATTTGCGATCGGTGGCGGGCATGTTTTACATGTCGTTTGCGACATCAGTATTGCCAGCGAAAATGCGATCTTCGGACAAACCGGTCCTAAAGTTGGCAGTTTTGATGCCGGATTGGGATCATCGTATCTGGCCAGCATTGTCGGACAGAAAAAAGCCCGCGAAATCTGGTTCATGTGCCGTCAGTATTCGGCTGCTGAAGCACTGGAAATGGGTTTGGTCAACAAAGTTGTTCCGTTCGACCAACTCGAAGACGAGGTGGTTGCCTGGGCTCAGAAAATGCAGGAGCACAGTCCGCTGGCTTTGCGCATGCTGAAACTTGGCCTCAATGCCGAACTCGACGGACAAATCGGTATTCAGGAATTTGCCGGAAACGCAACTTTATTGTACTACCTGACCGAAGAAGCACAGGAAGGCAAACACGCGTTCCTCGAAAAACGCAAACCGGATTTTTCGAAATATCCAAAGTTCCCATAAATATTAACCCCGGATATTCATTACCCTATCGTAAGTTACTAAAAGGTAACATACTGATGAATTAACAAATAGCCAACCGAATTTTCTAAATGCTCTGATTGATGGTGTTACCATGTTAAGCTCAAAGGAAACGTTGAATAAATATAAAACAGGGACCTCAGCAAATGTCTTAAAAGTTAAAAAGGCCCTCGAAAGCAAAGAAATTATAGACATCCTGGGAAATAAAATTTCAATACTTGATCCGATCTATCGAAGTTGGTTGGAAACTTCCTGTATCGGACATTAAGAACAAAAATAATGGCATCACTAAAAAGTTGGATTAAAGCAGCACGATTAAGGACATTGCCACTTGCCATGTCGGGAATATTGATGGGAGCAGCTGTTTCATTCCGGAACGACAAATTTAATTCTACAGTGACTATTCTGGCCATTGTAACTGCACTGTTTATTCAAATCTTCTCGAATTTTGCCAACGATTACGGCGATTCGCAGAAAGGGACAGATAACCAGCACCGGGTGGGCCCGAAACGAACCGTACAGAGTGGCGAAATCAGTTTGAAACAGATGAAATCAGGAATGATTGTCCTGATAATTCTGAGCCTTGCCAGCGGAATCTGGCTCATTCAGGAAGGCACCAAAGGACTTCACACTGGCACATTTCTGCTGTTTCTGGCTTTGGGAATTGTGGCTTTAATTGCAGCTTTCAAATACACCGCAGGTAAAAATCCATACGGTTATGCCGGATTTGGTGATCTTGCCGTTTTTCTGTTCTTCGGAATACTTCCGGTTGCCGGAACTTATTTTCTGAACAGCCACCAGATTACGGCAGATGTCCTTCTGCCTGCAATCAGTATTGGACTTTTCAGTTCCGGAGTGTTGAACCTGAACAACATGCGTGACATCGAAAATGACCGGAATTCAGGTAAAAATACCGTGGTGGTAAAACTGGGAAGTTCAAAAGCAAAAATTTATCATGCCATTTTGATCCTGACTGGAATGATGGCCATGCTGATATACACAGGACTCAATTCAAAGTCTGTTTATCAATGGTTGTTTCTGCTCGCTTTCCCTTTCTTTTTAAACGATCTGATTGCGATTAACAAAATTACTGCACCTAAGAAATTTGATCCTTTCCTGAAAAAATTATCGTTGACAACTTTGCTTTTCACTTTGTTATTTGGGGCTGGAATCTGGATTTCGATGTTGTAATTTCTTCAGAAAAAAAGACAAAGGGCAGTGAAATTAATCATTGCCCTTTGTCTTTTGAAAATTATATCTTGAATCCTAAATTCTAATGAGAATCAATTTTGGCGCCGAAAGCTAAATCTCCTGCATCGCCCAGTCCGGGAACAATGTACGACATGGAAGTCATGTGCGGATCGACAGCTCCAATCCATAAAGTCACATTTTCGGCCTTAATGTGTTCCAACACAAAATCAACACCCTTCTGACTGGCAATAATTGCAACCAAATGCACATGTTTTGGATGTCCTTTTTTCAGCAGAGCCTGATAACCGATTTCCATCGAGGCTCCGGATGCCAGCATCGGATCGGAAAGAATAACATGTTTATCATCGAGCGATGGAGAAGCCAGGTATTCGAACTCGATATGAAATTCGCCAGCTTCGTCGTATTTACGATAGGCCGAAATAAAAGCATTTTCAGCACGGTCAAAAATATTCAGTAATCCCTGCTGCAAAGGCAATCCTGCACGTAAAATGGTAGCTAAAACAGGATGCTGCACCAGGGTGGAAACACTGGCAACTCCAAGCGGAGTGGTAATATCCTGATGTTCGTATTCCATTACTTTACTGATCTCGTAGGCAAAAATCTCACCCAAACGCTGAAGATTTCTCCGGAAACGCATCGGATCCTTCTGAATAACTTCGTCTCTAATTTCTCCAATGAACTGATTAAAAATGGAATTCGTCTCCCCAAGTATATTTACCTTCATGATTCAAAAAGTTTCGGCGAAAGTAATCAAAAAGTCGAAATCAACTTGTATGTTTTACAAAATATAAAACGTAATTGCAGGAATCTAAAAGGACGTTTAAGTAAAAGCAACATCGCCATCGCCGTCCTGTAAAACCGGGAACTTTTGAAAGTCCTGGGAAAGATTTTTGGCAACAGAAACCATGCGCCGGATTTTCTTTTTTATTAGAAACGGATGAGTTTTCCGATCCATCTGAGCAACCAAACGTGCATTAAAAATGGTTAATGTAGTCACATTATTTTGTATTGCCTGACTGTATATGACCTGCAAAACCTTGTCCGAATTTGAATCATCAAAATAAACATACGGAACTTTCATGTGCCCGTCGCGAACCGTCAGATACAAAAGTCCGATCAGCTTTTCCTGATCCGAAACTTTTAGGAAATATGATTTAAAATCATCTGTCAGGTACGAAAACGGGTAACCAACCGGAGAGAAATGCTGATCGGGTGAGTTCTTTTTAATCCATGGGAAAAGCCTGATCCACTTCAGATCTGCAGCCGAACGACGCGTAAATTCATCAGCCGAATGTGTTTCAATAAAAGAAGTCATTTCCGAAGTAAACGAATCCATCCGTTCAACCTTCAATTCTGTTTTCAGAAATTTCCCTGAAGTTATTTTCTGGAAGGTCCCGGCGATCGGATTCAGAATCTGATCACAAAGTTTCAGGAAAGATTTGATTTTTCTTGTCCCCGGAAATTTCGCCGGAAGTATTTCGTGGAGGTTAAATTTCAGGAAACCACGAATCCCCATACCTGTTTCAGGAAAATCGAACAACATTGTTTTTTCGAGAATCTGCATGGTGTGCGGTGTGCAATCGGTCATAAACATGCGCCGACCGGCCATCGAAAATGCCTTCAGGAACAAAGGAACCGCCAGATGTTTGCCTTTTTCGGGATGCGCCCACCAGCACGAATTCGAGTAAATTTTCTGATCCGAATGACCATGGATCAGGTCGGGCAACAATCCAACCAAACCAAGCAACATTTCCTTTTCGAAAGCAATTATCAAGGCTACATCTTCCGGATTCGCGCGGGGATTCTGAGCCTGCGAAATGGCCCTCAACGCGGTAATTGGCTTCGGCGTGAGGTGTTGCCAAAGATTACCGGTGACAAAATCGTTTAGTTCGGAAACCTTTATTTCGAGAATTTGCATTTAACCGAGTTTTTTTTCAATCAAACCGATAAAACCGCGAATGGAGTCAAGTTCGATAATTTCCAGGATGTCGAATTTCACCTGAAATTCATTTTCGATGGTCGAAATGAGCATCACATGATTCATCGAATCCCAGTTTTCCACATCGGATGAAACGGTCTCTTCCGTAATTTTTACCCCTGCACCAAAAATCTGATGGCAAATTGGTTTAAGTTTCTCAAATATCTGTGACTGGTTCATGGTTTCGTATTTATTTTCCAATATAAAAAAAATGGGTTGAACGATTCAAAGCCAAGCTTCTGATAAACTGCTTCTCCATTTTTTGTTGCATGCAAAACTAAGGGTTTTTCCGAACTTTTAAATTCCTCCAAACAAACCATTCGAATCAGCAAACGGGCAAAACCCTTTCGCTGGGCCGGTTTCTTTGTCGCAATAAAATACAAACCGGTGGCTTCAGCCGACCGGAATACCAAAATGGTCGACACAACTTCACCGTTGAAAAGAAGCATCCGGGCATCAAAATCGGGCTGATCTAAAATTAACTTTAACTGGTCACGATCAAGCATTTCGGTCGAAAGCAACTGCTCGTTCACAATATTGATCCACTGTTCCAGCTCGTCATCGGTTTGTGGTTTCGAAATGCTGATTCCCTCCGGAATTTCAGGAACCTTCAATTCTGAATGTTTTTCCAGCGCCATGCCGGTCCAACGGGTAATCGGCATAAAACCAAAATTTCGCAACGCCGCATCGTTCCCTTCAACATGCTGATCACTGCCAATCAGCAAATTTGGAAAATTGCCTGATCCGATTTTTTCGGAAAATGAACCCGTATTTTGTTCATTTGCAAATCCGGAGCCCAGACCATAAAACAGGTTTGGCCAGTATCCGGGCTTATTCTGCACGACTGACCAGCCGGATTCTTTTTCGGTAAGCAGACCGCAGACCTCAGCAATGCGACTGTAAAATTCGTACAGGTTATTCCGGATATGACTTTCCAGCTTATTCATAAATCAGGCTTGAATATTCGTTGAAGAGCGCATTTTTATCTGCTTTGCCATTCGAATTCAGAGGAAAATTCCGGATTGGAATTATTTTTTCAGGTAGAACTGAGGCTGGCAAAAAGGCTCGCAGTTGCTCTTTCAAAAAATCCGGATTCAGAACTGTATTTTCAATAAAAACAACAATGCTTTCAGTACCGGTTTTGTTCCTGAATTCAAAGGCCTTCGATTTTGAACCCCCGGAGGCCCGGCTGACAGCCAGTTCGATTTCGGCAGGTTCAATCCGGTAACCGTTTATCTTTAATTGGTCGTCAATCCTTCCGCAGTAAAACAAATAACCATCGGTATCCTGAAAAACCAGATCGCCGCTGCGGTAATACCGTTCACCATTTTCGTCCATATAAAATGGATTCAGATTATTTCCCGGATTCGTCAGGTAATCCGACATGACCTGTTTTCCGCCGATGCAAAGTTCCCCTTTTTCTCCGGATTGAGCTGTCATTCCGTTTTTACCCAGAATCAGGATTTTCACTTCACCAATGGGTTTGCCAATCGAGATGATTCCATTGTAAACTTTTTCAGGCAAATCAGGAATACCTGTTCGGTGAATGGAACAGGTTATTGTCGTTTCGGTTGGCCCGTAGATGTTCGAAATTTCGGCATTCGGAACGCAACTGGCCCATTCGGCAACCAGATCGAGTGGCAGAGCTTCGCCGCCAAAATGTGAGTGTTTGAGCGAATTGCACTGAATCGATTTAAAATACGGACGTAAATAATTAAGCACCGAGGGAGTATATTGAGTCCAGGTAATCTCGTACTGCTGAAGATATTTTACAATATTCAGGTATTTAAAACCTCCGGAAGGAATCGTGTAAACCGTGGCTCCGAGCAACAGCGGAATGAGGTATCCGGTGAATGCGGCATCCGAAGTCAGGTCGTAGGTTTGCAAAAAGCGGTCGGATGAATTTAAATCCGGATACAATTCCAGGAATCCTTCCACAAAAGCATTGAGATTCGTTTCGCTGATGGGCACTCCTTTGGGTTTTCCGGTACTTCCCGAAGTAAACAGAATGTAAGCCAGACCTGTATTTCCAGATACTGCCAACGGATTTTTACCGGTTATTCCATACGTACAAACATACCGGGTTTCCGGGTTCGAATCCAGAATTATACTCATACCGGATTGTCGTATTTTTTCCTCGTTAACCAGTTCCGGATGTTGCGGATGAAGCGGCACAAAATGAGCTCCGGAAAACCAGGTCGCAAAAATGGCAGCGAAAGTTTCCAGTGAATCGTTGCACATCACTCCTACCGGCTGACCGGAAGGATCAGTCAGATTCTCCTGCAACAACTGCTGACAACCCGCAATGGAAGCTTCAAAATCGATGTAAGTGTATAATCTATTGCCGATGCAAAATGCTGTTTTTGTGGCATGTCCCTGAAAACTAATCTTGTATTTCTCCCAAAGATTCATCGGCGGTTCACTTTATTTTTTCCAAATATTGATTTGAGTGCATACCAGGCATATTCGGTACGGATCATTTTTTCTGCTGACATCAATTCTCCGGATTCCATCGGGATTCGCTGGATGTGATTCGGCATCGTTTCGTCTTTCATTCCGGCTGTTCCAAAACTCTGATCCCATATTTTTTCCTGAATGGCGTGCCCGAAAACCGAATCCGGAATTTTGGAATCGGTATATGGAAAGGCGAACCATTTTTTTTCAGGCTTCAATTCCTGAACCACAAAATCCATACTTCCTGAAATCTGATGGAGTATTTCACGTTCAGGAGCCTGGTAAAATTCACGGTGATCGAGGCTGTGCCCACCAATGATAAAACCATCGTTTTGCAGTTCCTGAATCTGCGAAAGACTCATGTATGGTTTTTTCTGTTTCAGGTATTCACTGAAATCGATGCCGAAAATCATGGCAATCCGGTCAAGTTCGGCATGATCGGAATAAACGGTATGATTCAAAAACCGGCGTAAATCTTGGTCTGCCGTTGGCTTTCCCTCAATGATTTCAGCAGCTTTCAACTGCGAAATTGTGGGCAGTTTCTCTTTCAGGTGGTTCAGAATCAGACTGGCTTTGTGCCGGTGAAAAAGCTGTTTGTTATCCACAAAATCCGGATTAATAAAAAATGCGGCAGGTATTCCTTTGCTTTTGAGGATTGGGGCAATTGTATGGTAACATTCCGAAAGTCCATCGTCGAAACTCGGAAAAAAAAGATTCAGTTTTGAACCTATTTTTCTATTGGCAAATTCCTCAACCTGAACAATTGAAGCGGCTTTATAATGTTTCAGGAAAAAATCCAGATCCTTCTTAAACACCGCGGACGATGGCATTTGGTACAAAACCGACAAATGATCAGGTGGATGATCTGAAACGGCATGCCAGAACGGAAATATAAAATGTTGCCGGTTGGCAGGCATCAGCGATTTGAATGGTAAAAATCCACTGAGTGATGAAAGTATATGCTTGATTGGCTCGTTGCTCATGGAAGTTATTTTATGATCCACCTCAACGGGACAGGCAAACGGTTCAACTTCAAACTGTAGTACTGTTCAGGTTCGGCTCCGAAACCCTGATAAAAACGGGCGATTCCGGGAATGGAGGAGCCTTCGAAATCTAGTATCAGACTGTTCCCTGCATGCTCCTGAATAAACTGATCAACAAGCAGCTGCATGGCGCTGGTGTTTTTCCCTTCGGTTGTTGAAACTGCATTTAAATAAATCACCCGGTTGCCGGAACGCAGAAAAAATGCCGCCGCGCAAAGTGAATTTTCTCGTGTGTAGGCTGCATAAACGACACCCTTCCCACTTGTGTTTCCGTAGGCGATGAGTTGTTTTAAAGTCAACATAGGTTTCTCCGGAAGCTTATTTTCATTGGCCAGATTTTTCAAACCGATGTATTCCTTTACCGGAATTCCCTTGATGACAAATACTTTTTCGGCTTCTGCTTTTTTTATTTGTCGCCGGGTATGTTTCGAATATCCGGTCTTAAGAACTTCATAATCAGCATTCAGATCCAGGATAAAATTCTGACGCTCTGCAGCAGCAAAATCTTCAGGAAAAGGCAGGTGATTTTTCGAATTCAACTGGATAGCCACATATTGGAACCGGTTCCGGATAAAAATCAGAAATTCATTTTGAATCGATGTTCCAGCTTCAGGAAAAATACCGAGTTGCTGGGCAAAAATGGGTTGAAGCAAAAATTGGATCCCCAGTTTTCGGGTGATGGTGAGCGGCATCAGGTATTCGTAATCGCCGAGAATCAGGCCGTCCCAACCGGGCGAAACCAGATCGAGGTATCCCGATTGTGCGTAAACAACCGACATGGAAGACCGGGCCAGACAGTTGTCCCATCGTTCACGGTCGATTTGCGCGTTGGTGATCAGTCTGATTTCAGGATTGCTCATCGGTTAGTTTTAAGCCTGTTTCAAGGATCTGTTCATAAACTTTCCGCCAGCCCAGCCACTGCCCCGAATCTTTAAGCGATTCGTTGTGCCAGAGGCTGATAAATGTGCCGTTCACTTTTTTAACTTCGATCATCATCGTTTCAATCAGGTTCCAGGCTTCCTCCGGATTGAGACGCAGGTAGTTTTTCAAGGTCACATCCATCACCTGAAACGGATGAATGAGTAATTCAGTACATTGATCTTTATTTAAATCGAAAAAAAGAAACGGGGTACAGGTACCGGCCCTGAAACCTGCCAGACTGGCAAATCCCATGGTATAATCTTCTTCGATGTTTAAATTCAACAGGTTATGATAGGTTTGCGGAAACTTTAGCTTCAGGTAATGCTGACGACTTTTGGTAACCGGTTTCTGCAAAATATCTTCGAGGCGTTTCTTTTCTTTTTCGAACAACCAGGGTTTCAGGTTCGAGGCATACGAAGGATGAATCCCAATATCACAAACGGTTGAAAGACTGACAATCAACTGCCTGAACGGTTTGTTTTTAAATGAAATACTTTTGTCGTACTGATTCCGGTCGCCCATCAGGAAAAAAAACAACAAATGACTCAATTGACCTTTATAAGTATCGAGTATGTATTTATAGGTATCGTACGGATCTTTTTGAAGCCCGAGAAATACGATTAAACGTTGCTTCAGTTCCATCCAGTTTAAATGGACAAAGGCTTTGAGAATTGCACCGGCCGAAACCAGTGGACTTTTATTTTTAAATGCCCAGGCATTGTCGATATCGATGGTGGTGAAAAACTGAAATGCACGCTTTCTCATTTTTAACTCCGGAAAATGTGCTGAAATTTTTTCGGCTATCCAATAAGCCATCTGATCGACAATAGGTTTGTGATGCAGATTCAACCGAACCAGAATATTTTCGGAATCGGTAAACCGTTCGTGTTCGTCGGTGCTTTCCGAAAGATATTCCTCGTATCGGGTGAGCAGATAAAAGGTACAGGCAAACGGATCGAAGGGTAAAAACGAATCGTCTGAACTTGGAAAAAAGAGTTTGTTCTGCAGGTACTCAACTTCCGAAAGATCCTGAATCACGATATTTTTACTGAACAGGAGCGAATGCGATTTCAGGAAAAGTCCTGAAGAAAAGTTGGTCTCAGAATAATTGAGTCTGGCATAGTCCGACTGAAGAAATTCCTCCGGCTTTATTGTCAGCGTAAAATCCAGTCCAAGAATAGTTTGAAAGATGAATTCAAAAGTAAATTCGATCCGGGGTGTGATCTTCGGTACAAAAATAATTAGCTTCTCTGATTTCATTTTGTGTTCAAACTCTATGTATTAGTCCCAGTCTTTATACGGACTAATCCTGAAATCAGATCAGTCCTTCATCGGCGAAGCTAAAATAAGCATCATTCCCGATAATCAGATGATCGAGAACCGGAATATCCATATGTTTTCCGGCTTCCCCGATTTTTTTTGTGATATTTTTATCCGCCTCGCTCGGCATCAGGTTTCCCGAAGGGTGATTGTGACACAAAATGATGGAACAGGCCAGCTTGTCGAGCGCCATTTTCAGTATGATTCGCACATCGATAATAGTACCGGAAAGGCCACCCTGACTAACCATCAATTTATCGATGACCAGGTTATTCCGGTTGAGCAGCAGAATCCAGAATTCTTCGTGCGGAAGATCGCTCAGCAATGGTTTAAAGATGGCGGCGGCATCAGAGCTGGTAATTACCTTCGGTTTTTCATCGGGTTCCGATTCTTTCCGCCGACGGCCCAGTTCGAGGGCTGATAGAATGGTAATCGCCTTTACTTCGCCAATTCCCTTGAACTTTTTCAGATCGTTGATATTTTTCTTTCCAAGTTCGTTCAGGTTGTTATTTACGGAAGCCAATATCCGGCGTGAAACTTCGACAGCCGATTCTTCCAGGTTTCCGGAGCCAATCAGGATTGCAACCAATTCGGCTTCTGAAAGCGAACGAATTCCTTTGGCAAGCATTTTCTCGCGGGGTCGATCTTCAACAGCCCATTCTTTGATACTTGGTTTTTTATACATTGGGGTAGAATTATGCTTAACTAAATTAGGCAACTGAATCGACTTTGCCAAAGCGATTTAGACAGAATTTCAGACTGAAAGAAAAGTTTCAGAAACATTAAATGAAGTGAATCAAATCCGAAGAGTTTAGTTTATGAGCCGGTATTTCATGATTTTATCGATCAGAACTTTTCGTTTTACCGGTTTCGAAATGAAATCGATGCATCCGGCTTCGATCGCTTTTTGCTGATCTTCGAGAAATGCATAGGCGGTTTGCGCGATAACGGGCAGTTCGGGCCTGATTTTCTTAATTCGATGGGTGGCTTCGAATCCATCTAAAACCGGGAGCTTCATATCCATTAATACAAGTTCGATTTCAGGATGTTTTTTCACCATTTCAATCGCGGTCACACCATTGTTTGCTTCATAAAGATTAATATTTTCGAGTTCCATAATGGTGCGCAGGAAAATAAGACTGGTTTCATCATCTTCGACGATCAACAGATTAACCGAGTGAGATAAATTCTCTTCGGAAAGTATTTCGGACGATTCGGATTCGATGCTGGTAATTGTTTTTTTTGGAATTTCGAAAAAGAACACTGAGCCTTTTCCGAATTCGGATTCAACCCAGATTTTTCCTCCGAGCATTTCGACAAATGCTTTCGAAATCGGCAAACCGAGCCCGGCCCCTTCATAATCGCGACTTAGCGAAAAACTTCCCTGTCTGAACCGTTCAAAAATTAATTCAGCCTGATCGGGAGTAATTCCGGTTCCTGTATCGCGGACATAAAACCTGAACGTGTCGAACGTGTTTTCTGTTCCGGTTTTTTCATTGATCACCTCACCGGTGATGTTTGAACGAAAAGGACTGCACCCAAATTCAATTGATCCGGAGTTTGTAAATTTTATGGCATTCTTAATCAGGTTGGTTAATATTTGCGTCAATTTCGTCCGGTCGGTCAGAATTACACTTTCTTCCTCAGAAACGTCCGATACAAGCGACATACTCAATCCCTTGGTTCTGGCTTCCGGAGTAAAAAAAATGTGCAAATCCTGAAGCAGCTGATTGACATTTGTTTCCTGCAAATGAATATTCATCTGGCCAGCTTCAATTTTTGAGATATCGACAATATCGTTGATAATATTGAGCATCCGGTTGCCGCTTTGCTCAATTACATGGATGTATCTTTCCTGCATTTCAGAAGTCAGGTCGGGGATTTTCAATAATTCGGCGAAACCCAGTATTCCGTTCATCGGAGTCCTGATTTCATGACTGATGTTGGCCAGGAAGGCAGATTTCAGGCGATCGCTTTCTTCGGCCCGCTCCTTCGAAATGATTAATTCCTGGGTAATCCGTTTTCTTTCCGAAATATCTTCCATAATGGCCAGGAAATGAGTAATCTGACCGGAAAAATCATAAATCGGAGAAATTGAAACCGACTCCCAGTATTCAACTCCGTTTTTTCGTCTGTTTTGAAGTTCTCCGGTCCAGATTTTTCCTGATTTTATTGTTTCCCAAAGCTCAAAATATTCTTCTTCCTGATTAAGCCCCGAGTTAAACATATTGGTTTTCCGTCCGAGCAATTCGTCATTTGAATAACCGGTAAGTACACTTGTAGCAGGATTCGCATATTCAATAACCCCATCAATATCGGTAATAATGATTGAATCCGGACTTTGATCAACTGCTCTTTTTAGTTTTCGCAGCTCGTCTTCCGCAATTTTCTGATCATTAATATTTTCAAAAACACCGATCGTACCAATCACATTGTTATTGTTGTCGTACACAGGCGAACCACTTATCCTGATCCAGATTTGCCTGTTGTCTTTCCGCTTCAGTTTAATTTCATATTTATCTTTGATTCCTTGCAGCCGAAGTAAATTTTTTTCCAGAACTTTATCCTTAAATTCGCCTTCATAAAGCGTTTCGGCACAATCTTTACCAATTAATTCGGCCGAAGTGTACCCAGTTATTTCAATTGTTTGCTGATTGATAAACAGAATTTTGTCGGCATTGTCGGTCAGCATAATTCCTTCATTCATTCCTTCAACCAGGCTTCGGTATTGTTCTTCCTGAAATCTTAGTTTATCAATTGCAGTCTGGTATTCCATCTGCAGACGTGACTCGCGTAACGCTCTCCGGACAGCAGACCCAAGTCTTTCGAGTTTGTTTTTCAGGACATAATCGATGGCACCATTTAAGAGTGATTCAATGGCAGCTTCCTCTCCCATGGTGCCACTGACAAATACAAATGGAATATGCTGATAATTTTTCCTGACAAGCAACAAGGCTTCGGAACCACTATATACAGGCAGACTGTAATCCGAAAGAATAATGTCTATTTTTTGATTGGTCAGATGTGAGATAAAATCGGCTTCATTGTCGGCCAGAAAATATTCATAATTCAAATTTTCCCTGTTCAGATTAACCTGGACCAAAATAGAGTCATTTTCATTATCCTCTAAATGAAGTATTTTAATCAGATCTTCCATAATACAGAACTAAAAGTATTAATTGCCAGTACAACACCAGCGAACCACAGATGCCATACTGTTTGTATTCTTCATTAATAATTTACTGTTTTTGTAATTTGTGCTTCCCAACCGGAATTAATTCAAACTAAATTATAACTAATTATCTAATATTCAAAACCATCCAGAAATGTCTTGATCCTGATTTTTAGTCTCCGGTTTTCTTTGATTTTAACAAAAGCTCTTTCACTTCTTCTTTCAATTCGAGAATTCGAATGCCACAATTTTTCATTTCGCCGCATCCACGGTACAATTCGTCAAGTCTTTCCCTGATCATTCTGTTTGCTTGGTTTCGTTCAGTGATATCTTTACCCAAACTGGCTGATCCGGTGATTTTTCCATCGAAATCTTTCAGAAAAGTATTCGTCCAGGCAATAAGCCGCCGCTCTCCGCTTTTTGTTAGAATCTCATTTTCATAGTGAACATCAAATTCCTTATTTTCACGGATTGCGGTGCTCTGCTTTTCTGAGAGGAAGCTGGCTATTTCTTCGGGCAAAAACATTTCAAACCAATTGTTCCCGATCACTTCAGCAGACTCATATCCGGTTAATTTCAGGAAATAATCATTGCAAAAGGTTATTTGACCGCATGAATCCATTAGTACAGAAATTTGATTCACATTTTTTAAAACATCGATGAACCGGCGGGAAGTTTCGATGACCTCGTTCTGGATTTTTGTAAGTTCTGAGATATCTTCAACAGTTGACCAGATAAAGCGTTCACCATTCAATTCGATCATTGTTCCTTTCAGTACAACCGGGATTAATTGCCCGCTTTTATGGATGTATTCTTTGCGGTATGGGCCGTATTTTCCCTCTGTTTCGAGCAGTGAAAGCTGAACTTCCTCCTGATCCTTGTATTTTTCAGGAGTGATATCCCAGTATGAAAGCTGAAGGGTTTCTTCGACCGACCTGCCAATAATATCCGAAAAGGCCGGATTAACATCAATCAGTGAACCATCCATCGCACAAAGAGCCAAGCCGGTAACCGAGTGGTCGAATAAAAACCGGTTATACTTTTCACTTTCCTGTAGCGCATATGTACGTTTTTCCTTATCAAAATCAAGTTTCTGTCGATATTCCAGCCCTTTCAGTTTAAGCGCCAGCACTCCCGACAATAAGTCCAGATTATCAGGTAAATCCTGCAATTCTTCCGGATAGTTTACATCGAGCAAAAGCAGTAAGCCAATCCTGGAATTTCCCACATACAATGGGGAAAGTATTGAAGTTTTCCCCTCAAACTTTTGAAGTAAAACTGCAAGTTCAGAATCCAGACTATTGTGTTTTACGAAGATGGTTTCATCCAGGGAATTGCACAGGCCGGCAATCTGATAAATCCAGCTAATCTTTTCATCCAGTTTCTGTTCATGCGGGCTTTTGCCAATTATGGTCCAGCCAGCCTGAATATCGTCATCGTGAACAACAAGAATTACCAGGCCCGATTTTATAAATGTTCTGAGCTGATCTGTAATAAATTGGCCGATTTCAACTACAGAATCGTCCATCCTCTGGACTTTCTTTAACAAACTATTGAAAAGAATATGATGTGACATTTCCGGAACAATCTGGTTCATAAAAAAAATCATTTTTTGAGCTTTGGCAACCGATGCTGGGAATCAAATTGAATTCGACATGAAACTCTAAGTTAGATATTTATTTTTATGGATGAAATGAATTAACAATAAAATATTACACTTGTAAAACATGAAATTTTTCTAAACCTTTCAGGAATTGAAATAAACTAAATAGTATGAAGAACATACAAAATATCATTAAAATTGCCTTTACTTTCCCGAACTCAACTGAAGCAGACTCAAAAGCTGCCGGTTTGGCAACGAACGTTTTTCCAGCTGCGGGCAGGGAGGGAAAGTATATCGGTTAACGACTTTTCAATTGAACGTACATTTTTCCCTTTTCCTGACTCAAATGAAAAGCTCATTTTATATAAATTTCGTGTCGGGGAAAATCAATTTCAGAAAACATTTCGACCTGTCAAATGATTCTCAGATCAAGCAATAGGTGTTTTTAAATGAAGGATTGTCATTGAATTAGCTACAACACAAAAACCATGAAAACACTTGTTTATATCTTCTTTTTATTATCAAGTTTGTTTTGTTACCCTCAATATGTTGAAGAATTAAAGCACAACCACATTGGCAAATTCTGTTCGGGCGGAACATTCCAGACCGACAGCAATAATTTTGTTTTGTCAGGATCGGGATTCGATATTTGGAGCAGCACGGATGAATTTGATTTTGCCTGGGTAAAAATCTGGGGCGACATCGAAATTTCAGTAAAAATTAACAGTGTCGAACAAATACACGATTGGGCCAAAGCCGGAATCATGATCCGCGAAGATTTAACCGGGCCTTCAAAAAACATCATGATGCTAATGACTCCCAAAAAAGTGGCATCGTGCCAGTTCCGGGCATTCGACAACAGCGGATGCAGCAGCAATACCATGCCCAACAGGACTTTCCCCTGCTGGTTAAAACTAATCCGTAAAGGGAATACATTCTACAGTCTGATCTCATCTGACGGGAAAAACTGGGATCTGTTTAGTCCGGTTGACATCGAAATGACAGGGTCGGTGTATTATGGCCTGGCTGTAACCAGCCGTGTTCAGTGCGAATTGGCAAAAGCTGAATTTGAAAACCTGACGATAAGCAAAACTCTTTCCGAAATTCCTTTGACCGTTAGTTACCATGCATTAAAGAGCAATACATTATACTCAGATTATCTGAAAGAGGATGTGAAAATTTCGGTTGGATTACCTTATAAATATAATCATCAGGAAGCAGTAGCCTATCCTGTTTTATATTTTTTGGATCAAAATTTGGGATCTTATCATACAGTTATTCGTGAACTTTCAGCTAAAAAATTAATTCCTGATGTAC
The DNA here is from genome assembly GCA_049277435.1 of Prolixibacteraceae bacterium. Lineage (GTDB taxonomy): Bacteria > Bacteroidota > Bacteroidia > Bacteroidales > Prolixibacteraceae > Aquipluma. The sequence goes on from JBASYJ010000061.1 coordinate 58,961, forward strand.
TAACTGCCGGAGTTGCATTTCCGGTTGAAAGCAAACGCGACAGTGATTATACCGTGAATTTTTCAAGTTTCCATTCTTTTCTGAATAACGAATTAATTCCGCATATCGACAACCAATTCAATACCGACACATTGAAACGAACCTTGTTCGGACATTCGTTTGGTGGACTGGCCTGCCTGAATACCATGTTTCTCTGTTACGATTACAATACAATTCCTTTCCGGAACATTATCGCTTCAAGCCCGGCAATCTGGTGGCCCGATTCGAAGCAGGCCTATTCCAAGGAGCAAAATCTTTACCGGCAAACATCAATTCTTCCGGTTAATTTGTACATGACGATCGGCACCGACGAAGGATTTAATGCGACCAGCAATTTCTCGAAAATGGCCCGGACACTGGACAACCGGGGATATGAATATCTGAATATTTACACCGATGCTAATGATGGAAAAACCCTGTCGACCAATGCTGACCTCAGTTTTTACGAAGGTTCCATTTGGGTTTTAAACCAACCGGTTGTCAGTCCACAATCGATTGCAACAAATCTTCCTGAAGTAGATTCGCATGAGTTTTCAGTATACCCAAATCCTACTTCCGGAGTAATTAACATTTTCCTGAATAAAACTCCGGAACAAAATGCAACTGCCGAAATTATTAACCTTCAGGGAAATGCTGTTTTCACAAAAAAACTGCACGGTCAAACAAACACCGAACTTAATTTACGTTCTCTACCAAAGGGAATTTACCTGGTAAAAATTACTTCCAAACGAACTTTCAGGATAAAAAAAATAGAACTGTATTAAAATAGTCATGCACTGATAATTGAATTACCAGTGCATGACAACGGGAATTAAAGAAAACCTAAATTCCAAATCCTTCCATCGATTTTTCAAGTTCTTCAGCTTGTTGAAGGAATTGATCAACACTTAGTTCCCTGAAATATATCAATCCATGAGTTGCCCGGACCAGTGGTTTATCGTGCTGATAAAAGAAGTTTTTTCCCAGCAGCAACTGAATCTGCTTGAGTTGTTCAACCCAAACGCGTTGCGTCAGCTCGCTGAATTTTCCATCGTGCTGATAACTCGGGAAAGGTGCATTTACCTGACTCAAATAACATTGCGTAAACGATGAATCAAGAATCGATAAGGCATTGATCGAAACTGGTGCAATAACTTCGGTATCGGCCGGGTGATATCTGAACCAAACATTTCGGTACCCGATTATCCGAACCTGCGACAAATCCTCCTCTTTTTTCCATTCTTTAACTGCAGCGGCGATAGCTTTCAGCACTTTATAATGTGTATCCGGGCCACTGCCTTCAGGATCCATCGCCAGGCTAATTACCGTCGGTTTATATTTCCTGAATTCGTCTAAAACCGGCAACACATCGCGGGTTGCATCGGGTTGTTGGGTAAATGTTTCGCCCTGGTAAAATCCCAGACGAAGATGACGGACATTGCTTACCGGAACACCAAAATGTGCCCAAACCAGTTCTTCTTCCATTTCCCTGATCATCCCTTTCAACTTCTGAATTTCAGATGGATTCCGGCTTCCGTCATAAGCGTTTTTCAGATTATCCAGAATTCCAACGATAGTCGTAACCAGTTGTGCTTCATTTTTTATCGCATAAATCTCAACCAGGGCACGTACCACCCGGTGACAAACACCCCGTCGCTTTTCAGCGTCGTTGTTGGCAGCAACATTATCGAGGTAATGGTAAATATCCTTGTCCCATTTGTATTTATACCCTTCCTCAAAAAAGTCGGGGAATCTGATCATTTCAATTCTTGAATCGCCAATCAACTTAAGCGTATCCTCCAATAAATCGATCACATATTGATTTTCAACGGCAGTAAATCCTGATGTTAAAACTGAAAACCTGAACTTGTTGCTGGCGTCGCGTAACTGTCTGTTGGTGTGTGGCATAATGCCAAGCATAATGTCGTCATGATGCGGACCTGTGTGGTAAAACACCTGATTGGTTTCACGCTCCATCCCCTTATTTAACTTGGCGGTAATCGAATCAATAACAGTTTGAACAGTGTTTTCATCCAGGTTTGGGATCAGGCGGCAATACTTGTCGGCCCTCAGTTCTTCCAGAGTGATTTTGGGACCAAATTTATTGATCTTCGGACACAGGTCGATGATGGCCCTCTCGGTCTTCTGGTGAGTCCATTCACCGGTTTGATAATATTTATCGACACTATCGGTCAGTTTAACTGCAGCTCCGGTGGTCAGGTAAAAACGGCTGTTGGGTAGTTTTTGCAGCGAACTTGCCGGATACTGATTCGATGGTTTATTTTCAAGCGCATCTTTAATCACATCAGCTTTTGCCTCTCCGGCAGCAAAAATAATGGCCGCAGAATCCGGATTATATGTAATTGTGTCGAGCCCAATGGTAATAACTAACCTGTTGCGTGAAACTTCTATCCCGCCCAGGTCACCTGCTGCAACAGCCTGTGTTTCAAAATTAGTTGCAGTGAGCCGGGTTGTCGAGAAATGGTCGGTTCCCCGGGTATTGAAAGCGATATGACCGTCGGGACCAATACTCGCCAGGAAAAATCCAATACCTCCTTTTTCACGGATCTTTTGTTCATAATCGGAACACCAGTCATCAATACAGAAAATCGACTTCTGCTGCAACCGCTCCAGTGGAGTTTTCGCATCACGGTATCTCAAGGATAAGTCGATCCTCAAATTCGGGAAGACTTCCTGATAAGATTTTCCTTCAGCCAGTTTGATTAAATCTGAATTGATCAATAGTGCTTTTTCAGGATTAAGACCAAAACCTTTGATGTAATAATTTTCGACATAATTGTAAAAACTATTGTGCTGACTGGACGAAATCGGATAGAATTCATCCATTTGAACAAACTGAAGACCTGACAAATCAGGCTTAGGAATTCCTGAAAGGCCATAACTGCTCATCATATCCTTCCCTTTTTTATTGTCCCAGTTCTCCAGAAAAAAATGAGTGTATTTGATGAAATATTCGGATGTTTTACCGGTTGGCAAGCTGATTACCCCATCCGGATTTTCGCCTGCCCACTCTAAAAAACGGAGCGAAGCGAACATGCCTAACTTTGGAAAGTTCTCAACGGTAATGTACGGCATTTCAGTACTTACCTTCTCAATTCCTGAAAGTTCCAGAAATCTCTGTTCGACCTGACTGAACTGAATTGTTTTCATTTATCTTAGTTTGAAAATTTTATTACTAAATCCTGTACCCGCCTCATTTTAGGATTAAACTTTATCAAGTGATTTTTCAAGCAACAAACAAGCAACTCCCTGAATTCCTGCCTGACTTCCCAGATCGGATACTTTTATTTCAATTTCATTTCCCAATTCCGGATTGCAATGTATCTGAATAGCCTGTTGGATGGGTGGCATGATAAACTGGTGAGCTTCTGAAATCCGACCACCCAGAATAATCAATTCCGGATTAAAAATCTGAATCAAATAGGCAAACCCCTTCCCAAGCCAGTAACCGACATTGGCTAATATCGAAATGGATAACTGATCACCCATTTGCGCAGCCTGAACAACATTGCGAATTTCAATTTTTTCAGGATCATTATTGACTAATTGAGCCAGGATCGATGACTTTCCGGATTCCAAACCTTCACGTGCCATCCGGACTATTGCAGTTCCTGAAGCAACAGTCTCCAGACAACCTAGTTTACCGCACTGACATAATATTCCATTATCAATCAGTGGAATGTGACCAAATTCACCGGCAAAACCATCCCTGCCTCTGTATAGTTTTCCATTTACAATTATTCCAACCCCAATTCCCCAATCAAGTTGAATGGCAAGAACATTCCGTTTCGAGCGGGCTGCTCCAAAACGCAATTCAGCAAACGCACGAGATTTTGCATCATTCTCAATAAGCACCTCCAGTCCAAATTTTTTTCTGAAAACTTCAACCAGAGGTTGATCAGAAACCATGTAGGTTTTATTGATTCCGGCAACTGAATCGATCATTCCGGGCATCTCGATCCCAACTCCCAAAATTTTCTCAGTAGGAATATTGTTTTCCTGAATAATATTTAAGGCAAAATCAACAATCTGATCAATTATCGCTGTTCCGTGTGAAATGGTAAGAGTTAAAATCTGATCTTGAGTAACTTTCTGATTCTTAGCATTAAATACAGAGACTGAAGTTTTATAGAGATTAACAGATATGCCAATAATATAAAAAGCATCTTCTCGGTTTCCATATAAAACCGGACGTCTTCCACCGCTTGAACTCCCCGGACCAAGTTCTTCAACAAATCCTTCATTCTTTAACTCGTTCAGTAAACTGATGAATTTTGGGGTACTTAAATTTAGAAATTTCCCAAAATCAGTATTGGCCATTGCACCGTATAGAAACAGATTCTTGATAATCTTACGTTTTTGCGAAATATTCTTCAGCTCAACGACATTAAGATCATGCCTTTTATATGACTTACTTACTGAAAAGCTCATCCAAAAAATTTTATTTCAATGAGAATTACGACACAAAGGTATTTTATTTTTTCTGTAATTCAATACATACTTTTATTATTTTTTTAAAAAGTAAATTGGTTGTATAAGCTTGAAACCGAATTTTCAGGTTTTAAATTAGTTATAGTTTATTCCCTGTTGACAAGAGAATAACACATCTCTTAACTCTTTGATTTGTTTAAAAAGACAAGTCAAAACAATCCTGAATTTCTAAAAATAAAAAATACTGTTTCCGATTGGATCGATATTCTTTTGGGGGATACAAGAAATTCTATTCCTGATCCTAAAGAATTCATTAAAATTCAAATTGATTTTATTTTCAGATTTTGATGAATCTTCTATTAAAATCTAAAAAAATGATTCTTATAGATGATTAAATCGTGGACTGATTTTAATAAAAAAAGTGAAAAGCGGTGGTTAACCACCGCTTTTCACTAAACAAACAACTAAAATTACCTTACGAACTTTGCTTTTCACCAAAAACCAATCAACCCAAATAAGTCCAAAAATATAATTTGCAAAGTCAATATTAATTACGCTAAACAATTCTGCTTAGTTTCAATAGTTCGCATAAATTAACATTTATTTGCATACTTATTTTTTCAATTTTTCAATAAATCAAACAATTAAATAAAATAAGTGTTAATTGTAGGATAATTAAATAAATAGTTAATGTATGATCAATAAAATATTTTTGATCATACTAAATAAATTGATTATCTTGTTTGCAATTTATCTTAACCAAACATAAAAATTGACTAAAGATCCGTGAAAAGGGAAGTTTCTGGATTTTATTGATGAATATGTTAGGAGATAGGTTCTTATCATTGAAGAACGAATTATTACATAGACATAACTTTTGGGTTCAAGTTTTTAATGGTTATGAAAAATGGATATCCGGCATATTCGGGATCAGGTTTATTAATCGATAATCCTGAAAACATTACCCATGAGGGGAATGTAAATGCAATCAATAAGAATATGTTATTGCAGGAGACTGTATATAACAGTCTGGTTAACTTTTCATTTGCCGGAATTACTATCAGCGACAGACTGGGAAAAATCATAAGTTGGAACAAATCAATTGAAGACCTCACCGGAATCATTCAGGATGAAGTTATCGGCCGTAAAATTTGGGATATCCATTTTCAACTAATTCCCAAACCGAATAGAAATCCTGAACTCTTAATTCACCTCGAAAAAAGATATATGTCGATTATTAACGACTCGGCATTCTGGCAAAAACAAACCTTTGAACAGAAAATTACAACATTGAATGGTGATTTAAATGTTGAAGTTGATTCATTTACTACAAATTCAGAAACAGGCAATTTACTCGTTACAGCTTTTCGCGATATCCGGACACAGAATCAATTCAAAGATTCGATCCTGCAACAAAATGAGGCACTGACAAAGCTAAACCAGTTTTCAATAGATCTTTCACGATTATCATTTACAGATAATATTGAAGCTTTAATTACCGAAAAAATTAAAGGACTGACAGGTGCAATTGGAGCAATTTTTTCAGAATACAATCCCAAAGCACAAACGCTTACACCCAAACATATTGAATTAGATTCTGGACTGCTTGAAAAAATGGTCAGCTTATTTGATTCTCACGTACATAAAATTCACTCCTCCATTAGTGATTATATGTATTTTGAACTTTCCGGAAAATCCATTGAAACCGGTAATTCATTAACTGAAATCTCACTGGGAACCATTCCATTTTCGATTGGAACGACAGCTAAATTTATGCTGAAAGCCGACAGGTTTATCCGGATTTCTTATATATCTGACAGAAAATTGCTAGGCACAACATTGCTTGCCCTGGGTACGAACCAGCCTGATCTGAATTCAGAAGTCCTGGAAAGTTTTATTACTCTCGCTACTTCAGCATTAAAAAGGAAACAAATTGAAAAGGCCCGGTGGGAAAGTGACACCATGTTACGTTCAATCACCAGTAATGCCGCCGATATAATCTTAAAACTGGACGAGAAAGGGACTATCCTGTATACCAATCACCCTTTGGGAGAACATACAAAGGAAGATGTTATCGGGAAAAATTTCTGCGAATGGACAGTTCCGGAATATTATGATCTGATGATCCAATCTCTGGAAAATGTATTTTCAAAGTCAATTACTCAAACCTATCAGTCCAGAGCTTTGGGTAAGAATAATGAAATTCGTTGGTATTCCTCCAGAATCTCACCGGTTATAGAGAATGAGGAAGTAAAATATGCAATAATAGTGATTTCTGATATTAATCAGCAAAAGAAAGACGAAAGTCTTCTTCTTGAAAATGAAGAAAAATACCGGATTATTGCGGAATCAAATTTTGATGTAATCTTCATCATCGACAGGTTTGGAAAACAGATTTTCATCAATAAAAGTGTAGAAAAAGTTCTTGGATATCAAACCGAAGAACTTATAGGTAAATCTCTATCCGAATATATTCCGGACAATTGCATTGCCAATTATCTTAAACAACTCGAAAACCTGTTCCTTTATAAGGAAATGTGTCGTTTTACCACACAAATGTTTCATAAAAATGAATATTTGATTGAAGTAGAACTTAGTATTAAATTAATCAAGATCAAAGGAGAATATTTCGGTCAGGGATCAATCAAAGATATTACGGTAAAAAAACAGGCAGAAGAAAAATTAAGGAATAGTATTGAAAGAAACAATGCCCTGTTGGGAGCCAACCCTGATTTAATGTTTGTTTTCAATTCCAATTGCAAGATCATCGATTTTCATTCTGAGTCACATGACCAGTTACTGGTTGAACCAGACAAATTCCTGGGTAAACTTATTGACGATATTTTACCACATGAGGTAGTTGTTACAACCCGCGAAAAAGTTGCTAAAGTAATTGCATCCGGCGAGCCGGATTATTCAAATTATGAGCTGAAAATTGGTACTGAAATTAAATATTTTGAGTCCAGATATGTTGCCTGCGGGAACGACCAGGTTTTATCAATTGTGCGTGACATAACAGAACAGAAACAAGCAGAGGAAACTCTGAAAATGGCAAAAGAAAGTTATCTCGATATTTTTAATTCTGTATCGGAGGCGATTTATTTACTGGATGAATCCGGAAATTTCCTTGATCTGAATAAAGGCGCTGAAAAAATGTATCTGCGTGACAAAAAAGAACTGATTGGGAAATCACCATTTTTTGTCGCTGCTCCCGATTTCAACAATATCGAAGATATTCAGGAAAAATTAGAAAGAGTTCTGAAGACCGGTCTTACAGAAATATTTGATTTCTGGGCCGTTCGTAAAAACGGAGAAGTATTTCCAAAAGAAGTAATCGTTAACAGGGGAACATTCTTCAGTAAAAAGGTTTTAATCCACACCGCCCGTGACATCACCGAGAAAAAAAGAATTGAAGACCGGATTAAAGACAAAAATCAGGAACTGATCAACATCAACAATGAAAAAGATAAATTCTTTTCCATCATTGCCCATGACCTTCGAAGCCCGATTCTGAGTTTCATGGGTATTACCCAAATTATTTCCGAAGATTTACAATCCCTCTCCATGAGTGATATTCAGCAGATGACTGCGGATATGAATAAATCTGCTAATAACCTCTATGGTTTATTGGAGAATCTGCTCGAATGGTCGAGACTTCAACGCGGCATGACAAACTTTTTACCTAAAAAAATTAAACTCATGCCAAAGGTTGAAGAAATTATGCGAACCATCATGGAAGCCGTCAACAAAAAAGACATCACTGTCGAATATTTGATTCCGAAAGAGCTAGAGGTTTTTGCCGATGAAAACATGTTCGCATCCATCATCCGGAATCTGGTTTCAAATGCAGTGAAATTCACTCCAAAAGGAGGAAAGATTAGCCTTTCAGCCGATAATACCACCGACAACAAAATCGAAATCATCATAAAAGATACCGGGATTGGTATGAATGAAGAGATAATGAACAAACTATTCGGTATCGATCAGCATACCAGCCGGATCGGAACCGATGGTGAACCGAGCAGCGGTTTAGGCTTATTGCTTTGCAAGGATTTTGTTGAACAGCACGGAGGCAAACTCTGGGCTGAAAGTATTGAAGAAAAAGGCAGCACCTTCCACGTTTCATTCCCAAACGAAATGTAAGCTAAAACCATCTTCGCCTTTTGAAATAAATGGAAAGACTTATCGTGATAGCAAGGAGGACCGCCCAAAAATACAGGTAACCATATTTGAAATGAAGTTCGGGCAAGTTATCGAAGTTCATGCCATAAACCCCGGCCACAAACGAAAGCGGTATAAAGAATGCCGAAAAAACAGTCAGAACTTTCATGATTTCATTGGCCTTGCTATCCAGATTGGCATGGTAAATATTCATCTGGTCGTTCAGCATCATCTGGTAGATTTCAATCGACTCGGTCGCCTGTATAATCAAGTCGTTCAAATCATGGAAATATTTCAGGTTGTCGTCAGCAATAAAACCTGATTCGTTCTCAAGCAAACGATGAACAATTTCCTTTACCGGACGGATATTTTTCCGCAGAAAATTAATCTCCGTTTTATGTTTGTAAATTTCTTGCATCAGCCCCTTCGGTTGAACTGGTGCAAAGATTTTTGCTTCGGTCTTTTCAATTTCATTTCCAAGAATTTCGATATTTACCAGATAGCTGTCAACAATCGTATCAAAAAGGATATAAGCCAGATAGTCTGCACCTTTACGCCGGATTCTGCCTTTACTGTTCCGCAGCCGTTCACGTACAGGTTCAAAATATCTCCCAATTCTTTCCTGAAGGGTAATCAGGTAAGTATCATCCAGGATCAGTGAAATCTGTTCGGAAATCAGCTTTTTGCTTTTCTCATCGTAATCCAGCATTTTAACGATCACAACCAGTAACTTTTCAGTGACAGTAATCTTGGGGCGCTGGTCGGTATTCAGCATATCTTCAAGCAGAAGACCATGAATTCCAAACATCTCGCCCATTTTCTGAATCATCGATTCATCGTGCAAACCATAAATATTAATCCAGCTTACGGTTTCCTCCGAAATATAAGCCCTGCAATCCTCAAGACCCGGAAGTTCTTTTTCAATTAACTGGTCGTTTGTATAATTAATGAATTTTATCAGGGGCTTGTCAATTTTTTTAATCCCCAGATGAATGAGTGATCCGGGTACCTGCCCCGAAACTGCTTTTCTATCATTTAAAAATCTTGCCATTATTTTTTTGCTGGAAAATGTTTTCGCCGGAAATCCTGCTCATTCCGGTTTAGAGAAGTCTAAATTAGTTCAAATTAATCAGTGCCGAGATAAAATTATAGATTAATCAGGTGCATCCTTTTCAATATCTTTCAGTTTTACCTTTTTTGTACTGTAGCGGTCAGGCACAAAGGTTTGGTCCGACATGGGAGTCCGGACATAAGACGGATATTCGACTCTTGGCGGCAAAACGATTGGCTCGTCAGGGATGATTTCATAAGGGATTAAACTCAACAGATGGCTAATACAATTCAGTCGTGCCAGCTTTTTATTATCAGCCGGAACAACATACCACGGAGCCTGTTTGATGTCCGTTATTTTAAACATCTCATCTTTTGCCTTCGAATATTCCACCCATTTTTCGCGCGATTGCAAATCCATCGGACTGAGTTTCCAACGTTTGGTCGGATCGTTTAATCGGGCCTGAAACCGGTTTTCCTGTTCTTCATCCGAAACCGAAAACCAGTATTTGATCAGGATAATTCCTGAATGCACCAGCATTCGTTCAAACTCGGGACAACTTCTGAAAAATTCCTCGTATTGCTCATCGGTACAAAATCCCATCACATGCTCCACCCCGGCGCGGTTGTACCAGCTTCGGTCGAACAGCACAATTTCGCCCCCTGCCGGAAGCTGAGAAACATACCGCTGAAAATACCACAGTGTTTTTTCTTTTTCTGTTGGAGTCCCCAAAGCAGCCACACGACAGGTTCTTGGATTCAAAGGCCCTGTAATTCGTTTAATCACTCCACCTTTCCCTGCAGCATCGCGGCCTTCAAATAAAACAACCACACGCAATTGCTTGAGCTTTACCCATTCCTGAAGCCGGATCAATTCAATTTCAAGCTTCCGGAGTTCTTTTTTATACTTTTTTTTGCTGATCGACCGATGGTCTTTTTTCTCCGATTCAATATGTTGCATGCCAACATCAGGATGTTTGGAATGCTTTTTTTCTGAATTTTTGCTCATGAGTGCAATTATTGGAAATTCGGATTTATATCGTTGAAAATTACAAAATGTAAGGCAGTTAATCAACTGGTGATTAATTTAAGACTAGATTCATTTTAACTCCGGATATCACTTTCACTGATTATTACTTACATTTGCTGCCTAACTATTTTTTGATTTTGGAGCGGAAGGATTTTAGGCGTTTATTCAAAAAACACGAACTGACAGATCAATTGTGCAGTTTGTTGAATACCCCGGGTGAAAAGATTCACCTGCAGGGACTTGTTGGCTCATCACGAAGCATTCTTACCAGTTTAATTTCTGAAGAAATAGCTCAGGATTTTATTATTTGTCTGAACGACAGAGAAGAAGCATCGTATTTTTACGACGATCTGAATAATCTGTCCCTTGAAATCCCGGTGTTGTTTTTCCCTTCATCCTACAAACGTTCGGTGCATTACGAAAACATCGAACAGGAAAATATCATTCTCCGGACAGAAGTTTTGAACCGGTTAAAACTCGACAAACAGATCCTTATTGTTACCTATCCTGAAGCTTTGGTCGAAAAAGTGATTTCGGGTGAAGGTCTGGCATCGCATACGTTTCATGTTTCGAAAGGCGATAAACTGTCGATTGAATTTGTAAACGATGTACTTTATGAATATGGTTTCGAACGGGTCGATTTCGTTTATGAGCCCGGTCATTATTCCATTCGCGGCGGTATTGTGGACATTTATTCATTTTCGAACGAAGATCCGTATCGCCTCGACTTTTTTGGCGATGAAGTGGACACCATCCGCAGTTTTAACATCGACAATCAGATTTCGAAAGAAACACTGGACAGAATCAGCATCATTCCCAATATTCAGGAAGATTTAAAAGACGAAAAACGAATCAGTTTTCTGGAGTTTATTTCCGGAAAATCAATCTTACTCCTGAATGATATCCAGTTGATCGCCGACCAGATGGAACACAATTTTAAACAAACCATCGAAAAAGCAGAAACCGGGGAAGATCGAAAAAACTGGATGGCCAAATTACTTTCAGGAAAAGATTTTTTAACCGAAATTGAACGTTTCACCTGTGCCGAATTTGGACAGAAAATCTATTTCAGGAATTCAAAGATTACAGCTTTTGATACTGTTCATCAACCCGTATTCCACAAAAACTTTGATTTACTGGCCGAAAATCTGATCGATTATCAAAATTTCGGGTTTACCAACTATATCCTTTCAGGCAACGTTTCACAAACCGACCGCTTGCAGGCAATTTTCGACGATAAGGGACTGAATGTCAAATTTCGTCCGGTTAATTTTACACTGCATGAAGGATTTATCGACCGCGACCGAAAAATTTGCTGCTATACCGATCACGAAATTTTTGAACGATACCACCGTTTCCAGATCAAATCACGAAAAGCAGAACGCGACAGCATCACGTTTAAAGAACTGAACAAACTTCATCCGGGCGATTATGTCGTCCATGTCGATCACGGTATCGGAAAATTTGCCGGACTGGCAAAAACCGAAGTCAATGGAAAAATTCAGGAATCGATCCGATTGACCTACCGCGACAACGATGTATTGCTGGTGAGCATTCACAACCTGCACCGCATTTCGAAATACAAAGGCAAGGAAGGAACCGAACCGAACATCAGCAAACTGGGAAGTGGCGCCTGGCAGAAACTGAAAGACCGTACCAAAGCCAAAGTTAAGGACATTGCCAAAGACCTGATTGAACTGTATGCTGCCCGCCGTCAGGAACGCGGATTCGCTTTTTCGCCGGATTCGTATATGCAGAAAGAGCTGGAAGCTTCGTTCATTTACGAAGACACACCTGACCAGTTGAAATCGACCATTGCGGTGAAGGAAGATATGGAAAAAGAAATTCCGATGGACCGGCTCGTTTGTGGCGATGTGGGTTTCGGAAAAACCGAAATTGCCATCCGTGCAGCATTTAAAGCTGTCGCCGACAGCAAACAGGTGGCTATTTTGGTTCCGACTACGATTTTGGCTCTTCAGCATTTCAAAACGTTTACCGACCGGCTCACCGATTTTCCGGCCCGGGTGGAATACATCAGCCGGCTGCGCAGATCAACCGAGGTAAAACAGGTTTTGGAAGATACCAAAGCCGGTAAAGTTGACATCCTGATTGGGACCCATAAACTGGTTGGCAAGCAGGTTATTTTTAAAGATTTGGGATTGCTGATTATTGACGAGGAACAAAAATTTGGTGTTTCGGTAAAGGAAAAACTGAAACAGATGAAGCTGAATGTGGACACACTCACCCTGACTGCTACACCAATACCCCGGACACTCCAGTTTTCGATGATGGGCGCCCGCGATTTGTCGATCATACAAACTCCCCCACCCAACCGGTATCCCATCTCGACCGAACTTCATGAGTTCAATGAAGAAATTATCCGGGAAGCCATTCAATATGAAATGGCACGGGGCGGACAGGTTTTTTTCATTCACAACCGGGTAAGCAATATTTTCGAGGTTGAAACGATCCTCCGGAAAATCGTGCCCGGTGTTCGGACTGTTGTCGGACATGGCCAGATGGATGGCGAGAAACTCGAGAAACTGATGATGGATTTCATCAACGGAGAATTCGATGTACTGATTGCGACCACGATCATCGAATCCGGACTGGATATTCCGAATGCCAATACAATCATCATCAATCACGCGCAGAATTTCGGTCTGAGCGATCTGCACCAGCTGCGGGGCCGCGTTGGCCGGTCGAACAAAAAGGCATTCTGTTATTTACTCGCGCCACCGCTGTCATCACTCACTACCGAAGCACGCCGACGCCTGAAAGCCATCGAAGAATTTTCGGAACTGGGCAGCGGGTTCAACATTGCCATGCAGGACCTCGACATTCGTGGCGCCGGAAACCTGTTAGGTGCCGAACAAAGCGGATTTATTGCCGACATCGGTTTCGAAACCTATCACCGTATTTTGAGCGAAGCTATTCTTGAACTGAAACAAACAGATTACAAGGATCTTTTCAAGGATGAAAAAGAAGATTCGTCGCAGGCATTCCTGAAAGTGAATTTTGCCAGTGACTGCCAGATTGATACCGATCTTCAAATTCTTTTTCCGGATAAATACATTCAGAGTATTTCGGAAAGAATGCTGCTGTACCGCGAACTCGACAACCTGGAAAGCGAAGAAGCTTTGGTGCAATTCGAAGCCGGCCTGGCCGACCGTTTTGGCAAATTACCTCCGGAAAGCATGGAACTCATTGAAGTAGTTCGTCTTCGCTGGATTGCTTTAAGTCTTGGTATGGAACGAATAATCCTGAAGAATAAAAAAATGGTTTGTCATTTTGTTTCCAATCCGCAATCGCCCTTTTACCAGTCGCCTGTATTTGGCAAAGTGCTTCAATACCTTCAGACACATCACCAAACCTGCCACATGAAAGAAGGAAACAACAGGTTGTCTTTAACTTTTGAGAAGATAAAGAGTGTGAAACAGGCAACTGATGTTTTATCGGGTGTTGGCGTGGAATAACCACTGTTACTCACTATTTGAATCCGAAGATGAACGGAAAAATAAACGTAACAGCAATAGCCCACAATCCATAATAGGGCAAGAAACCTGCAATGGAATTTTCAACTTCAGTAAAATCCTTTTTCGCTTTTATTGTCTTAAAGAGTTGAATTAAAATCAAGATAAGGTTTACCAGGATCAGCGAATCTGTTCCAAAAACAGCCAGCCGGTTTGGAGTTATCCCCATATTTATACTTCGGAAAATAATAGCCGACAAGGCAATTCCGTTGACCACAATGGTCACTCCCGTCAAAGCCAGAAGAATCATTCCTGTATATTTATTAAACTCTTCTTTCGAAGCTTCGGCTACTGAAAAAACGATCAGGGCCATTACGCCAAGGAGCATGCCGTTAAAAATGATCAGGAAATTACGGTCGTTGTATGGATCTTTTCCGGAGAAAAGGATGGCGATCAAATAGGCTACCAGGGTAATCAACACCAAAGGACTGAAAATTTTGGCAATCACCGGTGAGACCTTTCCGACGAGCTGCGGATTTTTTTGGATCAGGAACGTAGCAACCACTGGCGATGCAGCCAATCCGATTACTGCAATATATTCGGCATAGAACTTCTGTATCTCGAATCCAATCAGCGAGAAAAGTCCAATGGTTATTCCGGTCATGATCCCGCCGGCAATTAGTATGAGCGCCATCATAACCAGCAAATCGCCGTTAAACCGCAGGAACGACATCCGTTCAGGAGAAGTGTTGATCCGGGTTCCTAAAAATGAAGTTCCCCAAATGAACCATAAAAAAATCAGGAGATGAATACAGGACAGGATGAATGTGTCGTTCGGTTTGCCTTCAGGCAGAAGATTTATAAAAACCAATGCCAGCAGGAAAATGATACCGGTGAAAATTATCCGCGATTGATTCAGTTTATTTTTCAGGATAAAATAGGCCGACAGAATTGGGAAAACGATAAAGCCCACGTTGCGGGGATAAAAAAATTCGGGGTCAATATTCAGGATAACCGGCAGTTTGGCAATTAAACCTGCCAGGAGCGAAGCCATAATAACAATGATCAGTTCGCGGCTGGTGCCAAAAGAAATTTCTGACGAATCGTAATTTAACCGTTCATTCCAGAAACCGGCAAGCTTACTGCCTTTTATTTCAGGATAAAGAAGATTGAATCCGCGTTTGAACTCTGCCTTATTATCACGGTAGAGCTTCTCCAAAGTTGCTGGATTTTCGATGTTGCTTAGAATCTCGTCTTTCATAAAACTGGTTTTATATGAAGGGTGACAGATGTTTTCTACACAAACTGGCCTGATTTAGTCATTCTTAAATTCGTAATCAGGTTACTTAATGTTACAAACAGACGCAATTAATTTTGACAAAATATCCCTGGAAAAATTGGAATCACGATCTACTGGCAGAGTATAGAACGGACTAATAGTAACTAATATTTCGTTTGGCAATATTTAGAATTTTTCCGTCGGTAATTTGGTAAGTTTTAGTCCAGTTGCCGCGTTTGTCATTGAAATAATAAACGTATTGAATCTGTGACTTTCCGTATTCCTGCAATTCAACTAAGAAATCAACCGAATAATGGTTAACAAATCCATCCTCATCATAAGAATACAATATGGTCGTAGTATATCCTGTAGAAGTATCAACGCGGTCGATCTGGCTTAACCTGCCTGAAGTATCGTAGAAAAGTCTGCATTTTTCGCCTGAAGTAATTTCGCCTTTTTCGTTAATTTGATTGCTGGTGAACGAAACAAGCTTCTCTCCATCATATACAGCCTCCTCTTCAACTTGAAACAGCTCACGAATCCCTTTGGAAGAATTAAAAATCCAGAAATTAGTTTTCTCAATTTGTCCATTCGGAGAAAGGAAGTTTTCATATTCGGTATAGTCTCCCGAAGGTCCGTTTTCATTTTCGATCAGAGTTTCGCGAATAATCAGTTTGTTGCCAGTCCTCGATCGTTCGTATTTATACCTTGCATTTAATTTACCCTGAAAAGTATTTACCCGGTCGATCGAACCGGAATTCTGGTCAAATTCATAGGTGTATTTCCAGCCGGAATAAACTGTTGGCCGAAAAATGTCTTTAAAGATCAACAAATACTTGCCTTCCTTGCCGTATCTCTTTTCCACAACCGTGCGAATGTTACCTTTGAAATCATCAACCTTCGGAAAGATCTGACCAAAAGCAAGAACCGGACACAGGATTAAAAAGTATATAAATAATCTCTTCATGATTTGGCAGCAGGTCGTTTATAGTATTTCCAAAGATAAAATTTTGAATCAATAATAAACTGAATTATTTTTCGCGTTTCAATACCTGTTCAGTAGAAAATAATATTACATAATTTAGCTGTTGAAATTCCGTATAGACTCAACCTCTTCAATTGTTTTAGGTTTTGCTTTGCCCAGGCGCCGGAAGCCATTTTCAGTTACCAAAAAATCTTCTTCATTCCTGATGCCGCCAAAATTTCTGAATTTCTCTATCTCAGTCCAATTCAGGAATGAACTGAATTTGTCTTCCGCTTTCCAGAGATCAATCAGTTCAGGAATGAAATAAATGCCGGGTTCGATCGTGAAAACAAAGCCCGGGCGCAGTTCTTTTGCCAGACGCAACGATTTCAATCCAAATTGGGTGCTTTTGGGCTCGCCATCATAACCCACCCAAACTTCACCCAAATCTTCCATGTCGTGTACATCGAGCCCCATCATGTGCCCGGTTCCACAAGGGAAAAATAAGGCATGTGCACCTTCGGCGACGGCATCATCAACATTGCCTTTCATCAGTCCGAGTTCTTTCATCGACAAGGCAACCGACCGGCAGGCAGCCAGATGAACATCCATAAATTTAACCCCCGGAGCAATCGTATTAACAGCAGCATCGTGAGCCCGCAAACTTGCCTGATAAATCACTTTTTGGATTGAAGTAAATTGCTGACTTACCGGAAAGGTACTGGACAAATCGCCAGCATAATGCTTCTCCGACTCGGCTCCGGCATCGAGTAAAAACAGATCGTCCGATTTCAAAATATTCTGATGAGAATGGTTATGCAGCGTTTGCCCGTTGATGGTGGCAATAATCGGAAAGGAAATGTTGCAGTTCCGGGCCAGTGCAGTTTCATGAACTTTCGCGGCAACCTGAGCTTCCGACATTCCCGGACGAACCATCTGCATGGCGGCGAGGTGCATGTCAACCGATAAATCCACAGCCTTTTCAATTTCGGCAATTTCTTCCTGAGATTTAATTTCGCGTTGACTGATCACTGCTTTTACCAGTTCCGACGAAGCATTTACATTCACCTGGTCGGGCCTGATATTTAGCAGGCGCAGAAGCTTAATCTTATTTTCAGGTCGGTAAGGTGGAAGAAAATGGATGTGTTTGCGCGATGCCTGAGCCTCTTTCAGAATGGTAAATAATTTCACCATGGGTTGGGTTTCTTCAATCCCAGAACTGAAAGCCCGTTCTGAAATGGTCGGTTGTGCCCCTCGCCAGACAATGTCGTCGATCGTATAATCGTCGCCGAAAATGATTTGACGCGAATTGTCGATGTCGATAACCGCTGCGAGTGATGGAATATCCAACCCAAAATAATAGAGAAATGAACTGTGTTGGCGGAAATGATAGGTGTTATCCGGATAATTCATCGGACTTTCGTCGTTCCCAAAAAAGAGGATCAGACCAGCTCCAATTTTTTCAGTTAATATTTTTCTTCGTTGAAGGTAAATTTCAGGTTGAAACATGACAGATATAATAGTTAACAAACCATAAAATTAGAAATATGATTTGATTTATCGATCATTTTGATGACCTGTGACTTTCTTGACTTTTAAAAATTAAGAAAAATTCCAAAATTGGTCAGATCATTATGAAATTATTAAGCGCACAGATTTTTTACTGATTTATTTTGAATTATTGAAATTAAAATACTTTTTTGTCTTTTATTTTAAAACCAAGTGATAAAAAGCTGAATTCCTTTGTTATCAGACCTTAAATTTCAAAATTGTTACGTATGAAAAATTTAGTTTGCCCAATCTCAGAACAACGGGTCAATGAACAGGTAACGCGATTAAACGCCATGTTTGCAATAGGTATTCTTGTACTGGCATTTGTAATGAACTCTGTAGCATTATTCGTTTTTATGATGGCAGACTTTTTTATCCGCGCATTTACAGAATTAAAATTCAGCCCGATAAGTTTCGTCAGCCATTATTTGAGCAATGCATTAAATTTACCGGTCAGGATGATCGATAAAGCTCCGAAAGTTTTTGCTGCACGATTGGGTTTTCTGATGACCACGGTAATTTCGGCCTTGTTTGTGCTTGATCTGGAACTTGCATCACTAATTCTTTCCAGTTTCCTGATACTTTTTGCAAGTCTCGAATTTCTATTTGCAATTTGTGTAGGATGCATGATTTATACCTATGCGGTATTGCCTTTCTATAAGAAGTAAAATCTAAACTGTTTTCGGTTTTAAGGCTGTTTCAGTGAAAACTGAAATAGCTTTTTATTTGTCAGCTACCAGATATTCAACAAAACAAAAAAAGCCAGTGTAAAAACACTGGCTTTCAAATGTAGCGGGAGCCGGACTCGAACCGACGTCCGGCAGTTGCCGGATATGAGCCCAACCAACTACCTTCCCAAAATCTTTGTTCGGATAAACTCACGTCCCTGATGAGATTTTAATTCTTTTTCGCGCAATAGGGCCTGCGATTTCTCTTCAAATGATTCAGCATAAATCAGTCTCCAGGGACGAAAACTTCTGGTCCACCCTTTTGCTAAATGGTTATGGGCAAATATACGCTTATCAAGACTACCGGACATTCCAATATAAATCTTGTCAAAATCATCTGAATAAATTATATAAACGTGAAAGTTCATATATCTAAAATAAAAAAGGGAAGCTGATTAATCAACTTCCCTTCGGAGTAGCGGGAGCCGGACTCGAACCGACGGCCTTTGGGTTATGAGCCCAACGAGCTACCAACTGCTCCATCCCGCAATATATCTTTTATACTTGTATAATCTCTATAAGAACTTCGTAAGCCCGTGTTATTTCTGCTTAGCGGCTGCAAATATAGAAGATACTTTTAGTTATTCCTAATACATTCTGAAATAATTTTCATTCTATTTTGCTTTCGCATAGTTAAAAAGTATTAATAAACTGAGGATGGGACTGGTTTTCTCTAAATTCTTCTAATTTTGCTGGTCGAAAAATTGAACGATGAAATTTAAGGAGCTCCGAAAGAAAATATTTCAGATGCTGAAGGACCATTACCGGCTGATCATTTACAATGATACATCCATTCAAACGGTTTGGAGCCTGAAGCTGACCCCTCTCAAGGTGCTTACCCTGGGGGCTTTTAGTGCCGTCATGCTTATTCTGCTAACCACAACAATCATTGCCTACACCCCTTTGCGCGAGAACATTCCCGGATATCCAAGCGCAAAAGTCAGGCAACAGATCATCCGCAACTATGTGCTGGTTGATTCACTGGAGAATGAGATTAAAACCCGAGACAACTATTTCAATAAAATTAAAATTTTGATTGAAGGCGATGTTCCATCAGACGAAACCTCATCGACAGATACTGTTCTGAAAATTGCGACAGCCAAATTCAGCAATCTGAATGCTGACTCCATATTCCAGGATAAACTATTGGAAGAAAAACTGAATTTAACCATTCAAAAAAATCCAAAACGACTGCCAAGCATTGCCAACATACACTTTTTTACTCCATTACGTGGATTGATCACCAATAAATTCAACCCAAAAACCGAACATCTGGCAGTTGATATAGTTGGAAAATTAAATGCCCGCATTTCAAGTGTACTTGACGGTACAGTCATTTTCTCAGGATGGACGATGGATACCGGGTATTCAATTTTCATTCAACACGAAAGCAATATCATTTCGGTTTATAAACACAATGCCGAATTATTAAAGTCTTTGGGCGATAAGGTGAAAGCAGGTGAAGTGATTGCCATCATGGGAAACAGTGGCGAATTAACCACCGGGCCGCATCTGCATTTTGAATTGTGGCACAATGGAACAGCCCTTAATCCAGAAACTTATATAGATTTTTAAACCTGTATATGAAAAAACGCATTGCCATTCTTGGCTCAACCGGATCAATCGGAACCCAGGCACTCGAAGTAATATCCCAAAATCCCGACCATTTTGAAGTTGAAGTACTGACGGCCAACAACAATCTGGAACTGTTAATATCGCAGGCCAAAAAATTTCAGCCCAATGTGGTGGTGATCACCAATTCGTGTCATTACGACGATGTAAAGGAAGCGCTGAAGGAAGAACCAATAAAAGTTTACGCCGGAAGAGAAGCCATTCAGCAGGTGGTTGAAATGGACACCATTGATGTGGTTTTAACTGCAATGGTTGGCTATTCAGGATTAATACCGACCATTAACGCCATAAAAGCCGGGAAGCATATTGCCCTGGCCAACAAGGAAACCATGGTTGTGGCCGGCGAAATCATTAACCGGTTGGCGATCGAAAACAAAGTGAATATTTACCCCGTCGATTCGGAGCATTCTGCCATTTTCCAGTGCCTGGTTGGTGAGTTTAACAACGAAATCGAAAAAATTTACCTGACCGCTTCCGGTGGACCGTTCAGGGGATTCACGATGGAACAACTTGCCAGGGTAACCAAGGCTGATGCACTGAAACATCCGAACTGGGACATGGGTGCCAAAATCACAATCGACTCGGCAAGTATGATGAACAAAGGCTTTGAAGTGATTGAAGCGAAATGGTTATTTGGATTAAATCCGGAACAGATTGATGTAATCGTTCATCCGCAAAGCATCATTCATTCGATCGTTCAGTTCCGCGACGGATCGATGAAAGCACAGATGGGAATGCCCGATATGAAATTGCCGATTCAATATGCGCTGAATTTTCCTGAACGGCTTCCTTCAAACTTCAAACGATTCAACTTTTTAGATTACCCAAACCTGTCGTTTGAACAACCAAATACGAAAAATTTTCGTAATCTTGCACTTGCTTTCGAAGCGCTTGACCGTGGTGGAAATATGCCCTGCATTTTGAATGCAGCAAACGAAGTTGTCGTTCAGGCGTTCCTTACCGACAAAATCAGTTTCCTTCAGATGCCTGAAATTATTGAACAAACCATGGCCAAAGCAAGTTATATTCAATCTCCGGTATTGGATGATTACATTCAGTCGGATAAAGAAGTTCGCATTTTGACATCAGCAATGGTGAAAAATCTGCAAAAACAAAAGATATAAAAACATAAACGTTATAGATGGAAATAGTACTGATAAAAGCTGCCCAATTAATTCTGAGTTTATCCCTCCTGGTTATCATTCATGAATTTGGACATTTCTTTTTTGCCCGGATTTTTAAAACCCGTGTCGAAAAATTTTACTTGTTTTTCGATCCCTGGTTTTCAATCTTCAAGGTAAAAAAAGGGGATACTGAATATGGAATTGGCTGGGTCCCACTAGGCGGTTATGTAAAAATCTCCGGAATGATTGACGAATCGATGGATAAGGAAGCCATGAAACTTCCACCTCAGCCACACGAATTCAGGTCAAAAAAATCGTGGCAGCGTCTTCTCATCATGATTGGCGGAGTTTTGATGAATTTCATTCTGGCTTTTGCTATTTACACCGGGATTTTGTATGCCTGGGGCGAACAATATCTGCCAACTTCCAATGTAAAATATGGTATTGAAGTTGATTCAATAGGCGAAAAAATCGGATTTCAAACCGGAGATAAAATTTTATCCGTCGATAATATTTTAGTTGAAAACTTCCAGAAAATTATACCAACCGTTATTCTGGATAAAGCTTCAACCGTTCAGGTTGAACGTGATGGACAAAAACTTGACGTGGAAATTTCGGATGACGATCTGGCTCTTTTGATTAAAAGCAAAGGGGTAATAACTTTCCGTATTCCGTTCGATTATAAAGTTGCCAAAGTTTTCAAAGATTCACCAGCCAAAGAAATTGGCATATCTGTAGGCGACCGGATTATTGGAATGAATGATCAGACTTACGCCTTTAACGATCAGTTCAGACAATTATTAAGAGACAGCATCGGAAAAAAGGTCTATTTAAATGTATTGCGCGATACCACTAAAATAACCATCCCGATGGTGATTCCTAAAACAGGAGCTTTGGGAATCGGGCTCGATCTCGATCTGGATAAAATGTTTGAGTTTAAAACCATTAAATATAGTCTGATTGAATCGATTCCCGCTGGTTTCAGAAAAGGAATCAATACCATCAACGATTATCTGAAGCAGTTCAAACTGATCTTTTCACCAAAAACAAAGGCATACGAAAGTTTGGGCGGTTTTATTTCAATCGGAAATATTTTCCCCGGAATGTGGGACTGGCATTCATTCTGGAACATGACCGCCTTTCTTTCCATCATTCTTGGTGTGATGAATCTGTTGCCAATTCCGGCGCTCGACGGCGGACATGTTATCTTCCTGTTATTCGAAATGATAACCGGACGCAAACCAGGCGATAAATTTCTGGAATATGCCCAGATTGCCGGTATGGTATTGCTTTTGACCCTGGTACTGTTTGCCAATGGAAATGATATTTTTAAACTATTCAAATAAATTACAAGAGTAATTATTTTTGTTACTTTTGCAGAAACCATTTAAACTTTTATAAAATGAACTTATTTATTATCGCCGGAATGATTGGTCCTCAGGAGCTCATTATTGTATTGGTTGTTGTTGTTCTGATGTTTGGCGGAGCCAAAATTCCTGAACTCATGAAAGGTCTTGGAAAAGGAATTAAGGAATTTAAAAATGCGACCAAAGCGGATGATGAACCCAAAAAAGACACTGAGAAAATTGAAAAATAATAAAAAGAAACCCCGCTAATCAGCGGGATTTTTTTTGCCTTTTTTTTATCCTGACTTAATTCAATCAATTTTAATTGCCCGATTGTGGTAAGGTTTTTGATATAAAAAATCTGCACCAAAATAAATTCCTATGAAACGCATTGTAAATCAACTGACCGCACTGGTTATATTCTCATTTTTACTGTTTTCGTGCAGTAGTAAGCCAGGTGCCAAAATGGAAACCATAACAGGCAAATCCGGTGAAGTAGTTGTTCTGATCGGAAAAGAGATCTGGAAAGGTCCGACCGGTTCATTAATCCGTCAGACCCTTGCCCAGCCACAATCCTCATTACCTCAGGAAGAACCGATGTTTAATCTGATTGATGTTCCGCCCGAAGCATTTATCAATCTTTTCAAAACCAGCAGAAACATTCTGACGGTTAAAATTTCGCCAACGTATACCGAACCCAAAGTTGAATTTACCAACGATACCTGGGCATATCCTCAGGCGGTAATCAACATTCAGGCCAGCTCACCCGAAAACTTTGAAGAGATTTTTAAGGCCAATAGTGATAAGATAATGTCCTTTTTCCTAAGAGCTGAAAAAGACCGGCTGCAAAGCACGTATAAAGCTGCATACGAAAAAGGCGTTTACAAAACCCTACTCGATGATTATAAAATTAAACTGTACGTACCAAACGGATTCGAGATCGTAAAAAAAGACTCCGGCTTTGTTTGGATCAGATACGACACTCCTTTAATTACTCAAAACCTGCTTGTTTATACCTATCCTTATGATTCGGATAGTATTTTCACCTCCAATTACCAGGTTACCAAACGAAACCTCATAACTAAAAAATATGTCTCAGGCCCAACTCCCGGAAGTTATATGAGTACCGACATGGAGATCCCGCGTGATTTTAATATTCTGAAATACAATGGCAATTATGCCTCTGAAATGCGTGGATTATGGCGGGTTGAAAATGACTTTATGGGCGGACCGTTTATCAGTCTGTCGGTTTTAGATGCCAGCCGCCGCCGGGTAGTTACTATTGAAGGTGATGTATATGCTCCAAAAAACAATAAACGGAATTATTTGCGACAACTTGAAGCTATCATTTATTCGCTTGAATTTTTAAATCAAAATGTAAACGATAAAATTACCCAACAACTGGAAAGCGGGAATTGATCCTGATCTATTTTATACAGAAGAGAGCCTGAATCTTTACACTTTAATGTGAAATTCAGGCTCTCTTATTTTATTTATACAATGTCCCGATTAAAAGAATTCTTCTGAATTATCCAAATTCTGCTCAATACTTTCAGCATCGTCGCAGTTTACATTAACCGAAAAATCAATCGGCTTCGCAAACTCTGCATCATCACGGTAAGGCAAATTCGAATCAGCATAAACTTTTCTCATAAAATAGCCCCATTCAGGAAGAGCCATATTTGCTCCCTGTCCGGTCGATAGATCTTCAAAATGAATACTGCGTAATTCTGCACCCGTCCATGATCCATTCACCAGCTGAGGGGTTATTCCTATGAACCAGCCATCCGAGTGATTCTGGGTTGTTCCGGTTTTTGCTGCAATTGGTCCTTTAAAACCTCCATATTCGGGTTTCCAGCGAAGTCTTCCACCAGAACCGTAATCCACAACTCCACGCATCAGGTCAATCATCAGATAAGCAGTCTGTTCGTCAATGGCATCATGCCGTTCTGCTCTGAAACTTGAAATCACATTTCCATGCCGGTCTTCAATACGGGTCACAAAAATAGGCTGGGTATAAACCCCCTTGTTTGCAAAAGTGCCGTAAGCGCCAATCATTTCATATAAGGTAACATCCGAGGTGCCTAAAAACATCGAAGGTACAGGATCAATCGGACTGTAAATGCCCATTTTTTTCATCACATCGACCACCGATTTCGGATTAAACTGCTTCATAACCCATGCCGAAACCTGGTTAACCGAATGTGCCAGACCCCATTTTAAGGTTACCATCTTATCATCAAACTTAGTTGGCGAAGAGTTTTTTGCTTCCCAGATCCTTCCATCAGGTAAAATGAATTGTTGCTTTACATTGGGTACTTTGCTGCATGGAGCAAAACCATTCTGCATAGCCAGCGTGTATAAAAATGGTTTTACAGTCGATCCAACCTGCCGTTTTCCACCTTTAACCATGTCGTACATAAAATGCTGATAATCGGGGCCGCCAACATAAGCTTTTACATGTCCGGTACGAATCTCCATCGACATGAATGAAGATCGCAAAATACTGTAATAATAACGCATCGAATCCAATGGGGTCATGATAGTATCCCGATCGCCTTTGTACGAAAACACCGACATTTCGACTGGCGTATTAAAGATCTGTTTGATTTCATCCCATGATTTTCCGTCTAGTTTTGCCGTGCGATAACGCTCTGTTTGTCTGATCGACTGATCCAAAATTCCATCTACGGTTGCGGTGGATAAATCGTTGGAGAATGGTCTGTTTTTAAGGTTTTTCTGTCGTTTTGTAAACGAAGGCTGAAGGTTGTCTTTCAAATGGTGAACCACAGCTTCTTCGGCGTAATGTTGCATCCGCGAATCGATGGTAGTCACGATCCGTATTCCATCCCGATACAGATTATAAGTTGTGCCATCCGCCTTTTTGTTTTTGTTGCACCATCCGTAGAGTGGATTGGTTTCCCAATCGATTGAATCTTCTTTAAACTTTTGATTCTGCCAGGAACCATATTCCTTACGATTTGGTTTGCTGGCATTTAATGCAACACGAAGGTATTCCCTGAAATACGGAGCCAGTCCTGATTTGAAATCTTCCCGGTGAAAATCCAGTCCCAATGGAAGAACCTTAAGTGAATCAAAGCGTTCTCTGGTAATGTAACCGTATTTCTTCATCTGTGATAAAACCACATTCCTTCGGTTCAGGGTTAATTCCGGTCTGCGCAGCGGGTTATATAGGGATGAATTTTTAGCCATTCCGATCAGCATCGCAGCCTGTTCAAGTTTTAGGGAATCAGGAGTGGTATTGAAATAAATAGCAGCTGCCGATTTGATGCCAACTGCAAGGTTTAGAAAATCGTATTTATTCAGATACATGGTCAGTATCTCCTCCTTGGTATAACTTTTTTCAAGTTTCACCGCAATCACCCATTCCTTAAATTTCCGAATTACAAGTTCGAGTTTATTGTCGAGATTGTTGCGTGGAAAAAGCATTTTAGCCACCTGCTGGCTAATCGTACTTCCACCGCCTGCATTGGTATTGGCAGTTACCACTCCTTTTAAAACACGAAACAATCCACGTAAATCAATTCCTGAATGTTTAAAAAAGCGAACATCCTCCGTAGCCACCAAAGCATTTAACAAATCAGGATTAAGTTCATCGTAATTCACGAAACTACGGTTCTCCTTGAAATATTTTCCCAGAACGATTCCGTCGGCTGAAATAACCTGTGAGGCTAAAAGATTTTCTGGATTCTCCAGATCTTCGAAAGTTGGCATGAAACCCAACCAACCCTGGGCAATCATAAAGAACAGCAGAATTACAGATGATATACCGGATATAAAAACAATCCAGAAAATTTTCAGGTATCTTTTATAGGTGGATAATTCTTTTTCCATCAGAAATAATTTCGTTTTGAACGGACAAAGATAATAAACGCATTTGAATTACATTTTCAGGAATGTATCGGGATAAACGCTGAATTTACGACTCTGGTATACCAATTTAAAGAAAGCTGAACCAAGATAAAAATGAGTGATTCAAAGTCCACAGGATAAGACCGTTAACCGATGCCAAATACGTGTATTAAATATGAAATTTTACCGCATAAATCAGGTAGGTATTTACCTGTCAATTTCCAGCCAAATCGAATAAATAAA
The DNA here is from genome assembly GCA_049277435.1 of Prolixibacteraceae bacterium. Taxonomy (GTDB): domain Bacteria; phylum Bacteroidota; class Bacteroidia; order Bacteroidales; family Prolixibacteraceae; genus Aquipluma. The sequence continues at coordinate 85,885 of JBASYJ010000061.1, forward strand.
TCATTTTCAAATAAATATGAATCGAAAATATATTGAATTTAATTTTGAAGTTAGCGTTTCCTTTTCTTTAATTTGCACAAAATTTTGAATTCAGTACAAAAATAAACTGTTCTATGTACGAAAACCTGGTTATTGTAGAGTCACCTGCGAAAGCAAAAACGATCGAGAAATTTTTAGGAAAAGATTTTCATGTTACTTCCAGCATGGGGCACATCAGGGATCTTGAGAAAAAAGATTTTGGAATCGATATCAAAAATAATTTCACCCCCAAATATGAAATTTCAGCTGATAAGAAAAAATTAGTTGCCGAATTAAAGAAACTTGTAAAGGAATCGAAAACGATTTGGCTCGCATCTGACGAGGACCGCGAGGGAGAAGCGATCTCGTGGCACCTGATGGAAACCTTAAATCTTGATCCGGAGAAAACCAAACGAATTGTATTTCACGAAATTACCAAAGATGCCATTTTACAGGCCGTACAAAATCCCCGGCCATTGGATATTAATCTGGTTAATGCGCAACAGGCCCGTCGGGTTCTAGACCGCATTGTAGGTTTCGAGGTTTCGCCGGTATTGTGGAAAAAAGTAAAACCTTCACTTTCTGCCGGAAGGGTACAATCGGTGGCTGTCCGGCTAATCGTAGACCGGGAACGTGAAATAATCAATTTTAATTCGACTTCAGCATTTAAGGTGGTAGCCAATTTTCTTGTTCCTGAAAAAGATGGAAAAATTACGGAACTGAAAGCGGAACTTAACCGACGTTTCGACACCCGGGACGAAGCATATGCTTTTCTCGAAAAATGTAAAAACTCTGAATTCCAGATCAGCGATGTGGTAAAAAAACCCGGACGCCGCTCACCAGCTCCGCCATTTATTACTTCAACACTTCAGCAGGAGGCCAGCCGGAAACTTGGCTTTTCGGTTTCACAAACGATGAGTGTTGCCCAGAAACTTTATGAATCAGGGAAAATCACCTACATGCGTACCGACTCGGTTAATCTTTCCGGATTGGCTATAAATGCCGCCAAGCAGAAGATTATTCAGATGCATGGTGAAAAATACCACCAGGTTCGCCAATATAAAACAAAAGCCAAGGGTGCTCAGGAAGCACATGAGGCAATTCGTCCTTCCTACCTTGATCAGGAAGAAATTTCAGGAACCAATCAGGAGAAAAAACTATACGAACTGATCTGGAAACGGACCATCGCTTCACAAATGAGTGAGGCTGAACTGGAAAAAACCACCGTTACCATTGATCTGTCGAACTCATCAGAAAAATTTATCGCCACGGGTGAAGTTCTGATTTTTGATGGTTTTCTTCGGGTATACATCGAATCCGATGACGATGAAGATCAGAATGGAGGAACCAAAGGATTATTGCCCCCATTAACTGCGAAACAAATCCTGCGCGCAAAAAATATTCAGGCAACCGAACGTTTCGCGCTGAAACCTCCACGATATACCGAAGCCAGCTTAGTAAAAAAACTTGAAGAACAGGGAATCGGAAGGCCGTCAACTTATGCGCCAATCATCACTACCGTGCAAAACCGCGGTTATGTGGTTAAAGAAGACCGGCCAGGTTTTGACCGTGAATACACCGATTTAATCTTAACCGGAACAAAAATCACCGAAAAGATCAAAACAGAAACTTCAGGAGCCGAAAAATCAAAACTGTTCCCAACTGACATTGGCATGGTTGTTACCGACTTTCTGCTTCGTTATTTCGACCTGATCATGGATTACAATTTCACAGCTAAAGTCGAAAAAGAATTTGACGAAATTGCTGATGGTGAACTGGTTTGGAATAAAATGATTGAAAGTTTCTATGATCCGTTCCATTCAAAAGTCGACAATGCATTAAACGAAGCAGAACGAACCAATGGAGTTCGGATTTTAGGCATTGACCCAACTTCAGGAAAAGAAGTATCGGTAAAAATCGGACGATTTGGCCCACTGGCTCAGCTCGGCGAAGTAACTGAAGAAGGCGAAAAACCACAATTTGCAAGTTTGCGTTCCGGACAGCATCTTGAAACCATTACCATGGAAGATGCATTGGAATTGTTTAAACTTCCCAGAACACTTGGCGATTATGAAGGGAAAACCGTAAGTGTTGCCATTGGCAGGTTTGGCCCATACATCAGACACGACAGTAAATTTATTTCGCTTGAAAAAGATGTTGATGATCCATATACCGTTGAACTTGACAGGGCAATTGAACTGATTGAAGCTAAAAGGGAAAAAGATCAGAACGCCTTAATAAAAACATTTGAAGAAGATCCTGAAATACAAATTCTGAATGGAAGATGGGGACCTTACATTAAATTCAAAAAGAACAATTACAAAATCCCGAAAACTACTGATGCCACAGCATTGTCTTTCGAAGAATGTATGAAGCTTATTGAAAAGCAACCAGCTCCGAAGAAACCACGAAAAAAATAAATTAATGGGGTAAACAGATTTTTGTTTGCCCCTTTTATTTAAAACAGTATTTTCAACTTCTGAAAAAATTATAAAAATGGATTTGCAACATTATTTTGATCCTGTTGATTTCGAAATGTTTGAGTGTGCTTTATGGGCAAACAAAAAACATACACTGGGTACACTTTTAGAAAAAAATCAGGATAAAATAAAGCCCGAAAAAGCAGATCTGATAATTATTGGAGTGGAAGAAGATCGAAATTCGGTTGTTGCCGGTTCTTCACTGGCTCCGGATGAAATCAGAAAACATTTATACAATCTGAACAGAATTGCCCCACGTTTAAAGATATTGGATCTGGGCAATCTAAAAATCGGACATACAGTCACAGACACTTATTTTGCCCTGCGCGACATCTGTGAACAGATTCTGGAAAACAATCAAACATTAATTGTATTGGGTGGCAGTCAGGATTTAACTTTTGGGATGACCAAAGCATTTGAAGGCCGCTTATTCAACATGGTCACCGTTGATCCGAAATTAGACTTCAGAAAAGGAATAAAATCCATTAATTCTGAAAATTACCTGAATTTAATTTTCGAAAAACAACCAAACCTGTATTCGTTTACCACACTTGCATACCAGAATTACCTGGTCGATGCAACCGACATTGACCAGTACAATTCCTTTCACCGTGATTTGAAAAGACTTGGGCAAATCAGATATGATCTGACATCGGTCGAACCCATCCTTCGTAATGCACACATTTTCAGTTTTGATTTGAATGCCATTCGGTACATGGATGCTCAGGGTCAGTTCATTGCATCGTCGAACGGATTATATTCAGAAGAAGCCTGTCAGATAGCCAGGTATGCCGGAACAAGTGACGAATTAAAAATTGCAGGCTTCTTTAACCTGATGCCTGAAAAAGACCTTTCGGCAAATTCAACAAACCTAATGGCTCAAATTGTCTGGCATTTTATTGAAGGATTTTCGAACCGAAAACCTGAAGACCCAACAGATGATTCTGAAGACTTTAATCAGTTTATGGTGGATATGTCGGATATTAGCATGACTTTGGTTTTCTTTCAAAGCCGGATTACCGGCAGATGGTGGATGGAAATATCTGATTATGAAGAAAGGAACAACGAAATGTATATAATACCCTGTGATGAAGATGATTATAAAAATGCATCACATGGTGAAATACCCGACAGGTGGTGGAAGAACGTACGTAAGTTATATAAAAGACAAAATAAATAATTTAAAACTGCGTTCATTGAATTTGTAGACATTTGCTATCCAGGTACAGTATTGTTTTTAAATTATTTTACTGAACGCAAATGTGGGTAAACGCAGTCACAATTGTGCTTTTATGAAAAAATTATTTTGCTTTTTATTTTTATATATAATAGCTATCTTAGCCGCGATTGCCCAACAAGATCCGCAGTTCAGTTTTAACAGATTAACACAATTAACTGTAAATCCTGGATATGCAGGAAGCGATGGAATAATAAATGGCACCATATTAAACCGATATCAGTGGGATGGGATTATTGGATCACCTAAAACATTGGTATTCAGTGCAGGCGGAGCAACCGAATTATTTGGACTGAACAGCGGAATAGGCTTAAATGTAATAAGCGATGAGTTAGGATTTCAGAAAAATATTTCGGTTAGTTTTGATTATGCATATCGTAAAAAAACGATATTTGGCGATTTGGGAATAGGGACCAGCCTGGGATTTTACAACATGTCGGTCAATGGAACATGGACAACTCCTGAAAGTGACATCCATGATCCCCTGGATTCTGATCCGGGAGTACCTCAGTCGGAAGCCAGTCAATTGGCCTTCGATTTAGGATTTGGAATATATTTGCGTTCAAACGATTATTTTATTGGAGCCTCGGTTACACACATCAATCAGGCATCAATATTGCTCGGTGAATCGGCTCGTTCTTTTTTGGCACGACATTATTATCTGTCTGCAGGTTACAATATCAGCCTGACAGATCCGTTATTTGAATTACGGCCTGCCATTTATTTTAAAACGGATGTAGCAAGTTATCAGGCAGATATAACGATGGATGTAGTTTATAAAAAACGATTCTCTGCAGGATTAAATTATCGGATCAACGATGCAGTTGGAGTTCTAATCAGTTTTGAATTAAACAATGGATTAAAAGTTGGCTATGCTTACGATATCATGACATCAGCGCTGGCCGGTTTTGGAAACGGATCACATGAAATTTGCCTTAATTACAGCATCGATTTAGGTAAAAACAGAAATAAAAAATATAAAAGTATCAGATACTTATAAAAGGAAATATTAGTTACAACATATAGATGTACTATGAAAAAACATTTTTCTATTGGGTTAGTCGTATTAGCCATTGTTACCTTAAATAGTTGTAACAAATCAGGCAATGGAGAACTAACAGGAATAAAGGGAAGAGGAAAATGGTTTGAACCAACTCCTTACGGGATGACCTTTGTTCACAGGGGATCATTTAATCTTGGTCCAAACGATCAGGATGTAACTGAGTCAAACACACCAGCCAAAACAGTTTCCGTTGATGCTTTCTGGATGGATGATACTGAAATCACCAACAATGAATACAGACAGTTCATTCAGTGGGTCAGAGATTCGATTGCCCGGACACTTTTGTCAGAGCAATTTCCTGAATTTATGATCAGCGAAGATCGGAAAGGAAATCCGGTCGATCCGCCTCGAATCAACTGGAAAGAAAAACTGGAATGGGATAATGCTGATTACACGGATATACTCGAACCAATGTTTGTTCCGGAGAATGAACGATTTTTCAATAAACGAGAAATTGATTCCCGTAAATTGTTCTACGAGTATCACTGGATTGACCTTAAACAGGCCGCCCGCCGTGTAAACATGTACAACTATGAAACTCAAAGTTATAACGGAACAGTTGTTAATTCACAAGGGAAAGAAGAGAACATTCAGAACCGGTCCTCTTTCATTTTGCGGGATCAGGTAAATATTTATCCTGACACGTTGTGCTGGATCAGAGATTTCACCTTCTCATACAATGAGCCCTGGGCTACCCGCTATTTCTGGCATCCCGGATTTGATGATTACCCGGTTGTTGGAGTTGCATGGAAACAAGCCAAAGCATTTTGTCACTGGAGAACCAAATTGCACAACGATTTCTTATCCAGCCGTGGAGAAGCAACCCTGCACGATTACCGTTTGCCTACTGAAGTTGAATGGGAATATGCCGCACGTGGAGACCGGAAACTTTCCATGTATCCATGGGGAGGATATTATACCCGGAAACAGGATGGGGTCTTTTTAGCAAACTTCAAGCCTTTAAGAGGCAACTATGTTGAAGACGGCGGAATGGCAACCATGAAAGTTGGAAGTTACGATCCAAATGATTATGGCCTGTATGATATGTCAGGTAATGTCGCGGAATGGACAAGTACTGCATATGACGAATCTGCCTATATGTACATCAATGACTTTAACCCAAATTTCGAATACAATGCAAAACCAGAAGATTCACCAGCAATGAAACGTAAAGTTATCCGCGGTGGATCATGGAAAGATATTGCAGCTTTTCTTCAAGTCTCCACCAGGAGCTTTGAATATCAGGATACAACAAAATCGTATATCGGATTCCGTTGTGTTCGTTCTTCTTTTGGAAATGAATTTTAAAAATCGAACTTAATCAAAATCACATGAATATTGGCGAAATACTTAAGTCAAAGAGGTGGAAAGTACTGATGGGTTATGTGTATGGCTGGGGTGCAGCCTTAGTACTTATTGGAGCACTGTTTAAATTACAGCATTGGAAAAATTCAGGGATTATGCTTACCATCGGTTTATTGACCGAAGCATTTATCTTTTTCCTGTCAGCCTTCGAAGCACCGTTGGAACAACCCGACTGGACCAAAGTTTATCCCGAATTACAGGAAGATTTTGAATTACAGGAGCCTGTGGAAGACATTCAGACTGATTTGAAGAGCAGTTTTGATTCGATACTGAGCAGTACAAACATTACTCCAGAACTGCTCGCTAAAATTGGCAAGAGTTTAATTGACCTTTCAAATACAGCTTCTGGGATCAGCGACATCTCAACTGCCACACTGGCTACCGATGTCTATGTGCGAAATCTGAATTCAGCGTCAGAATCGATGATGGCATTTTCAGAAATGAACACGCAGGCCAATACAACCATCAATAACTCAATCGGAGAATTAGTTAACACATATAGCAATACTGCACATAAAATTTCGGAAACCGGTGAAGGCATGTTATCGAAATTGAATGAATCAAGTGTTAAATTCACCAAACAGATTGATGAGTCAGGCAGTAAACTTGTTGATTCATACCAGAAGCTTTCAGGATCGATCGAAAAAGGATTCAAAGATTTGGATATGAATTCTTTAAGTTATGGTGAAAACCTGAGCAAACTGAATAAAAATATCGAATCTCTTAATGGTACTTATGAAAGACAGTTGAAAGGTACAGCAGAACAAGTTCAGGCATCAACCAAATTCTTTGAAGAATTTAATCAGATGAACCAGATCATTGCATCATCAGTTCAGGAGATGAAAAAATACAAGGAAAATGCAGAAAAATTGAATTCACATCTGGATGATCTTAATTCAATTTATGGGAACATGCTTGGTGCCATGAATTATAAGAAGAAGTAATCTAATAGAGCGAAGACTATGTCGAGTAAAAATTGCCCGGAATCTACCAGGCAAAAAATGATAAATATGATGTATCTGGTGTTGACAGCGATGTTGGCACTAAACGTGGCTTCAGAGGTTTTGGAATCATTCCGGATCGTTGATGCCAGTTTGACACAGACACTCACAAACGTACACCGCAAGAATGACCAGATCTATGGAGCTTTTGATGCCGCTTTCATGGAAAATCCGACCAAAGTAAAAGAATGGAAAGATAAAGCTGATCAGGTTCGGCAAAAAACAAAAGAGCTCAGCTCCAGAATTGTAGATCTGAAAGAAAAATTGGTCAGAGCTTCAGGGGGGATCCCTCTAAAAGACATGGAGACAGGTTTTGTTCTTTCTCCGGACGAACCCTACATTGTAAACAATAGTGGCGACACGATTCTGATAAAAAAGGAAGATGATTTGAATACCCCTTCGGAAATCATGATCATGCAGAAAAACGCATCGGAATTGAGAACTGAGATTAACAATTACCGGGATTTTCTTACCTCTTATTTGGAAGAAGGATCACCACTTATTGAGAATATCATCAAACAGCTCGACACTCAAGACCAAAAGATGAATTTGAAAGAAGGTGGAGAACGCAAAACATGGGAAGTTCTTCATTTTGAAAGTAAACCTTTGATCGCAGTAATTACCTTGCTTTCGAAAATGCAGATTGACATCCAGAATGCGGAAACAAACGTCATTACCTCTCTCTACAGTCAAATCGATGCAACTTCGTTTAAATTCAACCGGCTCGGAGCAAGAATCCTGGCAAAATCAACTTATGTGTTAAAAGGAGATCAGTTTGAAGCAGAGATTTTTCTTGCTGCAGAAGACACTACCCAACAGCCTGAAATTTTTGTTGGAAACAACAAACTGGCTATGAAAGAAGGAAAAGGTATCTTTAAAACAACAGCCGCACAGGTTGGTACATTTAAATGGGGAGGTCTGATTAAATATAAAAATCCTGAAGGCAACATCAACAGTTACCCCTTTGAAGGGGAATATCAGGTTGGAGAACCAAGCGTAACTATTTCTCCAACAAAAATGAATGTGTTATACATGGGTATTGCCAATCCGGTTAAAATATCGGTACCTGGAGTACCATCTCAAAATTTAGAGATCTCATTTAACAATGGACGCTTTGAGAAAAATGGAGATGAATACATTGTTTACCCTTCGAAACTGGATGCTCTTGCGAAAAATACATCCATCTCTGTTATCGCCCTGATGAATGGAGAAAAAAAGAATATGGGCTCTATGCCATTTAGAGTTAAAGAAGTTCCACCACCGGTGGCTACAGTTGGAGGATTAAATGGAGGTACATTACGAAAAGAGGATTTAATGGCTGAAGATGGAATATTTGCCGAATTAAAGGATTTTGATTTCGATTTAAAATTCAAGGTTACTCAATTTGATATCACCTTTAGTGGAACCTATGTAAAAGCAACATCATCGAAATCAAACCGTTTTACCGATGAACAAAAAGGTTTCTTCAAATCGTTGAGTGCCGGAAGCACAATATATATTGATAATATTATGGCGAAAGGCGATGATGGATCAACACGGCCATTATCTCCAATCGGAATAAAAATAAAATAGTCATGAAAAAGATTCTAATATTCTTTGGAGGATTGGCTCTGATGTTTGGAGTTCCCAAACAGGAAGCAAAAGCTCAGGTTATTGATGGTGCCTATAAAAGGACTGATCTGTATAACCGTAAACCAACTTCGTTACCTTTTGTCAGAGAAGCAGATGTCATGTGGAGAAAGAAAGTATGGCGAATCATCGACCTGCGCGAGAAGATAAATCAACCCCTGTATTTTCCTACAAAAGAGATTGAAGGCAGATACAATCTGGTTAATTTGTTTCTCGAAGGAATCAAAAATGGTAAATTAACTGCTTATGATGCCAAGAATGACGATGAATTTAAAATTCCCATGACCTTCGAACAAGTGAAGGAAGCATTTGGAGCTACTACCCGTACGCGCAAAATCAGAGATGTTGATACCGGTGAATTAGTCGAGAAAGTGGTACCCGGAGAAATCCGTGCCGGAGAAATCAAACAATTCATGCTTAAAGAAGAGTGGTATTTTGATAAACAATCATCTTCCATGAATGTACGAGTTATTGGCATTTGTCCGATCCGTGAATATTTCCGTGATGAAGATATCAATCAGGAAGATGTTCAACGTCAGCAGGTATTTTGGATTTATTATCCCGAAGCCCGGGATCTTTTGGCCGGAAATGAAATATTTAACCCTCAAAATACCGCACGTAATGCATCTTTTGACGATATTTTTCTGAAACGGAAATTTAATTCCTATATCGTAAAAGAAGAAAATATTTACAACAACCGTGACATCAGCCAGTATTTGAGTGGTAAAGATGCCATGCTCGAAAGCAAAAGAATCGAAAACACAATTTTTGATTACGAGCAGAATCTTTGGGAATATTAAGAACTAAAGACATAAGAATGAGCCTTATGGGAAATCCCTGATAAGGCTTTTTTTTTGAATGGAATAATACAAAACAATAAAATTCTGCTTTCTAAGTTTATCTAAAAAGCAATTCTTTTGTTTAATACGGGATCTGAACAGCATGTATAGAAATCTGTTAATCGTTTTGTTTGCCTCTCTCCTTTTCGGTTCCTGCAGCCGTGACTGGACCAGTCAGCTTACAAGTGCCCAGGACAGAAAACCTTACTTTGAACCGATTCCATACGGAATGAATTTCATCAAACAAGGAAGTATGAACATTGGCCCATCGGATCAGGAAATCGACAATGCCAATACTCCGACAAGAACTATTTCAGTTCCATCATTCTGGATTGATGATACCGAAATCACAAATAACGAATACCGGCAATTTGTATACTGGGTAAGAGATTCGATAGCCCGTCAGCTTCTTTCCGAATCGATCCCCGAATTTATGATTACTGAAGATCGAAAGGGAACTATTCTTGAAACTCCTCATCTGAACTGGCTCGAACCCATCGAATGGAAAAATCCGGATTATCAATCTGCACTTGAAGAATTATTCATTCCGGAAAACGAACGGTTCTTTAATAAAAAAGAAATTGATGCCCGAAAACTCCGATATGAATATTATTGGATCGATTACCGTCAGGCGGCAAAAAGAACAAATAGCTATAATTTCGAAACACAAAGTTATGCCGGAAAAGTGACGGATACAAAAGGTGCCGAAAATCCCATTCAGAACCGGTCTTCCTTCGTCATGCGCGAATCAACTCCAATTTATCCGGACACTCTGGTTTGGGTGAGGGATTATACGTTTTCTTACAACGAACCTTTGACCGAGAAATATTTTTCACATGTTGCATACGACGATTATCCTGTCGTTGGGGTAACCTGGGCCCAGGCAAAAGCTTTCTGCCAGTGGCGGACCAAACAACTGAATACTTATCAGGAAATACTTAAAAATCAAGGAGTAATGGATTATCGTTTGCCCACCGAAGTTGAATGGGAATATGCAGCCCGCGGTGGCCATCAGATGACCCTGTACCCCTGGGGAAGTTATTACACAAGAAATCAGGGAGGAAGTTTTTTAGCGAATTTTAAGCCAATGAGAGGAAACTACGTTTCTGACAGCAAAGAAAACATAACCACCAAACGAGTTGCCAACTACCTTCCAAATTCTTATGGCCTTTACGATATGGCCGGAAATGTTGCTGAATGGACCTCAAATGCTTATGATGAGTCCGGATATGAAATAATTAGCGACTTCAGTCCCGATTTTCAGTACAATGCCAAATCCGATGACCAGCCTGCACTTAAAAGAAAAGTCATCCGTGGAGGTTCGTGGAAAGACATTGCCTATTACATCCAAGTATCAACCCGCAGTTTCGAATACCAGGATTCGGCAAAATCATACATCGGGTTTCGCTGTGTACGCAGCACGTTTAAGCCCAAATATTACGAGTAACCAAAATTACCGGACAATAAAAAAGGGATTCGTAAAAATACCTTCCCTTATATCCTGATGAAATCAGACATAATCCTCACCTTTATTCATTTTTACATCGTTTACATATTGCCTGATTTGTTGTTCATTATCCTTTTTACAAATCAGCAGGGTTCCTTCCGATTCAACAACGATGAAATTTTTCAGGCCATGTAAAATCACAAGTTTCTCTTTTGGCATGTTTACAATGCAGTTTTTCGAATCGTAAATCATTACATTTTCACCAACAACAACATTGCCTGTAGAATCTTTTTCCGAATTGTCATAAAGTGATCCCCAGGTTCCCAGATCGCTCCATCCAAAATCGGAACACAAAACAAATACGTTTTCAGCCTTTTCCATGATCCCGTAATCAATCGAAATATTCTGACATTCAGAATAAGTTTTATTCAGGAAGGCTACTTCATCAGATGTTCCGTACAGTTTCATTCCCTTTTTAAACAATTCGGAAACATTACTTAAATGTGTATCGAAGGAAGAAAGAATCGATCTCAGCGACCAGATAAAAATACCCGAATTCCAAAAGAACTCTCCGGAATCAATAAAAATCTTTGCTAATTCGATGTCCGGTTTTTCAGTGAAAGTTTTCACTTTATGCAGATTATCGATCGAACCAACCGGATTGGCACTTTCAATCTGAATATAACCATAGCCGGTTTCAGGACGGTTTGGCGTAATTCCAAGGGTAAGAAGTGCATCGTTCGTTTGAATGAATTCGAGGCCCTTATTAACTTCACCAATGAATGCCTCCTCATGTAAAATAAGATGATCCGAAGGCGCAACAATAACCCTGGCTTCAGGATTAATGGTTTGAATTTTATAGCAGGCATAAGCAATACAAGGTGCCGTATTTCGGCGCAAAGGTTCGAGCAGGATCTGATCTTCCCTTAATTCGGGCAATTGATTTAAAGCGAGGTCCTTATAGTCGACACTGGTAACAATATAAAAATTCTCATTCGGACAAATCGTTTTAAACCGGTCGTAGGTTTGCTGAAGAAAAGTACGTCCGGTTCCCAGAATATCCAAAAACTGTTTTGGCATTTTACTTTTGCTCAGCGGCCAGAACCGGCTGCCAATTCCGCCCGCCATTATTACACAATATGTATCATTCATAACTTTACCTGTTTACCTTCAACATATTTACAATCCTCTGCGATTATTCTCTCTCGTTAGCTGCGGTTTATTTTTTCAAAACCATGTTCAAGATACTGAGATTAAAATTAAAACCCGTGAAAAATCACCTGTTTTTGGATTATTCGTAACTTTAAACGTTTCAAAATTGATACGAAACCAAATCAGTAAAAATTTAGTTTCTGAATTTCAGTTATTTGGAACAGTAACATCAGGAATATTCACATGAATGCGTTTTTAAAGTTGACAAGCCAATGAATATATTCAACCAGACAGGCCAATATTTTGCACTTCTGTATAAAGTTTTCAGCAAACCCGAAAAACACAGTATCTATCTGCGCCAAACGTTTAACGAGATTGATAACCTGGGAGTAAAATCGGTGGGTATTGTTGCTGTTATTTCGATTTTTATGGGCGGAATTATGACCCTGCAGGTTGCCTACAACATGAACAATCCTTTATTGCCAAACACCCTGATCGGTTTGGGGAACCGTGATTCTCTGATTCTTGAATTCTCCTCAACCATCATGGGGCTGATCATGGCAGGTAAAATCGGCTCAAACATCACTTCTGAAATCGGAAGTATGAAAGTAACCGAGCAGATCGATTCGCTCGAAATAATGGGAGTAAATTCGGCCAGCTACCTGATTCTGCCAAAAATAATCGCCGTAGTGCTGATGTTCCCGTTTCTCTTTATTTTAAGTGTATTTTTCGGCCTGGTGGGTGGAATGATTGTCGGCCCGGCAGTTGGCGCGGTTTCGGTAACCGATTACCTGATGGGCATTCAATCCTCATTCACACCGTACTATGTCACCTTTTCGCTGATAAAAAGCCTGGTCTTTGGATTCCTGATTGCTTCGGTTGCCGCTTTTTTTGGCTACACCGTTGAAGGCGGAGCTTTTGATGTTGGTTCGGCGAGTACGCGTGCAGTAGTTAATACCAACATTCTGATCCTGGTTTGGGATTTGATTTTAACCCAATTACTTTTCTAGATGATCAAAATTCAAAACATATACAAATCCTTTGAAACACAGGATGTATTAAAAAATATTTCCACGGTCTTCAACAAAGGTGTCACAAATTTAATTATCGGACGAAGCGGATCGGGCAAAACTGTTTTGCTCAAATCAATTGTTGGTTTGCATGAAGTTGACAAAGGAAAGATCTTTTACGACGACCGTGACTTTACGTCCATGAGCCAGAAAATGCGTAAAAAACTGCGTCAGGAAATGGGTATGGTTTTTCAGGGCGGCGCCTTGTTCGACTCGTTGACCGTGGAAGAAAACGTCCGGTTTCCATTGGATATGTTCTCGGTTCTTACTGCTTCGGAAAAACAGAAACAAGTTGATTTTTGTCTCGAACGCGTTAACATCAGCAATGCAAACAAACTTTTTCCTTCGGAAATATCGGGTGGAATGCAAAAACGTGTTGCCATTGCACGTGCAATTGTACAAAATCCAAAATACCTGTTTTGCGACGAACCAAACTCGGGATTGGATCCTGAAACTTCCATGGTGATTGACGAGCTGATCCATTCGATTACGGTTGACCTGCAGATCACCACCATCATCAATACGCACGACATGAATTCGGTGATGGAAATCGGTGATAATATTCTGTTCATTTCAGAAGGAGAAACCTGCTGGGAAGGAAACCGGCACGAAATTCTTTATGCCCAAAACCAGAAACTTCAGGAATTTGTTTTTGCAAACAAAAAATATAAAAAACTACGCGACAAAAAATTAAAGGGCGACAAGCAGAGCGAATAAACAAATTCACTGTCCATAAAATAAGGAAGGTGCATTTCTCGTCGAAATGCACCTTCCTTATTTTATTACTCCCTGCCTTTTGGAGTTAAGGTAACCAATGGGATGATCATTTCTTCAAGCGAAATGCCTCCGTGCTGAAACGTATTCCGGTAATATTGCGCGTAATAATTGTAGTTGTTCGGATAGGCAAAAAAGTCGGTATTCGTGGCAAAAATATACGATGTGCTGACATTCCTTGACGGCAGATAAATGCTCGCCGGATTTTTAACATCGAAAATCGATTTCGATTTATAGTTCAGATTCCGCCCCAGTTTATACCGAAGATTGGTATTCGTTTCCCGGTCACCGATCACCTTCTGCGAAGTATCGACCCGAATTGCCCCATGATCGGTAGTCAGCACCACTTTCACCTTGTTCTCGGCCAGAAGTTTCAGTAAATCGAGCAGCGAGGAGTGATTAAACCAGCTCAGCGTCAACGACCGGTAAGCCGATTCATCGCCGGCAAGTTCCTTAATCATATCCATCTCGGTACGGGCATGCGAGATCATATCCACAAAATTAAAAACCATGACCGAAAGGTCGCTCTGCAGAATATTTCCCAAGTAATCACTCATCTTTTTATCGCCCTTCACATTCGTTATCTTTTCGAAGAACAACTTATACGATTTACCTATCCGGGCCAGCTGTTTTTGCAGCAATTCAAATTCGAACCGGTTTTTATGGCCCTCATTGTCATCATCGTCCCAATATTCAGGATACAGCTTTTCGATTTCGGCTGGCATTAATCCGGCAAACATCGAGTTTCGGGCATATTGTGTTGCTGTTGGCAAAATACTGCAGTACAAATCTTCATCCTCAACGTGGTAATAATTATTCAGCACGGTAGCCAGAGCCTTGTACTGATCGAACCGCAAATTGTCGATGACCAGAACAAAAACTTTATTTCCGGCATCAACCAAAGGAATAATCTTTTTTCTGAAAATATCCGGCGAAAGCATCGGCCTATCCTTGGCATTTCCGCTAAACCACGACTGGTAATTGTTTCGGATGTATTTTGCGAACGAATTGTTGGCTTCCGACTTCTGCATCTTTAACACATCGTCCATCGCCGAGTCCTCGGAAGTACTTAATTCAAGCTCCCAAAACACCAGTTTTTTATACACCTCAACCCACTCCGGAAAAGATAGACGGTCGCTGATTTGCATCCCGATTTTACCGAACTCACTTTGATAGGCTGATGTTGTGCGCTGGGTTACCAGCCTGCGCTGGTCGACATTTTTCTTAATGGTCAGCAGGATTTGTTTCGGATTTACCGGTTTGATCAGGTAATCAGCCATTTTCGAACCGATCGCCTCGTCCATGATATCCTCTTCCTCACTTTTGGTGATCATCACCACCGGCACGTTCGGATCGATGGTTTTTATTTCGTTCAGTGTTTGTAAACCACTCATTCCCGGCATATTCTCATCCAGAAATATGATGTCGAAAAAGTCTTTTTTAACCAGCTCAACGGCATCATTTCCGTTGTTGGCTGTTTGTACCTCAAATCCTTTTTCCTGAAGAAAAATAATGTGAGCCCGCAGTAAATCGATTTCGTCGTCTGTCCAAAGTATTTTTGTCTTTTTCATGTGCTAATTATTTGTTTTCTGCTTTTTTCCTGAAGTTCGTGTAATCAAGGACACTCCTGATTCGTGTATTCGCATCGTGCATCATCTTAATTCAAAACTGTTTTCAGGCAATAATATTGCCAATTTTTTAAAAGGCAAAAGTTAAAACCGAAAGTTATACTGAAAATACCAGTTTCGGGTAGGTCCTAAAAAAAATCTACTTCCCCCTTTTGATGTAATTGTAAGCGGCGGATAAACCTGGTAGTTTCCGGATTTATCTTCCTTTCGAATCATTTAATCATAGAAACAATTACAAAAGGGAAAAAGTATTGACTTAACAAAATTTAACTGATTGGCTGATAAGAACTCCCACTGGCAAACTCAACGATCAGGCATTACTTCAGATAGAACTGTTTGTAAAATTCCATGTAGGTCAGGATATTTTTATTTTGCCTGAAGATGACTTCATTTTCAGGAGAAATAACAAAATTCCGGTAATTCGCATTTTGCATCGGGCCATAAACCTGATCATCACCGGCAATTGCCCGCAGGTATTCCAATCCTTGCTGTTTACTTTGAAGTCCTTCAACCTTCACAATTATTCTGAAATCATCGAGCATACCCGAAGTTGTTTTCAAGGCTTGATCTCCATAATTCTGAGTATTGAATTTAGTAATGGCTTCGAGCAATTTCTCCTGATTCACTTCTTCTTTTGGTACAATCAGGATAAACGATTGCGTGCCGTTGGTTTTCGGATTGTACGGTCCGGAATAGCTGACTTTTTCCGGAGTTTTTACCGCAGTACTTGCTCCGTTGATGTATTTGAGCTTGAAGAAATTCTGGTACTCGGCAATTCTTCGTGTTTCGGTAAGCTTTCTCAGGTTGGCATCGGTAATCACAAAATTACGATAGCTCAGGGTATCCAGACTCTTGAATAACTTACGGTTAGCCAACGCTTTGGTAAAATAATTCATGGCTTCGTCTTTCGTTTTAAACGAACTCACGATCATCAGCTGGTAATCATCGAATGCGGTTTGCCTGATATTGAGGTTCGCCTGCTTGTATTCATCTTTATTGTGCCCGTTGAATGCCGCCACAACCAGTCTCATTCCCACTTCGGTGGCATTTACGGCCACGACAAAATTCTGTGCCCCGGTTTCCACTCCTGAATAGATATCCTCGCCTGTACCGGTTGGTGCAACTGTAACAAAGCTACCTTTCTCTTTCAGGATTTCCTCCTCTTCCCTGGCTTTGGCCAGTAATTCTTCAGGCTCCGGAATTAGTTCATCGGTAAAATCACCGGTTATAAAATGACTGTAATTTTTAATAAAAAACTTCAGATATTCGGCATAATCCTTATCGGCAGTGATTGCCCTGAAATTCGTTGAAGACGCAATAAAATTAACGTATTTCACATCTTTTAAGGCATCGAAAACCGGTCTTTTCCGGATGATCGACCGGAAATATATTAAACCCTGTTCTTTATTCGCCAGGGACCGAACAACAAGTATGGAACTATTGTTATTCAGGCTTTGTGTTTCAACGTCAAAGTCGAGTTTGGTATAATGGTCGATGTTGTAATTTGCCAGATCAAATTTCAGGCGGTTCAAATCAACATTCGCTGCCTTCGGATAGGCAATTATGAAATAATGCAGCAAATCTTCATCGTACGAGAATTTGCCATTAAACTCATCGGCTTCCTTTTGGTTTCCGGGCAACAATTCATTGTTTTTAATCTGATCGTTCAAATAGCCTGAAGCCACCATTTTCTGGTAGTCGACCAGGGTGCTGTCCTGAATCAGTTTCAGGATTTGTTCTGCCAATGGTTTTGGTTCAGCTTCAGGATAAGCAGCAATGTATTCCGTCAGCAAATTCGAAAATGTTTGCCGGTCGGCGGCAGTTCCGCTGGCAATTGCCTGAAAGAACTTAATTTTCGGGATCAGGACACTATCCGGGTTCATGAGTAAAATCTGACTGGCCACCTGACCAGCTTTGGCATACTGCCCGCTTTTAAACTCGAGGAACGCCTGCTGATACATCCGGTTCATGCTGTCGGCCCGGGCTTCCAGTTCAATGAAATAATTCGGGTTCAGCAGATATTTGGCGTATTTAGAATCCGGATATTTGCTGACAATCAAATTTTTATAATATTCTGATTTTTCCTGATCCTGTTGTTTGGTATACAAATCCCAAAGTTCGAACCACGACGAAAGAGCAAAAAGATTGTCCGGATATCGTTTGTTCAGGTCTTCGAATGATTCAATTGAACGGGGAAAATCGTTAAAGTCGGTTTTAAAAATACGACCGGCATTAAACAGGGCATTGCGGATTCTGGAATGCGACACCTTCAGGAGCGAATCGTTAACCGGTAAATTCTGGGTATAAAATTCCCTGTTTTTTGGATCTGTAACTTTTTTGACCTCAGGCCCGGCTACCAGCAGCGAATCCTGTTTTTCTTCTTCTGTTGCACCTTCGTTAAAGGTAGTCTTGTCAGAACGGCGCCAGCCATCTTCGAGTTTTCGTTTTCCCCACAGGCGCTCAAATTCAACTTTTCCGTAGGCAACCGTGGTTGGGCTGTAGAAATACCAACCTGCCCCCTGTTGCTGCTGACTTAAACCAAAACGGTTTTCGTTCTGCCTGAAATAATTCCGGTCCATCATACGGGCAGCTTCGGCAATCTTCGCTTTGGCCTCTGCTTCACCAGCTTCCTGAATCCATTTATCAATCAGGGCATTCCGGCTCGGCTCATCCATTTGGGCAATCCGCTGAAGGCTGTCTTCGCGTTCAACCGTATAAACATTGTCGGTCAGGCGGGTTAAACTTTTATGCCGGTCGAAAATCTGCTGATAATTCGGATATTTTTCATCGATAACCACCATGGCGCTATCGTAGTAGCTTTGTGCCTTTTTATACTCGAGTTCCTCAAAATACATTTGTGCCAGGGTTAAGCACGAAAGTGCACGCTGGTAAAGATTGTCCACACTCAGCGAAGCCGATTTCATGTATTCATCCTTAGCCAGTTTTTTATTCCCTTCCTTGAGCGAAATATTACCCATCGCAAAATAAATCTGATCGCGGAATTCCCGGTTTTTCTTGTCGCGAAGCATCTTCCGAAGTTCCTTTTTTAGCTTTTCAGCATCACCGGTTCCATTAAATGTTCCGGCTGCACTGATGTGCGCGTTGAATGCCATTTTGTAGGGTGGATTCATTCGGGTAACTTCTCTGAAAGTTTCAGAAGCTTTTTCGGTATTTCCCATTTCCTGGTACCATTGGGCCAACACATATTTATACCTCAGGCGATCTTCCTTTTTTCCTGAATTTTTAACGGCAATGGTCAGGAAAGGAATTCCCTCAGTAAAATAAAGTTGTTTGGCATAATAATCAGCAGTCACTGCGGCAAGTTCGCCTTCCAGTTTTCGTGGAAAGCCCTCATCGTTTTGCATCTGCTGAATCATTTCGTATGCCTCAACATAGCGTTCCATTTCGGTATAACAGCGTATTAACCAGATGGATGCCGTATAACGGGAATCATCTTCAGGAAATTTTCGCAAAACATATCCGAAATTCTCAATGGCCGACGAATAATTTTTTTTATAGAAATAGGCTTTCCCCATTAAGACATAAGCATCGTCAATCCAGTTATTAAATTCTTCCTGACTGGCAAAACGAATGTAGGATTTGCTGCGGTTTTTCCGACGTTTTGGTTTTTTTGTGATGGAATGCGACTGAATGAGTTTCGAGCCTTTCAGAATGGCATTTTCCATTTCAGCATTGGCAGCAGTGGCAGTCGATGGATTGCTGGATTTATAGAGCGGTAATACTTTCGAATAATCATCCTCAACCGAATTGTTGATCTTTTCAACTCCGGTTCGCAGACTCTCTTTCCCATTAAAATAAACATTATAATGTGCTGTTACATTGTGATATGCACGCGAAACAGCAGTATTTTTCTCGGTCGTGCATCCGGCCAGAAAAAAAAGTACAGCAATAAGTAAAAACCGATATGAATAGTGTTTGCCCAATCTTAGAGTTTTGTTGACTTTAGGATAAACTGCCAATTTGGAATAATATTGTATAAATTCTCAGTGAAATTGCTCGTTTACCGCTTTTTTCAGCTTCATTTTTAACGCGTACAATATTACAAACTTTCGAAGGAATACCGAAGGAAAACCTTCAATTGGATATCCGAAAAAATAATGCTGACACAACAAATGATTTGCTGTAAAAACAATTCCGTCTTATTTTATGAAAAGATCAAACTTTTTGGTCCCTCACTTAACGATTAATGAACATTGTAATTTTTCGTGTAGTTCTTATCAATCTAAAACATTAATCGCCTTAACTTTACACTACAAATTAAATATTGGCCGGAAGTTCCGGTAATAAAAAAAAGAAGCCATGTATATCGAGCCAAAACCGTTCAAATTTGGGATTGCCTTAAGCGGAGGCGGTGCCCGCGGAATTCTGCACATTGGTGTACTGGAAGCACTTCATAAATACAACATTTATCCTGAAATTATCTCCGGAACCAGCATGGGCGCCCTGGTAGGTGTATTTTATGCTTCAGGAATGGCACCACTTCAGATTCTCGAACTGGTGAAAGAAAGTAAAATGCACAAAATGATCAAGTGGAAACTGCCATCGAGTGGATTGCTTGACATGAAAAAAGTGCAAACCGTTCTGGAAACATACATTGAGGTGGATAATTTCTCTGCACTCAAAAAATCCTTTCAATGCACTGTCACCAACCTCAACTCGGGACTGTCCGAAACCAAAAGTTCAGGAAAACTGATTCAGTGGGTGCTGGCTTCGGCAACCATTCCGGTCATCTTTGAGCCCCAGATCATCGATGGAGCAACCTATGTCGACGGCGGACTCTTTAATAATCTGCCGGTGGATTGCATCCGGCATCAATGCGATTTTCTGATTGGCGTACACGTGAACCACAATGGCCCGGAAGAAAATATTACCGGATTTAAAGCCATCGCCGAACGCACCTTCAGGTTGATTTTTGCAAAGAATGTAAACGAAAGCCTGGCGAAATGCGATTTAGTTATCGATCCGCAGCAGACCCGTTCATTCAATACTTTCGATTTTAACAAAGCCGATGAGATTTTCAAAATTGGGTTCGATGAAACTGAAAAACAACTTCAGGAATTAATGAAACGGGGAACTTTTGATGGAATTATTCAGGAAAAAACAATTCAGACATAATTAGTGATCTCTATATCTGAAATAATTGATTTTATACTAAAAAGCTGATTATCTTTGCAACACTAACCTAAACAGGCATTTAATGCTATCTTAAACCAACAGTTTAATTCATACTGAAATTTTTAATTCATTAAAATCATATCCCATGAAAAAGTTAGTATTTATTTTATCCGTTTTTGTTCTGGTTTCCTGCGGACAGCACAAAAAAGAAATCGCCCGGATGCAGGCAAAACAAGACAGTATTGCCCAGTTAGGCGTGCAAAAAGACAATTCCATCCTCGAATTTATTGGTGCCATGAACGAAATTCAGTCGAACCTGGATTCGATTAAAACCATTGAAAAAATCGTTTCGGTTGAAACAGCCCCCGGAACTGAACTGAAAGCAGAAGCCAAAAGAAGAATTATTGAAGACATTGCCCAGATTAATAATCTGTTGCAGAAGAACAAGGAACTGGTTAAATCGCTTCAGGGAAAACTTCGTAACTCGAACCTGAAAATTGCAGAACTCGAAAACATGATCGCTCTTCTGAATAAATCGGTTGAAGAAAAAGACGGAGAGATTGCTGTTTTGAACCAGGAATTGGAAAAACTGCACATCAATGTTGCCAGTCTGAATCAGCAAATACAAACAATCACTGCTGAAAGCGAAAAAACAATCAAGGAAAAAACTCAGGTCATCAACGATCAGACCATCGCGATGAATACTGCATTTTATGCCTTTGGAACAAAGAAAGAACTGGCCGACAACAATGTAATTGAAAAAGAAGGCGGTGTTTTGGGAATGGGAAAAACCATTGTCCTGAAAAAAGATTTTAACCGCGATTATTTTCAGAAAGTTGATATCCGCGAATTCACACAATTACCGCTCAATGCGAAAAAAGCAAAAGTGGTTACCAACCATGCTGCCGATTCGTATCACCTCACCGGAGAAAAAACCGTTGAAGGGCTGGTTATCGATAAACCGGCCGAATTCTGGAAAGCATCAAAATACCTGGTTATTGTCGTTGAATAATATTCAGGATAAAATAATAAAAAGGATCCGGTCTGTTTCAGAGACCGGATCCTTTTTATTTACAGCTTGTCTTACCGGTTAAATTCCAGTCGTTTACCCTGGATTCCCGAAACCACATTTCCGTTGGTATAAACCAGGTTTCCATTCACAAAAGTTGATGTTACCCGGTGAGAGAATTCCATGCCTTCGAAAGGCGACCAGCCGCATTTATACAGAATATTTTCAGGAGACACCACCCACGGATGAGCAGAATCGACCAAAACCAAATCGGCATAATATCCTTCGCGGATGTAACCCCGGCGGTCGATCCGGAATAAATCTGCCGGTGCATGGCACATCTTTTCAATTACTTTTTCAGGAGTAATCATTCCTTTTGTACTCATTTCGAGCATGGCTGTCAGCGAATGTTGTACCAGCGGACCGCCCGAGGGAGCTTTAAAATACGAATGTTCTTTTTCCTGAAGGGTATGCGGAGCGTGATCGGTAGCCACCACATCAATCTTATCAGTGCGCAGGGCATCCCAGAGTGCAGCTTTATCGGCAGCCGATTTGATGGCCGGATTCCATTTAATCATGGTTCCTTTGGCAATATAATCGTGCTCGTCGAACCACAAATGATGAACGCAAACTTCAGCGGTAATGTGCTTATCAGCTACCTTGCCTGCGTTGAACAGTTTCATTTCGTCAGCCGTGGAGATATGAAGAACATGCAAACGGGTTCCGTATTTGGTAGCCAGCTCAACCGCTTTAGACGAGGACTTGAAACAGGCCTCGGCACTCCGGATTTTCGGATGCGCGGTGATCGGTACGAATTCGCCGTATTTTTCGCGGTAGATGGCTGTATTCCGGATAATGGTCGGTTCGTCTTCGCAATGTGTGGCAACCAGCAATTTTGTACTCCTGAATATTTCAGAAAGTACATCTTCATTGTCGACCAGCATATTCCCGGTTGAAGAACCCATAAAGATTTTTATTCCGCAAACCTTCGATCCATCTGTTTTCATTACTTCGTCCAGATTATTGTTGGTTGCACCCATATAAAAGGAATAGTTTGCTGCCGAAACTTCAGCGGCCCGCTGGTACTTTTGCTCCAGGATTTCATGAGTGACAGCCTGTGGATTGGTATTGGGCATTTCCATGTATGAAGTTACCCCACCAGCAACGGCAGCCTTCGACTCGGAAGCAATTTCTCCTTTGTGAGTGAGGCCCGGTTCGCGAAAATGAACCTGATCATCAATCGCACCGGGAATCAGATACTTTCCGGCGGCATCGATGATTGTTGCTCCTTCAAGCTGTTCTTTTGAAAGTTCTGTGCTTTCAACTACTTTCGAAATAAGTTCGCCATCAATCAATACCGAACCGATAAAGATTCTTCCTTCGTTAATTATCCGGGCATTTTTTATTAGTGTCTTCATACATTTGGTTTTTATTTCGTCGCTCACACGATCAAAATTACAGAATATATAAACAAAAAGACCGCAAACGCGGCCTTTTGTTTAAATCATATATCTTAAATTTCTACTTTCTCATAATGTTTAAACCAGCTTCTGATCTTCATTTTCAGAACACCCCACAAAGCTTCATTAAAAATACCACCACTCATTTTTGAGGCGCCCTGCGTACGGTCTTTGAAAATAATCGGAACTTCCACGATTTTAAATCCGTGTTTCCAGGTTTTAAATTTCATCTCAATCTGAAATCCGTAACCTTTCAGACGAATGCTGTCAAAATCGATGGTTTCCAATACTTTCCGGTGGTAACATTTAAATCCGGCAGTGGTATCCATAATTTGCATCCGGGTAACTGTTCGTACATAAACCGAAGCCATGTACGACATCAACACCCTGCCCAACGGCCAGTTTATTACATTTATTCCTGAAATATACCTTGAACCGATGGCCAGACCGGCATGCTGATCGACACAAGCGGCATACAGTTTTTCCAGATCTTTCGGATTGTGCGAAAAATCACAGTCCATCTCAAAAATATAATCGTAATTCCGTTCCAGCGCCCAATGAAATCCGGCCAGATAAGCTTTCCCCAATCCCTGTTTGCCTTTCCGTTTCAGCAAATGCAGTTTTTCAGGAAACTCAGTCATCAGACTTTCGACAATGGCACCGGTTCCATCCGGAGAATTATCATCAATGATTAAAAGTTCGAAGGGAGTTTTCAATGAAAAAACTTTGCGAATCATGCGTTCGACATTTTCTTTTTCATTGTAGGTAGGAATCAATACCAGGTTCTGATGTATGCTCATTGCTTAATGTTTTCGCTACGAAAATAAGGCTTTTTATGAACAGTACCTGCATTCAGCAAATCTTTAACAAATTTTAGACAATCCAGTCCGGGCAATTTTTATCAAAACTTAACGCTTTTGAAAACAAATGTTATTTATTGGCAACAATTAAACCTGTATCTTGAACCCACCATTTAAACCGAATTCCATGAACTCAAACTATTTATTCGCAGTTCTTTTTTTCCTGACCATTCAAATGGCCCAAGCCCAAACAAAAACTGATCAGTTAAAGGTTGTTTCCTCGCCTTCAGGCAGTTTATTCACTCAAATCAATAAAACCGGCAAAACCGTTATTCCGAATGGCCGGTTTATCACTCCTTCCGGAAAATCAATTGAGGTTGCCCCTCATCCGTTTGGATTATGCCTGAGCCAGGATGGAACAGTTGCCGTTACTGCAAATTCGGGTACTTCTCCCCTTTCAATATCTATCCTGAAAAATCTGAAATCGGATTATCCAACTGTGTTGCAGGTTCCTCCCGGACCCTCGACCGACAAAGGCGTTCTGGCCTCCGTCTTTATGGGTTTGGCCATTTCGCCCGACAATAAAATCGTGTATGTTTCAGGTGGTCAGGAAAATAAAATTTACCTGTTCTCTATTGACAACGGCGAAAAACTGGATTCGATTGATTGTTCGGTGGCCGAAAACGGGCAAAAAACTCCGGATGGTTACATCGGAGATATGAAACTGAGTAAAGACGGTCGTTTTCTATTTGCCGTGGATCAGATGTTGTTCCGGATGATCATTATAGACACCCGGCTGAAAAAGATCATTTCGAGCGCCAAAACCGGACGGTATCCCTTTGGTATCATACTTTCGCCCGACGAAAAGAAAGTTTATGTGGCCAACGTGGGCATGTTCGAATACAGCAAAATCGGGAACATTGAAGCCGATAAAGACTATAAAAAAGCACTCGATTTCCCTGTCTTTGGTTTCGGCACCGAAGAAATGAAAAACGGAACGAGAATCGATTCTCTTGAAATCCCGGGATTGGGCGAGCCCAATGTTCCCGAATCATTTTCAGTTTGGTCGTTTTCAGTAAAAAATCCAGAGAACCCAGAAGTTCAGGCTAAAATAAAAACCGGGATTTTAGTTGGTGAAATGATCGAAGATATTCCGGCGGTGGGTGGTTCAAGCCCGAATTCGCTGGCTGTTACCAACCAGTATGTGTTTGTGAGCAATGGAACCAATGACAACATTTCGGTAATTGATCTGAAAAATGATGTGGTTGCTGCCGAAATTTCGCTTAAACCCGATCCTGCCGTAAAGCAATTTCGCGGTGTCATTCCATTTGGACTGGCTGTTTCGCCCGATCAGAAAACATTATTTGTTGCCGAATCGGGCATTAATGCTGTGGCAGTGATCGATATTCCTTCACTTAAAGTGATTGGGCACATTCCTGTTGGCTGGTTCCCTTCCAAACTGGAAGTTGCTCCTGATGGTAAAACCTTGCTGGTGAGCAATGCCAAAGGTTTTGGAAGCGGTCCGAACGGAGGAATGAAATTTCAGGAAAAAAAAGAAGGTACTTACATTGGAAGCCTGATGAAAGGTTCGGTTTCGGTGATCGATATTCCAAAGAAAAAGGATTTGGCCCGAATGACACAAGAGGTCATCAGCAACAACTTCAGGATTGAAGATTACGAAAATGTAAAGGAAGAGCGGAAAAATAATCCGATTCCGGTTTTCGGAGGCGAAAAAGAAACACCGATCAAATACCTGGTTTTCATTTCAAAGGAAAACCGGACCTACGATGAAATTTTTGGCCAGGTGGAAAAAGGAAATGGCGATTCGACCATTGCCCGGTACGGACATCATGCCACGTTTACCAACCATGCTCAAACGGTAAAAGTTGAAGATGCCACGGTGATGCCAAACCACCTGAAACTGGCTGGTGAATTCGCGATCTCGGATAACTTTTATGTCGACTCCGATGTTTCGGCCGACGGGCACCGCTGGCTGGTAAATACCTATCCAAATGAATGGGTCGAATCGACAGTTCCGGCAAGCTACGGTGGAAACCGGAATTACAATCCGCTGTCGAAAGCTCCGGGAAGCCTGGGGATGAACGGATCGGCCGGTGCCATTTATCCGGAAGATTACAACGAGGCGGGTTCGATGTGGGACCACCTGGAACGCAACAGGATCGAATTCTACAATTTTGGCTTCGGAGTGATGTTCGAACCTTCGTTTTACGACGAATCATTTAAACTTACCGGGGCGAAACATTACGTCAATTTTCCGGTTCCGCTTCCGATGTT
>JBASYJ010000062.1:0-26779 GCA_049277435.1 Prolixibacteraceae bacterium
GTGGTTTACCGCGAGGTATGCACTGAAGGAAGTCAAACGGCAAAATCCGGTACTGACGAACAGAAACGTGATATGAGGCATAGTTATTCGGGTAAGCAAGCACACCATTGTAACGCCCAAAGAATACCACTTGACTTCAGCCAGGTAATGATAACAGTCATCATCACTAGAAAGTATTATGGAACTTAATTGAGTTCATGCCTTTAAATTGATTTCGTACATTCATTCAACGAATGTAGTATTATAAAATAGTGGGCGGTCTAAACGCCTATACCAATTATTTTTTTTTAAATAGACAGTTCAGCACATGATTATGCCGGAGAAAAATGGTAGGTTGTTATAGTTTTTGTGTATGTATTAAATTGGATCGAAGATCTGTAGCTAGAAAGTGCTGATTGCAAATCAGCACTAGCCGCGAAATAAAAAAGGAGACCTACAGGCCTCCTTTGGATATTAAGTTGTGAACAATTTTACTTCAGTTTGTCTTCAATGATTAGTTCCAGTACATCGCCAAGTTTGCGGTCCATTGCGGCAATCTGCTGAGGAACAAAACTGGTGGAAGTCATTCCGGGAGTCGTGTTTACCTCCAGAAAATAGAATTCACCATCTTTCAGAATATAATCAATCCTTACTATTCCGGAGCAATCACAAAGATCGTAAATTCGCGACGAAAGTTGCTGAATCTTATGCGTCATTTCAGGAGAAATACGTGCCGGAGTTATTTCGTCGGTTTTTCCGGCGGTGTATTTGGCTTCGAAATCGAAGAATTCGTTTTGTGGAATGACTTCGGTAACCGGGAACAGAATTTCCTGATTAGAAAGTTTGACCAAGCCGCAGGTAAATTCTTTTCCATCGATAAATTCTTCAACTAAAATGTCCGAACTTTCTTTCATCGCCATTTCAAGTGCTGCTTCCAGTTGTCCTTTTTCCTTTACTTTAGTTACTCCAAAGCTGGAACCTCCGGCATTTGGTTTTACAAAAACCGGCAATCCAAGTTTTTCAACCAGTTCGTCAATGTTCACCTGGTCGCCTTTGAAAATGCGGACCGATTTGGCCATCGGCACGTCGAAATTGCGCAGGTAATTGCTGCAGAAATATTTATTGAACGTGAGCGCTGAGGAATAAACGCCACAGGTAGAATAGGGGATTTGCTGCATGTCGAAATAACCCTGAAGTTTTCCATCCTCACCGGGTGTACCATGGATGGTGATGTAAACGAAATCAAATTTGATTTTTTCACCATTCAGGAGAAATGAAAAATCATTTTTGTCGATTGCCGACAGAACCTGGTCATTCTCCATCACCTGCCAGTCGAGTTCTTTCATTTGAACTTTCCAGACGTTGTATTTTCCCGGATCGATTGATTCAAACACATTTTTACTGCTTTTTACCGAAACTACAAATTCGGATGAGTCGCCTCCATATACAACTGCAATATTTTTTTTCATGCTGAATTGATCTTATTTAATTCATATTCTTTTCTGAATTTGATTCTCGCCATTTCGTCCGAAAGATTATTGTCGTCTTGATTATCAGTTTTTCGCGGACGATTTATTCCTTCATTATTTTACCCGGGGTTTCGCCCCGGGCTATTGAGATTATGCCCATTCTGGGCAAGAGCAAAAGATTACCCCCGAGCCAAAGCATTCCCCTTTTCGGGGGAACGGGAAGGGGGCTGTTTTTTTATTCAAGAGCCGTTCGGTTCGAAAGGTAATTCCGCCATTTTACAATTACTCCTGCTAAATCATCAGGTAATTCCGATTCGAAAATCATTTCTTCGCCGGTTGCCGGATGCACAAAGCCGAGCATTTGAGCGTGCAGGGCCTGTCGCGGTATCATGGCGAAACAGTTTTGCACAAATTGTTTGTATTTGGTAAAGGTGGTTCCTCTAAGTATCTGGTCGCCACCATAATTGTCGTCGTTAAACAGCGGGTGCCCAATGTGTTTCATGTGTACCCTGATCTGGTGTGTCCGACCCGTTTCGAGCCGGCATTCCACCAGGTTTACATATCCTAACCGTTCGATCACTTTGTAGTGGGTAACAGCATGTTTCCCATGATCTTCGTCCGGAAATACAGTGAATACCTGTCTGTTTTTGGGGCTTCGTCCGATGTGGCCGGTAATCGTTCCTGAATCGTTATCCAGATCGCCCCATACCAGAGCGACATATCTGCGTTTGGTTGTTTTTTCGAAAAACTGCTGCGATAATTTTATTTTTGCTTCAGTAGTTTTTGCAATCACCAAAAGTCCTGAAGTGTTTTTATCGATCCTATGAATCAGTCCCGGGCGGGGATCGTCGGAATTAAAAAGCGGCAGATCCTTAAAATGATAGGCCAGCGCATTAACCAGTGTTCCGGAGTAATTGCCATGACCGGGATGAACGACCAGTCCTGCGGGTTTATTGATTACGATCAGATGATCGTCTTCGTACACAATATTTAAGGGAATGTCTTCAGGAATAATCTTGAGTTCTCTTCTGGGGTAATCCATGACCAGCGAAATTTCGTCGCCGGGTTTTACCTTGTAACTCGATTTAACCGAAACTTTGTTAACCAGGATGTTACCGGCATCGGCAGCTGCCTGAAGCCGGCTGCGTGTCGCGTTCAGCATGCGGTTCGATAGAAATTTATCGATGCGCATCAGGGTTTGGCCCGGATCAACCGTGAGGCTGTAGTGTTCAAAAAGAGCGCCGTCTTCGGTCTCTTCAATTTCATCAAAATCGTCGAATATTTCGTTTTCGTCAGTCATTTAGAAAAATGAGTTTTCTGGTTCAGTTGTTTGTGGTTTTGCCTGAAGTTTTTGAGGATCGTTGGTGAGCCAGATATCAACCGGAGTTCCAACCGGAACTTCAAATACTTCAGCCGGATCCGGGCTTTGTTTCCAAATCAGTGCTTTTTCTTTATTGTTGTCGGTCATCAGCGAATCATCGTAAGTTACGGTTCCAAGAATTAAAAATGCTTCTTCGAGGGCCAGTTTTGCTTCTGCCTGATTTCGTCCAAACAGAGTTGGAACTTCGCTGGTCTGCCCATCGCTGTTGCTTCCCAAAACCAGATCGACCACCGATCCTTTGGGAATCAGTTCCCCTTCAGGAACAAGCATTCCGTTTATTTTTTGTTCGAGTACGAGGTTCGGAAATTCGGAAGGTTTGTATTCAATTTTTCCTGAAATCAGGCCTGTACTTTCAATTAGATTTATTGCCTGACGGAATGAAATGTCGGTGAGTTGCGGCATGGCAATCATTTCCTGATTCACGGCGCAAAGAGTAATAAAAACTGTCCGGTTTTTCTTGACTTTCATTCCGGGTTTCGGGAACTGATCAAGTACGGTACCCGGCAGCGTTTCTGTTGAATACACCGAATCACGAATTTCGACACGAAGATCAAGATCGTCGAGCAGGGTGTTTGCTTCCTGGCTGTTTTTACCTTTCAAATCCGGAATTTCGATGGTGTGGCCGTGGTCGGTATAGATGCGGATGCCCAGTAAGATAAACAAAATCAGGAAAATAATTATCCCTAGAGCTGCAAGTGCATTCAGCTTAAATGGTTTACTTTTTAAAAATTCTTTCAGAGTCATACGATAATGTTCAGAATTCGATGAATGAAGACAAAAGTAGTTTAAAAATCTGAAGGTCGGATTGACGGTTTTCTGAAACTTGCCAGAATTAAAACTTCAAAACCGGTGAAGTGCCGCAAAGGAACTGACGATACTGGCAGAAACACAAAAAGGTAAAGAAAATTCATTCTTTACCTTCTGTATATTTTTAGGATCCCGAAAGTTTTCGACTAACGTTTGTGTTTTGGTTCGTCAGAAACAGTCAGTTTTTTTCTTCCTTTGGCACGACGGGCTTTCAATACTTTGCGTCCACTTGCAGTCGACATTCTTTCTCTGAAGCCGTGTTTGTTTTTTCTTTTTCTGTTTGATGGCTGAAATGTCCTTTTCATCGGTCAATATTTTTAGTGATAATATTCGTTTTTAAATCGGACTGCAAAAATAGTCCTTTTTTAATATTCTGCAAACCAAACCTGCCTTAATTTTATTTATTTTTCAAACTCATGTGAATCAGTCTTTTTGTCTCGAAAAATTCTTCCTGAAAAATGTTTTTCAGGTCATAGATTGTAATCTGATTTCGGAACAGGTTGATTTCGTCTTCAAAATCGCCGCCTTTCAGGTATAAAATGCCGTTTGGCAGATCGTTGTTGCTTTTCGGGGCAACTTTGCTTCGGGCCATTTCAACAAACCGCGGAAATGCGGTGACGGCTCGACTTACGACAAAATCGAATTTCTGAGCTACATCTTCAACCCGAATGTGTTGTGCATTTACATTTTGCAGATTTAAAGCCGAAGCGACTTCGCTGACTACTTTAATCTTTTTGCCAATCGAATCGATGAGCATGAACGAAGTTTCTGGAAAAAGAATAGCTAGCGGAACACCCGGGAAACCGCCACCGGTACCAACATCCAGAATGGTTGTTCCGGGTTTGAACTGAATTATTTTCGAGATCGACATGGAATGCAGGACATGCCGTTCGTAAATCTGCTCGATATCTTTTCTTGAAATTACGTTAATTCTGGCATTCCATTCTTCGTATAATCCCTTTAATTTGCCAAATTGATCCACTTGCTGACCGTTCAGGTCAGGAAAATATTTCGTGATGATTTCCATGAAAAGTATGTGTTGAATTAATTTTCGTGCTCGTCAATTTCGGTCGATTCGATCATTTTGAAGAGCATTTCACGGGCTCTGAAGAGTTGAGCTTTCACCGTTCCGAGTGGCAAATTTAGTTCTTTTGCAATTTCTTCGTACGAAAATTCACGAAAATAACGGAGTTCAACTAAAATACGGTATCTGGGTTTCAGGCGGTGAACGATTCTCCGCATCAGAATAGCTTTCTGAATCCGGATAAGTTTTTCTTCCGGATTGGGCTCCTGTGAGCGAAGTCGGATGGGTTGGTCGTTATCGCCGTTTTCCTGATTATTTTCAATTGATACATAAACTCCCCGGCGTTTTCTTAAAAAATCGATGCAATTGTTGGTCGCGATTTTAAATAACCAGGTGCTGAAGGCATAATTCGGGGAGTATTGGTGGAGGTTTTTAAAAGCCTTTCCAAAGGCTTCAAGAGTCAGATCTTCGGCATCGTTTTTATTATTTACCATTTTCAGGAGCATAAAATAGATGGCATCTTTATAGCGGGCCATCAATTTGGCAAAAGCTTTCTCATTACCGGTTAATGCCGATTCGACCAGAATAAAGTCATATTGTGCCTTGTCCGATAATTGAGAATTTAGTTCCATTTGCTCCTTCTGTGAATTAAATGCATTGACCATAAATACCACCAGTTAATGAATGGTTTGATCTGGATGTACGCTAACGAATATAAGAAGATTTTTCTTTCATTCAAACGATTTAACAACATTTTAACTGAAATTGCCAGTACGATCAGGTAAATAATTGGCAGCGACAAAATGCTTATCCAATACTCCGGATGAATGACAATTAACCAGGTTGTTAAAATTGGTATAAGAATTCGTGTTATGTCTTCTGTAAATAAACTGAATTTTTTCGGGAATGAAAGACTTTGCCTGATTTGCACTCCTTTTCGAAGAAGTTTTGTGTGATCTCCCCGGTCATCTTCAATTTTTTCGCGAACGGCCAAATCGGGATTCGTTGTTAACCGAACCTTGTTTTTCCTGAAGTTTTCATTAAATATCAATTCCAGGTTCGCAAAATTCCGGTTCAGTTTATGTCTGAAACCGAGTGTGTCGAAATAAAGTGATTTTTTAAACAGGATGTTGGACTGATTAAAGACAAAAGGTTTACCGGCCAGAATCCATCCGCCGCTGATCATAAACTGGTTAAGTCTTTCAAGCCGGCAAATCAGGTTGCGGTAACCTTTTAACCGTTCCAGGTTCGAATAGGCAATTACTGCTTCCGTTTGGGAATCGATCAGGCTGTTTAATCCAGACAGCCATCCCGGATTAATGTTTTCAGAATAAGGACTGGCCAGAATAATCCAGGGTGAAGAAGCGCCTTTTAATCCGATGTTTAAAACCTGTTTCTCGTAAAAGTGGGTTTCCTGACTTAGGCTGGTAACTTTTATTTTAGGGTTCGATTCAGCAATTACATTTAGTATATTTAATGTATTGTCTTCAGAATTTAGATTAATAACCAGCAATTGGCAATCGCTTGGAAGTAATTCATCAAACTGTCTGATGATCTCCCTGATGCGATCTTCTTCGTTTCTGACCTGTAATATAATGGTAACCTGAGCAGAGTTTTCAGTTTGTTCCTTATCGCGGTGACGGGCAAGTTTCAGATAATACCTCAGGATAAAATATACCTGAATAAGAAAAACAAAAGCAAGAGAGCCCATCAGGATCAGATCGCTGATGGATAGGATTTGAAAGTTAATGATTTTCACTTCGGACTTACTTAATTATTTAAAAATAGGATTCCTGGTTTTGTGCCGTCAAAATTAATAATCCTTGTGGTTTTATCGTTCCACTATTTAATTAGATTTAACAATTACGCATCTTTCAGCATTTCCGGTCTTTCCACTTTTATACCTATCTTTGGGCACTCAAAAAATCAGGATTAATGTATTTTGAACTAAAACATACAGCCGGAGAGAGCAAGGCAAGGGCAGGTATTATGACAACTGATCATGGTGTCATTGAAACTCCGATATTCATGCCAGTTGGTACTGCCGGTTCGGTTAAGGGAATCCACAAAAGGGATTTGAAAGAAGATATCGGTGCCCAGATTATTCTCGGAAATACCTATCATTTATACCTGCGCCCAGGGATGCAAATCATTGAACAGGCTGGCGGACTGCATAAATTCAATGGCTGGGACGGCCCAATTCTTACAGATAGCGGTGGTTATCAGGTTTTTTCGCTGGGTGACATCAGGAAGCTGAGTGAGGATGGCGCAAAATTCCAGTCGCACATTGATGGCTCGGCCCATTTGTTCACTCCTGAAAATGTGATTGATGTTCAGCGGAACATCGGTGCCGATATTATAATGGCTTTCGACGAATGTACACCGGGAGATGCTGAGTACGAATATGCACGTAAGTCGATGGAAATGACGCAGCGCTGGCTCGACCGTTGCTGGAACCAGTTTGCCAAAACCACCCCTAAATACGGACATGCTCAGTCACTTTTCCCCATTGTTCAGGGAGCAGTTTATCCTGAATTAAGAGCTAAAGCCGCACAAAATGTACTTCAGTATGATAGTGACGGATATGCCATCGGAGGGTTGTCGGTAGGCGAATCGGAAAAAGATATGTATGCCATGATTGAAGTGGTGAACGAAATACTTCCGGAGAATAAACCCCGTTATTTAATGGGAGTTGGAACACCAGTAAATATTCTGGAAGGAATCGACCGCGGAATAGATATGTTCGATTGTGTGATGCCAACCCGGAACGGACGTAACGGAATGCTTTTTACCAGCAAGGGTATCATGAATATGCGAAATAAAAAATGGGCAGATGATTTTTCACCGGTTGATCCGGATGGAACTTCCTTTGTCGATCACCATTACAGCAGGGCATTTCTTCGTCACCTGATTATTTCCGGAGAAATGCTGGGCGCTCAGATTGCCAGCCAGCACAACCTGGCATTTTATCTTTGGCTGGTCAAGGAAGCCCGGAAGCATATTCTGGATAATACGTTTAAAAGCTGGAAAGAAGAAATGGTTCAACAAGTATCGGTGCGTTTATAATAGTTCAAAATATGCTGCATAGGATTGACTTTTATATCATTAAGAAGTTTTTAGGAACGTTTTTTTATGCCATCGCATTAATTATCAGTATATCGATTGTTTTCGACGTGAGCGAAAATATTGATGATTTTATGGCCAAGGATGTTCCCGGGAAAGCCATTGTGTTTGATTATTACCTGAATTTTGTTCCATATTTTGCCAACCTGTTCAGCGGATTGTTCACGTTTATTGCGGTGATCTATTTTACTTCGAAACTGGCTTACAATACCGAAATTATAGCCATTCTTAGCAGTGGGGTTTCGTTTAACCGGTTGATGCGTCCGTACCTGGTTGGGGCTTTGGTAATTGTGTTGTTCTCGTATGTGTTGGGTAATTATGTTATTCCACCTGCCAATAAGAAAAAGAATGATTTCAGGCACATGTACATTGGTACGCGAAAGGCAGGAAATGAACGAAATATCCACCAACAGATTGAACCCGGTGTTTTTGTTTACATGGATTCCTATACTTCGTCGGTTGATGTGGGTTATAAATTTACGCTCGAAAAATTTGTCGACCGGAAACTGGTCTCGAAGTTATCGGCAAATTCAATCAAGTGGGACCGGGAAAAGAAGACCTGGGTGGTTCAGGATTATTCGATCAGAACCATTGACGGGTATGTTGAAAAGGTTACCAGCGGACGCGAAATGGACACGACTTTGAATATGTTGCCCGAGGATTACCAGGTCATTGATAACATTGTTGAGACGATGACCCTTCCCAAACTAAATGAATCAATTTCAAGTTTGAGGCTGCGCGGAGTGAATACGATTGATTATGAAATAGAGAAGCATAAACGACGTTCGGGTGCCTTTTCTG
The DNA here is from genome assembly GCA_049277435.1 of Prolixibacteraceae bacterium. Taxonomy (GTDB): domain Bacteria; phylum Bacteroidota; class Bacteroidia; order Bacteroidales; family Prolixibacteraceae; genus Aquipluma. Next base: position 8,585 of record JBASYJ010000062.1, read on the forward strand.
CCATTATTCTTACCATCATCGGAGTTTCGCTGGCTTCCAGAAAAATTAAGGGGGGTATTGGATTTCACCTGGGACTGGGTTTGCTGCTAAGTTTTTCTTACATTCTTTTTATGCAGGTTACCACCGTCTTTGCCACCAGCGGGTTGTTGGTTCCGTCGCTCGCCATGTGGATTCCGAATTTTGTTTATGGAGGGTTGGCTTTCTATTTGTATCAGCAGGCAAAGAAATAATGTTTAAAAATTCAAACTCTTAATAAAATTATTCAAAAACAAATAATCAAATGCCGAATATTTTTTATTTGTAAATGTTTTATAAAACATGTCAGGCACAAAAAAAAGGTTAATTTTGCGCGTTCGAAAAAGTATTTATAAGGTGTTTGAATAAATCTAAAATTTATTCCCTCAGATTATTTTTAATCAAAAAACAAAATCTATGTCACTGAAAAGAAACATTTTAGACCTTCGTAAACGAAAGGATCAGGTTCGTTTGGGTGGTGGCGAAGAAGCCATCGAAAAACAGGTTGCCATGGGCAAAATGACTGCCCGCGACCGCATCCTAGCCATTGTTGATGAAGGTTCATTTCATGAATACGATATGTTCGTTGAACATGTTGGAACAGACTTCGACATGGGCAACAAAGTGTTGGCCGGTGATGGAGTGGTAATCGGTACCGGAACCATATATGGTTCAGCTGTTTGCTTGTTCGCCCAGGATTTCACGGTTGCCGGAGGTTCTTTAGGTTTATCTCATGCCCGAAAAATCACAAAAATTATGGATCACGCGCTGAAAATGCGTGTGCCGCTTATTGGAATTAACGACTCGGGTGGTGCCCGTATCCAGGAAGGGGTGAATTCACTTGCCGGATATGGCGAAATCTTCTTCCGCAATACACTTTCTTCCGGAGTTATTCCTCAAATTTCGGTCATTCTCGGTCCATGTGCCGGTGGTGCCGTTTATTCACCTGCATTAACCGATTTTGTCTTTGTGGTTGAAAATATTTCAAAAATGTTTATCACCGGGCCTGCAGTTATTAAAAGTGTACTTGGTGAAGATATTTCGATGGAAGCGCTCGGTGGGGCCCGTGTACATGCCGAAATTACCGGAAATGCACATTTCTATGCCATGAGCGAAAAAGAATGTTTCGAACAGATCAAGGAATTGATCACATATATTCCATGGAATAACACTCAGAAAGCAAAATCGTTTCCTCCCAAAGAACCAAAATTCAAAACAAAAATCGAGAATATTGTTCCTGCTGATGCCCGTTTACCCTACGATATCCGTGACATTATCAAGTCGATTGCCGATGGTTCTGAATTTTTCGAAATCATGGAATTGTTTGCCGCAAACATTGTCATTGGTTTTGGCCGTATGAATGGCGAAACTGTTGGTTTTGTTGCCAACCAGCCTAAAGTACTTGCCGGTGTTCTCGACTGCGACAGCTCTGATAAAGCCGCACGTTTTATCCGCTACTGCAATGCATTCAATATTCCGATTATTACGCTGGAAGATATGCCGGGATATTTGCCGGGCGTCGATCAGGAACATGCCGGGGTAATTCGTCACGGAGCAAAAATTCTATATGCATATTCAGAAGCTACCGTACCGAAAATTACGGTTATCATCCGTAAAGCTTATGGTGGTGGATACATTGCAATGAATTCGCGCCATTTACGCGCTGACTTTGTCTTTGCCTGGCCAACTGCCGAAATTGCGGTTATGGGACCTGAAGGTGCAGCCAATATCGTATTCCGCAAGGAAATTGCCGAAGCTGAAGATCCGGAAGCCATGCGTCAGCAAAAAATTGAAGAGTACAAAGAAAAATTTGCCAATCCTTATGTGGCAGCTTCAAAGGGTTATATCGATGAGGTAATCGAACCGCACGAAACGCGCAAAATCTTACTTCACGCCCTTCGGGTATCTGCAAATAAAGATGTACAGGGACCAGCAAAAAAACATGGTTTACCACCATTTTAATCAAAACTAAAGGATTATGGCTGAAAAGGAAATTGCGAATCAGATCATCATTGTTCACAGTGCCAAATATCAGACGACTTACAACAAGAAGTACCTGAACCGGAAAGTCTGGACTGAACCTGATTTTAACCACATCAAATCGTACATACCCGGTACAATTATCGATATCCTGGTTAAGGAAGGAGAAGTGCTGCAAAAAGGTAAAAGTATCCTGATTCTGGAGGCAATGAAAATGCACAATGATATCCAGATGCCTTTTAAAGGCAAGGTTCTGAAAATTAATGTCGAGAAAGGTCAGAAAATACCGAAAGACTTTCTGATGATTGAAATTGAACCTGTTGATTAATCAACAACAACTAAATATAAATGAGCGTCTCCTGTATGGAAACGCTCATTTTTTTTGCCTGAATATTCAGGGTAAAACGAATCACATTATTCCTGCTTTTGCTTGAAAATCAGGTCAACCACATCGGCTTTGGCAAGAAATTCCTTTACCATGTTCTGAACTTTTACAGGAGTAACATTTTCCAGAATCGTTTCGAAATTTTCGGTTGCTGCAGGATTGTACCGGTAAAAATAATAGGTATTCAGCGCCGATAACCAGTAGTTGTTGTGCAGTTTCGATTGCTCGCGGTTTTTGAGCAGATTCTGCACTGTTTTGTCAAGATCGGTTTCGGTTGGACCGTTGTCGGCAATTTTCTGAATTTCTGCATAAATGATCGATTTCAGGTGTTGTGCTTTATCCGGATCGGTGTCGAACGATAAAGTCAGTGATTTTTCTTCTTTCGGAAGTTTTGATGAATTGGCAGAAACACGAACTCCGTATGTACCACCTTCCTTTTCACGGATTTCTTCGATGTATCTCAGGTTTAGTATGTCGCGAAATACACTGAGTAACAGGTTCGATTCGGGGTCATACGCCATCTTTGCATTAAAATTCACCGAAACGGTCGCTTTTTTTACTTCGAGCGGAATTTCGATTTCACGTGTGGTCTTTCCCTTTGGGCCTTCAATGTTGCGGTCGGTGAACGTTTCCGTTCTGGGTAAATTGGTGAGTGAACCAATGTACTTTTCGGCCATCGCTTTTGCTGTTTCTTCCTCGATATTGCCTACAATGAAATACGTGAAATCACCGGCATCGGCAAAGCGGTTGCGATAAATACTTTCCATTTGTTCCATCGATATTTCTTCGAGCAACGAAGGAACCAGCAATTTGGTCCGTGGATTATGGCAAGTCATGATTAATGACAGGGAATCGCTGATGATTTTTTGCGGATTGTTGGCCATGTTGGTCAGGAATGCCTGATAACGGCCATGGAGGGCATCGTAAGCTTCCTTGTCGAAACGAGGATTTTCAAATTCGAGATACAGCAACTGCATCATGGTTTCAAAATCTTTGGGTGTGCTTGAACCGCTGAATTGTTCGTTCAGATCCGATAATCCGGGGTTCAAGCTCACTTTTTTCCCGGTCAGCGCTTTTTTTAACGCGGTGGCATCGTAATCGCCAACACCAAAAGCACCCACAAACTGACTAAGCATCATGGCCGAACCAACCTGGTCGTTTTCGACTTTCGAACTTCCGCCATAGCTTGCAGCCACCAGCGAGACCTGATCTTTCTCGTAATCGGCTTTGCGGAAAATCACTTTTGTTTCATTTCCAAGTGTCCATTCTACGGCGTCAAACTCCGGAAGTTTTTTGGTATTAACCACTTTCGAACCTTTTAAATCTTTGCTGATTAAGTTTGACGAAACCACCTGATCTTCATACGGAGCTACCTGGCTGTTTTCGATTTCCGACATGATGGCTAAAGCTTCTTCCTTTGTCAGATGTTTGGCTTCAGGCTTTTCCGGGCCACTTACCACAATTACGCGGTTTTCGGGTGACATCCATGATTTTGCGCGTGCCGATATTTCTTCGGCAGTAATGGTCGGAACAATTTTCTGTGCAAATTCCCAGTCCCAATCAATCGAAGTCAATGGTTCTCCATCGATATAAAAACTTTTTATGTTGCGGGCAAACGAATCGTTACTGATTTTATCGCGCTGTTTATACTGACTTTCGATGGAAGTTAACAGATTGGTTTTTGCCCTTTCTAGTTCGCCTGAAGTAAATCCATGCTGATAAATCCGCTGCGCTTCGGTGTAAATGCTCCGGAATGCCAGATCGTCCAGGTCTGGTTTCGAAGTGGCCGAAACCGAAAAAGCTTCGTATCCGGGCACAAATCCGCCATAACGAATACTGCCGTTTATAAATGGAGGAACTCCCTTTTGCAGCAATTCGGTTATCCGGTCGCGGGCCATCATGGCAAAAAGCGATTGAATGGTTTGTTCGCGTAGATAGTTCAGGTTCTTTTCTGTCCTTTCCGGAGCTTTGTGTTTGATGTATAATGAAAGTGAATAATTATCGGCTTCTTTGTCGGTAGCCAGTACGTATCGGGTTTCCATGTGTTCCGGAACGGCATAGAATTCGCGGGTTTTAGGATCTTCAACCGGTTTGATGGCTGAGAATAGTGCTTGTATCTTTTGTTCCATTTCATCCACATCAAAATCACCAACCACGGCAATGGCCTGAAGATCGGTGCGATACCAGTTGTGGTAGAAATCGCGCAGGGTATTGTATTCGAAGTTTTTAATCACATCCATGTTGCCGATTACGTCGCGGACAGCATATTTCGAATCTTGCAGCAAGACCGGGAAATATTGATTCCGCATGCGGCGCGAAGCATTTTGTCCGGTTCGCCATTCTTCGGTGATTACACCACGTTCGGCATCAATTTCTTCCGGAGTGAGGAGGAGAAAATCCGACCAGTCGTTCAGCACAAGCAAACAGGTGTCGATCAATCCGGGATGTTCAACCGGAACATCGCTCAGGTTATAAACAGTTTCTCCGAAACTGGTGTACGCATTGATGTTTCGGCCAAAGGCCACACCATGTTTCTCGAGCGAATTAATAATACCTTTTCCGGGGAAATGCTCGGTTCCGTTAAAAGCCATGTGCTCCAGAAAATGAGCAAGCCCGTTCTGGTCGTCGTTTTCAAGCAAGGCGCCAACATTCTGGATCATGTAAAAACTTGCACGTTCTTTTGGTTCTTCGTTGTGCCGGATAAAATAAGTCATGCCATTGGCTAGTTTCCCAATCCTGACAGCCGGATCCACCGGAGCCTGGCCATTCAGCATCGTTTGGCCGATTCCGGAAAGGGATAACTGCACAAGTGCAACCATCAGGAAAAATCTGAATCTGATCATAGTTAGTTATTTATTGATTTTTAAATGAGCGAAATACAAACAGCCGGGTGGAAGTTTGTCATAATACTACAATTGGTTTCAATCAAATATAAATAATTACAATCAAAAGAAAATATTTTTCCTGAAGATAAAAGGTTAATGCCCTTTAATACTGATACAAGAATGGTGTGGTTGCAGAAACCTGGCCTTGCGCATTCTTTTCTGCAAGAATAAATCCGGTTTGTGTTTTCCCGGCTTCTTTTATTCCTGAAATATCGAAACTGTATTCTTTGGTAATTAATGCCTCACACAAGTCGTCATTGGCATTGTGCCTGATTTCGAAGGTTGGGACTGGAAGTGGTGGTGTGGCACATTCAGGAAGGATAAGTGCCAGGTCGACCTGATGATCTTTGCATCCGCCGCTGTATTTTAATGTAATAATCAGGCAATCGCCACTGAGCTTTGCTTCACTGATCTGGTATGGATCTTCTTTCATCCTGTTGTAATCCAGAAAGCTGAGTTGGATGTATTTTTTGCATACCGGCTGCGTGATTTCTGTTTGTTCGTCGCAGGAACCGGACATCAGGAAAAGGAATAAAAATAGGATATATAAGAATCTGGTTTTCATTTCAGAAATACTTATTCCTGTTTTGGATTGATAACTTTTCCGATAAACAGGATGGCATTGGTATCTTTTTCGCGGATAGCAAAAACGAATGGATGATCAACCCGGAAGGTGTTCGGTTCCGGCCCGGCAGAAGTTACCCCGACAGTTATTCCGGTCACCGCAGCTGCTTCGGTACCCCGTTCATCGACTTTGATGTACGATTTGTGCATCACCTCGGTAATGAGCAATTGTGCGGCTTCCGAGATTCCGGTCAGGTTTGCTTTTGCATCATTAAAAGCATCCGTCATTCCCAATGCTTTTAGTTCGTCAACCAGGCTGTTTTCGAATTTGAATTCAAATTTTGGAAGAAAAACATGTTTCTTTTGTTCGGTCATATTCTCAATCCATGTATTTACATTTTCCGGATTCAGCAACGAAATTAGCTGGTCAGTATTTTTTCCTGAAGCTGGTAAAAAGATCAGCATCGAATATTTTCCGCTTCCATAGGGCATCTCCAATAACTGAAAATCGGGATGATCGAGGTATAAATATTTATTTTCGATCATCATTGTTGGAGTCTGAATCGTGGTGTTATCGTTTAGTGTGAACGTCAAATCGGTGGTTTCTTTTGTATCGAACCGGTATTTCCATTCACCGTTAAAATAGATGGCATTGAGCAGATACATGATGTCTTCTGGATTTACCCGATCAATGATTTTGTCAATTTTTCCTTTGGTTTTCGTGTTCACCCAGCCGTTTACCGTGTTTAGTGTTTCAGTCGTTTTCGAGAAATCAAGCCCGGAGACTTCAGCCTGATAGTAGTTTTGATTGGTGGTGATAAACTCGTTTTTTATACTGAACGATTTTCTGTAAAAGATTGCATTCGAAATCGAAAGTTCAACTTTCGGATCATGACTGATCAGCGAAGAAACCAGATCTTTATAGCTTTGATTGATGTCGTCGGGGGTAAGACTTACCTTGTGAAGCATTTGTTCCATCTGCGTTTTTGTATTTCCTTGGGCACCGTTATAAACCATTGCAAGGGCCAAAGAAACACTCATGGGCGAAATCATGGTGTTTGCCGGTTCGGTTTGCGAACTGTTGATCAGGTTAAAAAGTTCGAAACCAAACTGGTTGTCAGCAGCGATAATTTTCGCCGATTTTTCCGATGGAGTTAAGTCAGTTACTGGTGTTTCAACCGGTTCACTGGTGCATGAAAATGCAAAAATGAGTATCGAAAGGAATGAAATAAGTCGTTTCATGGCTGTAGTTATTAAATCACTGAAAAAAAGATGTGCCAATATCCTGAATGGTTGCGTGATTAGTTCAAGATTGGTAAATGATTATTCCAATTTTGATTCTTTCAATATTTGAGGCTGACGCAACTCTTTGTATTCAGTATGCATCTATGAAGCGAAACTTAGGTTTGCCGGATATCCTTCTATAAAGAAGATCAAATTCCGAAATTCCAGTGAAATAGTTTTTTATAATCGTTTGTGAAAGCTTTAAAATTGTCGCTTTGCTGAAATTTTGTGGTAAAACAACTAATTTTGATAGAAAGAATTGAAAAAGGATCTTGAAGGAATTTGACCAACTGATAAAAGATTGTGTTGCCGGCAAGCAGAAGGCATTAGCTCAATTATACCATATTTTTTCAGCAAAAATGTATGGTGTATGTCTGCGTTATGCCAAAGATGCCAGTGAAGCCGAAGATAATTTGCAGGATGGATTTATCAAGGTTTTTACCAGCCTGAAAAATTTCAGGAACGAAGGTTCGCTGGAAGGCTGGATCCGCCGGATCATGATTAATGTATCGCTCGAAAAACTGAGAAAGCAAAATAAAATGTATCCGGTTGAAGATGTGGCGGTTTACGATACCGTAAATTTTTCGGATGATGTGATTGCAAAGATCTCGGCTGACGATTTGTTGAAATTGGTGCAGGAATTACCTCCCAGATACCGCCTGGTTTTTAACCTGTATGTCATCGAAGGTCTTTCGCACGAAGAAATAGCTAAGGAAATGCTCATCACTCAGGGAACATCGAAGTCGAACCTGTCGCGGGCAAGGGAAATAATGAAGAAGAAAGTATTGGAGAACTTTGGTGAGTTAAATGCCAAAAATAATTATCCGGCATGAGGAAAGAGAATAACATAGACGACTTATTTCGGGAAAAGCTGCAGCATTTTGAGCTGGATCCTCCGGCATTTCTGCTGGAAAATGTGCTTGCCAAAGTAGCTGAGGCACGACGGAAAAAGAAAATTGTGTTGTGGCGGATGATTGGAGCTGCAGCTGCAATCTTACTCGTATTTATTACCGGCTGGGAACTTACCGACATGCAGTTTACCTATGAAACAAAACAGCCGATTGTGTCCGGAGTAAAACCGGTTCCTGAAACCAATTCTGAAAAATTACTGCAAAACCGAAAGTCTGAACAAAATAACCTGTTATTGACAGCTGCATCCACACCTTCAGAATCTTTGCCGGTGAAAAAAGTGGCTACCGCTTCAGGCAAAATTTCCGGAGATAAATTGAATACCCTGGTTTCCGAACCGGAAAATCGAATCAGCAAAAATGAACCCGGATTTTTGACAGCAACAAGTCAAAGTACCCAATTCAATACAATTGAAAAGATTTCATCTGAAATAGCTCAGGAATCCACTCTGGTTGAAAACCTTCAGGAAAAAGTAACGGTTGAAATTCGTGAAAAAGCAACCGGTGAAAATCCGGAGGACAGGACTGAAAAAACAATCGATCAGCAGATTATGGAACAAAACCAGGAGATGCTGACCGCTCAGAATACTGGTAAACCGAAAGGCCGCTGGCTCCTCGGGGCACAGGTTTCTCCGGATGTGAGTGTTTCACGAAGTAGTCATTCCGAACAATATGCGAGCAATATGATTAAATCCGGATCATCAAAACCAGTTGGTTTGGGTGGGGGTATCTCACTTGAATATAAATCGGGCAGGCGCTGGAGCATTCAGAGTGGAGTGTATTATTCCGGATTGTCCCAAAATTCGGGTAATTCTTCAAACAGAACTGGCGGAAAAGATTATGCCCTGGCCAGTCCCGGTCAGGGAGCCGATTTTTTAAATCCGGTTGTTAATGTTGATGCAGGTTCGAATAACCTGCAACTAAACAGCGCTGCCGGAGTCATCGAATTGAAAAGTATTCCGTCGCAGCTTGTACTGGGAACCAATATTGAGGATAAATCGATGGCTTCAACAGTGATCGTTTCAAGTGCCGAGTTTATTCAAAATTTCGAATATATTGAGATTCCGCTCTATTTGAGATATAAGGTCATCGATTCCCGGTTCGATGTTGAAATGCTGGGTGGATTCAGCTCAAACCTACTGGTCGGAAATCAAACTTATCTGGAAGATAATTCAGGAAAATCGCTTGTGGGAAAAACCAACGATATGCAATTCCTGAACTACAGCGGAACTCTGGGGCTAGGCCTGCGGTATAGTTTATCAAAGCATATTTCACTGAATCTGGAACCTCGTATAAAATATTTCCTGAATTCGCTGAACAACAACTCATCGGTCACTTATAAACCATACACCATTGGCGTTTATACCGGTTTGAGCTACGAGTTTTAAATTAGTTATTCCTGAATATTCCATTTGAACATAAAGAATTTCCAGATGGTCTGCTAAATTCAGGATTTTTCCGAAATTTAACATCATATCAAACGCAACCATTTTTTATGGCTGCCCATCTTGTTAACATTAAGGGCAACAGTACTTAAATTATACTTCAAATTTCCTGATCTATCATAAAAACCAAAATGAAATGAAAAAGATTTTAATGATTTTGATTGCCAGTCTGCTTTTTGCTCCTGCTTTTGCACAAAGAGGGAAAAAAGACATTGTCTACCTGAAATCGGGCGCAATTATCCGAGGACAACTGATAACCAACGACGCCGAGGACGTAAAGATTTTTTCAGCAGGAAATTACCTGGTTTTCAAAAAAACTGAAGTGGATAGTCTGGTGAAATTTTCGAATAAAATCAGGATAGACAAGGGAATGGATTATTTTTTCGACACTTCTGCAGGTGTTTTGGTGGGTAACTCCGGAAATAACCAATCGGCACCGTTTTCATTCATGTCGTCGGTCAACTTTAACGTGGATGGAAAGTGGTATGCCGGTTTTGGTCTTGGAACTGAATTTCTGGAAGAATCCTATATGCCCGCCTTTGCCCAGTTTCAGTATAAATTCAGAGACTCGAATATAACTCCGTTTATTAATTTACAGGCTGGTTATCTAGTTGCGCTTGAAGATGGGAACCGGAGTCAGCTGATTAATTATTACGATTATTCATCGGCCTGGCCCAGGTCTCAGAATAGTAAATTAAATGCAGAAGGTGGTTTCATGATTAATCCTTCCATTGGATTTCAACGGTATACTTCCGATAATTTCGGCTGGTTTTTTTCATTTGGATATCGTCTCCACAATCTCAATTATTCAGGCGAAAACGACTACAAGCTCGAAACCAGATTTTCGAGGTTATCATTACGAATCGGATTTATCTTTAATTAACTACAGCCATGAAACATACAAAAAATATAACCCTGCTGACGGTGTTCCTGCTTGCATTTGCCTTTTCGTGCACCGACAAATTCTTCGAAACATTTACAGCCAACTCACCGGTTTACATGAGTTACGAAGATTTACGCTCTGCAGTGAAAATTACTACCGGCCGCGAATTAAATAATCCCGGAAAGATTTATTTCAAGGATCAGTATATTTTCATCAACGAAAAAATGAAAGGCATTCATATTTACGATGTCAGCGATCCTTCGAATCCGGTAAATAAAGGATTTATCGAAATTCCCGGAAACATCGATATCGCGATCAAAGACAATACTTTGTATGCCGACAGTTATATCGATTTGGTCTCAATTGATGTTTCGAGTTTTTCAGCAATCAAAGAAGTTGGCAGGATTGAAAAGATTTTCCCTTACACCCTTCCAACTTACGATACAAAATATCCGCTGGCAAGAGTCGAAGAAGAAAAAGGTGTGGTGATCGATTGGGAGATCAAAAGTATCCGTCAGGAACTGGAGCAACGATATTACCCGGTATATTACAGCAACAGCTGGGCGATGGATGGAAGTTCCGGATTGACAAGTGCTGGTGGAGTGAACGGATCATCCGGAACAACCTACGGCGTTGGTGGCAGCATGGCACGTTTCGGACTGTATAAGGAAATGCTCTACATCATCAATCAAAATAGTTTGCTTTCGTTTAAACTGAAATCAGCTTCCGAAGTATCCCTGCTGAATACCACTTATGTGAGCTGGAATGTTGAAACCATCTTTATCACGGATGATCATCTGTTTTTAGGAACCCAGAACGGATTGATTGTCGAATCGCTTGAAGTTCCTGAAAAACCGGTCCAGATCGGAATGTTCTCGCACATCACTGCCTGCGATCCGGTGGTCATCAAAGGCGATCTGGCATTTGTTACCCTGAAGGGTGGAACTACCTGCCGCGGCAATGTCAATCAGCTTGATGTCGTCCGGATGAGCAACGGATATACCAAATTCGAATTGCTGAAATCGTATCCGATGTATGGTCCGCAAGGTCTGGGAATCGACGACGATCTGCTGTTTATATGCGATGGCGATGCCGGCCTGAAAATCTACAATGCGGCCGATCCGCTGACAATTACCGATCATCCGGTGGCCAGTTTTTCTGCCATTAATGCATATGATGTGATTCCATTAAACAACTATTTATTCATGGTTGGCGAAGATGGATTTATGCTTTACGATTATTCAAATATTCTCAACATAAAACAAATCGGATTTATTCCCGTTATCAAAACAATGTAACCAGTCCGCAATGTTCGGGCATACGAAGTACTGTGGTATCCTCTGATAAAAATACCAGTCAAACATTTTGACTGGTATTTTCTTTTAATAAAAGCAAACTTTGTTGACTGAGGAATTTAAATCAACTATTTTTGCGGATTGTCAAATTTTGAAATACTTATTATGAGATTTAAAATATTTCCCCGGTTGATTAAGTTCGTCACAATCATTCTTTTTATCCCGTTTATTGCCTGTTCGAATTCAGGCTCCGGAAATCAGGCGCCTGATTCAATAGGGACACACCTTGTTACACCGGTTGAGCTGCCTCAGGAACTCAGTTTTGCCGGTGAAAAAGTTCCGCTTGAATATTACGATGTGCGCGAAAACCTGGATCGCGAAATGTTGTCGACAGTTTATTTTCATTCACAAACGATCCGCTACATCAAAAATGCTCCCCGTTATTTTTCCATTATCGAACCAATCCTGAAGGCAAACAATATTCCCGATGACTTTAAATTCCTGTGCGTAGCTGAAAGCGGATTCGATGTCAGGGCATTATCGTCGGCTAAAGCTGCCGGAATGTGGCAACTGCTCGAATCAACTGCAAAAGAAAACGGACTGGAAGTAAATACTGAAATTGATGAGCGCTACCACATCGAAAAAGCAACCGAAGTAGCCTGTAAGATTTTTAGGTCAGCTTTTGAAAAATATGGAAGCTGGTCGTTGGTTGCAGCATCCTACAACGGTGGCAGGGCTGGTCTAGATAAGAAATTGGCCGTACAGAAAGTTTCGAGCTACTACGATTTGCTTTTTGTAGAAGAAACCACCCGGTATGTATTCCGGATTCTGGCCCTGAAACTGGTCTTGGAGAATCCTGAAAAATATGGTTTCAGGATAGAAAAAGAAGATTTCTACCCGATAATTCCGACCAGAAATATTGAAGTAAGCGGATCAGTTTCCGATTGGGCTGCTTTTGCGATCGAAAATGGAATTACTTACAAGATTCTGAAAAATTTTAATCCGTGGCTGAGAGATACTCTTCTGAAAAATACAGCCAGAAAAGTTTATTCCCTGAAAATCCCGGTGGAAGGTTTCAGGACAAAATAGTATCCCGAAAGGTCCGGGATTTTAAATTAAAATGCAGGATATTCTTTGCCGTTTGCTTTAGCTGACGGAATAAAATATAAATGACATCAAACAAATGCAAAACGCTGAAAGCATCAAAATGCCTGAAAATATTGAGGAAGAAGAAGGAAAGATTGTGGTTCACGGAGCGCGGGTGCACAATCTTCAGAACGTAAATGTCGAAATTCCCCGAAATAAATTAACTGTAATTACCGGATTAAGTGGCAGCGGAAAATCATCGCTTGCCTTCGACACCATTTATGCTGAAGGCCAGCGCCGGTACATCGAAACTTTTTCGGCTTATGCCCGCTCTTTCCTCGGAAATATGGAGCGTCCGGATGTTGATCTGATTACCGGACTGAGCCCGGTGATTGCCATTGAGCAGAAAACGACCAACAAAAATCCACGTTCGACAGTTGGAACGGTGACCGAAATTTACGATTTTCTACGTTTGATGTATGCCCGTGCCGGTGAAGCCTATTCATACAATACCGGCGAAAAAATGGTAAAATACACCGACGATCAGATCATCAATCTGATCAAATCGTCGTTTGCCGGTAAGAAAGTTCTGATTCTGGCTCCGGTGGTAAAAGGCCGAAAGGGGCATTACCGTGAATTATTCGAACAAATCCTGAAAAAAGGATTCCTGAATGCCCGGATCGATGGGATTGTCACCGAGCTAAAAGCTGCCATGCGGGTCGACCGGTATAAGAATCACTTCATCGAAATTGTTGTCGATCGTTTGGTGGTCGACGATGCCAGCGATAAACGCCTGCGCGATTCGTTGCAGATTGCCATGAAAAACGGACACGGAATCTGTATGATTCTGGATCACGATACTCAGGTGGCCAAATATTACAGCCGCCAGCTGATGTGCCCTACAACCGGTATTTCGTATAACGAACCGGCTCCTCATAATTTTTCGTTCAATTCTCCGCAGGGTGCCTGTCCGAAATGTAACGGACTGGGAATGATCAGCGAAATCGATCTTGAAAAAATTGTTCCGGATAACACTAAAAATATCCTGAATGGCGCAATTGCTCCACTTGGGCCGCACAAAAATACGCTGGTTTTCTGGCAGATTGAAGCCCTCGGCGAAATGTATGGTTTTACCCTGAAAACACCGGTTAAAGATATTCCGGAAGATGGATTGAATGCTATTCTTTTTGGCACCAACGAACGGATTCAGTTAAAGAATTCGCCACTTGGTACAACCATGAATTACATGATGACCTATGAAGGGGTGATCAAATACATTGATGCGCAGAAGGATGACAATGGTTCACAGAAAGCCCAGAAATGGGCGAATCAGTTTGTTCGCGAAACTAAATGTCCGGAGTGTAACGGTGAACGTCTGAAAAAAGAATCGCTTTATTTCAAAATTGACGAAAAAAATATTTCGGAATTGGCCCGAATGGACATTTCGGAACTGAGTCAGTGGCTCTCCAATCTGGAAGACCGCCTGACCGACCGGCAGCGTCAGATCGCTGTAGAGGTGATCAAAGAAATACGCGACCGCATTCTTTTTCTCGAAGATGTGGGCTTAAATTATCTTTCGCTCGACCGGACTTCGCGCACCCTTTCCGGAGGCGAATCGCAGCGAATCCGGCTGGCAACCCAAATCGGGTCGCAACTGGTGAATGTGCTGTATATTCTCGACGAACCGAGTATTGGTTTGCACCACCGCGATAATCTTCGCCTGATCAATTCGCTCGAACAGTTGCGCGATACAGGCAATTCGGTGATTGTGGTCGAGCACGACAAAGACATGATGCTCAATGCCGATTATGTGATCGACATGGGACCTTTTGCCGGAATGCATGGCGGGCATGTTGTTGCGGCCGGCACTCCGGACCAAATCCTGAAGGCGGGAACACTCACTTCAAAATATCTGTTGGGGGAAACAAAAATTGCTGTTCCGGAAAAACGCCGCAAAGGAAATGGCAAAGTACTTTCGTTAAAAGGCTGCACCGGAAATAACCTTAAAAATGTGTCGGTGGATTTGCCTTTGGGTAAATTAATTTGTGTCACAGGGGTCTCCGGAAGTGGAAAATCGAGTCTGATTAATTCGACGCTTCAGCCAATTCTGAGTCAACACTTTTATAATTCAGTAAAAGATCCGCTTCCATATACCGAAGTTATTGGACTGAACAACATTGATAAAGTGGTTCAGGTCGACCAGTCGCCACTGGGCCGCACACCACGCAGTAATCCGGTAACTTACACCGGGGTTTTTTCGGATATACGGAATTTGTTTGCAATGCTTCCGGAAGCGAAGATCAGGGCATACAAAGCCGGCCGGTTTTCGTTTAACGTGAAAGGCGGGCGCTGCGAAGATTGTCAGGGTGGGGGACTGAAACAAATTGAAATGAATTTTCTTCCTGATGTTTATGTGCATTGCGATACCTGCAACGGACGGCGCTACAACCGCGAAACTTTGGAAGTCAGATATAAAGGAAAATCAATCGGTGATGTGCTGGAAATGACGATCAATCATGGAGTCGAATTCTTCGAGCATATTCCTTCGATTGCCCACAAACTGAAAACCATACAGGATGTCGGCCTGGGATACATTACGCTCGGACAATCATCGACAACTCTTTCAGGAGGAGAGTCGCAGCGTGTAAAACTGGCTACCGAGCTGGCTAAAAAAGATACCGGAAAAACCATGTATATTTTGGACGAACCAACAACCGGTCTTCATTTCGAAGACATCCGGGTGCTGCTCGAAGTGCTGAATAAACTGGTCGAACGTGGCAATACCGTTCTGGTGATCGAACACAACATGGATGTGATTAAAGTAGCTGATCATGTGATTGATATCGGTCCGGAAGGCGGACGTGACGGTGGAAACGTGGTTTGTTTTGGCACTCCGGAAGAAGTTAGCCTGAACAAAGAATCGTTTACAGCAAAATACCTGAAAATGGAACTTGAAAACTCATGAATCACTTTTGATGACTTATTAAACCGATATTTGTAGATTAAGTTTAATATCTTTATTCCTCAAGTAAAAATTGTCATTTATTTGTCTGAATTTATGAATAAAATCAAAAACCAAATGAACACCATCGATATTTACTGTGTCAATACAGGTACAAAAAAAACATATCCGATTGGCATAACGCTGATGGAAATAAAAGATGACTTTAAGGTTGAACTGAAAAATGCGATTCTGGGTGCCTTGGTAAATAACCGAGTAAAAGAACTTTCCTTTGTATTTGTAAGGTCTAAAAAGGTCGAATTCATCGATTATGCTCACCCGGATGGCCTGCGTTTGTATGTCCGTTCACTGATTTATGTTTTATATGCTGCGGTTCAGGAGGTATTTCCTCAGGTGAAACTTAAAATGATGCATGGAATTTCACGGGGCTACTATTGCGAACTTACCGGATTGGAAAGAAGTATTACTGATTCAGACATTTTTGCGATCAAATCGGAAATGCAGAAGCTGGTCGAAAAAGATATTCCATTTGAAAAAGTTGGCTTGCCAACCGGTGAAGTGGTTGAAATATGTAAAAATCAAAATCTGCCATTCAAGGCAAAATTGTTTGAACAGCAAGGTTTGTTGTTTTCGTATCTCTACTTCATGGGCGATCTGGCTAACTTTTTCTACGGACATTTGGTGCCGTCAACCGGTTACCTGGAAGTATTTGATCTTGTTTCGTATTACGATGGTTTGTTGCTCCGGATTCCTAATCCAGAAAAATTCAGCGAAGTTCAGAATTATAAGAAACTTGATAAATTATTTGGGGTTTTTCAGGAACACAAAGATTGGGCTGAATTATTAAACGTGCCCAATGTGGCAAATCTGAACGAATATACCCTGAATGGACAAAGCGGCGATATCCTGAAAATTTCGGAAGCGCTTCACGAGAAAAAGATAGCCGAAATTGCCAATATGATCACCGAACGAAACGGGAAAGTAAAAATGGTTTTAATCGCCGGGCCATCGGCTTCAGGAAAAACTACCTTCAGCAAACGATTAATGGTACAATTGGCTGTAAATGGACTAAAACCAACCATGATTTCGCTGGATGACTATTTTGTTGATCGGGATAAAACTCCGAAAGACAAGAATGGTGAATACGATTTTGAGGCGATTGAAGCGATTGATGTGGAATATTTCAATACTCAACTGAATCAGCTTTTTAACGGAGAAACAATAGAATTACCTAAGTTTAATTTTACTGTGGGACAGAAATTCCCTTCAGGTAAAAAATTGAAATTAGGGCAGTCAAGTGTCTTAGTCGTGGAGGGAATCCATGGAATGAATCCTGAACTGGTTCCACACATTAAACCTGAAAATACATTCAAAATATTTCTTTCGGCACTTACTCAGATCTCCATCGATGATCAGAATCATATTTCAACAACCGATAACCGACTGATCCGTAGGATGATTCGCGACAGCAAATATCGGAATTACTCGGCACAGGATACGATCCGGCGCTGGCCAAGTGTGCGGGCCGGTGAAGACAAAAATATTTTTCCTTACCAGGAAAATGCCGATGTGATGTTTAATTCTGCACTTATTTACGAATTGGCTGTTCTGAAAAAATATGCTGAACCACTTCTGAAATCAGTTCCCGAAAGTCAGAACGAGTTTAGTGAAAGTAATCGGCTACTGAAATTTCTGTCCTATTTCAAAACCATCGAAGATTTGGAGATTCCTCCGACATCACTTATTCGTGAATTTTTAGGCGGAAGTAGTTTTACGTATTAGGAAATTAACATTGAGTGTATCTGCTGTTTTTGGTTAGTGAATCAACTATCATTTTTTTATCATTAAGTTATCTGAGGTGTGAATTGCCTCAGACAAGTATTTCTACTTCATCTTTCCTTTCACTGGCACATAAATATTAAAAATCCGTGAAATTTTTTCCTTAACCTGGAATTATTCCAATTTTAAATATATTTTTGCATACAATAAATAAAGATACGAAAGTCTTAAAATAGTTTGTTAAATTTGTTTAAGTCCTGAATAATAGAAAGATATGTCTTTGTTTTGATTTTTGGTTTATTGATGTGATTCTAATTGTAATTAGAAAATTAGAAATAGTAAATCTCTTAAATTTTGTAGTTATGACTCTTGAAAAAGCAAATTATCAATGGTACGCCATATATACAAGAGCAAATTCTGAAAAGAAGCTTTTCGGGAATTTGCAGGAAAAAAATATCGAGTGCTATTTGCCAATGAAAAAAGTTATGAAAGTCTGGAGTGACCGAAAAAAATGGGTGGAAGAAGCATTGTTTAAGAGTTATATTTTTGTAAAGGTGAGCCATAAAGAATTTTTTGATGTACTAAGTGTTACAGGAGCTGTTTGTTACATAAGTTTTGGAGGACGTGCACAGTCTATTCCGGAAATGCAGATCAATAACATTAAAACTTTTTTGGCTCAAAGTGAACACGAGATTACTGTTTCGCACGAACGAATTCAAAAAGG
>JBASYJ010000063.1:0-27150 GCA_049277435.1 Prolixibacteraceae bacterium
ACATCAGGTTATCACCGGAGTTTGCTTGCTGTCAAAAGAAAAGAAAGTTTCATTTTATGCTTCAACTGATGTCTGGTTCAAGGAACTGAGCGACGAAGAAATTCATTTTTACCTCGAAAACTACCGTCCGTACGACAAAGCCGGGGCATATGGCATTCAGGAATGGATCGGTTACATTGGCATTAACCACATCGAAGGTTCATTTTTTAACGTGATGGGACTTCCCGTTCAACATTTATACGAACATTTAAGGATATTTTAGCTGCTGCTGGCAATACCGGTAATTTCTCATTGCTAAAAAACAGCCTGCCCGTACTCCATTATTCGCAAGGATAAATGTATCTTAAGCCCGCAATATTTTCAAAAAATCACTGTAAAATGAAAATTTCTCACTTCCTGTTTTTTCTGATGCTCACGGCCAGTTTAAATCTGATAACAAGTTGTAAACCCAAAACTGCAAAAATTGGTGTTCTGATGCACAGCTATGAAAATGAACGCTGGTCGAAAGACAAGGATTACCTGGTTGACAATCTGAAACAGCTGGGAGCTGAAGTGATGCTCGATGTTGCTGATAATGACCAGCAGAAACAAATTGCACAAGCTTCGGAAATGATTAAAAATGGTGTACAGGTTTTGATTGTGGTGCCGATTAATTCGGAAGAAGCCGGGAAAATTGTTGATTTGGCCCATGAATCCGGAGTAAAAGTTATTGCTTACGACCGTTTGATCAAGGGTTCGAAACTGGATTATTATGTCACGGCAAACAGTACACACATCGGCAGCCTTCAGGCAACCTATATGACCACCATTCAACCAAAAGGAAAATTCGCCTTGATCCCGGGTTCGAAATACGACAACAATTCCATGCGGCTCTTCCTGGGTCAGATGAATGTGTTACAACCCTATATGGAAAGCGGGGATATTCAGCTAATTTACAGCGAGTTTACCGATGGCTGGACTCCGGAACAAGGTAAATTTCATGCCAATCAGATTTTGGATCAATCGTCGGACTCGATTGATGCAATTATTACCGGCAGTGACGCCATTGCCGATGGTGTGCTGCAGGTTTTAAAGGAACGTGGTCTTGAAGGAAAAATTAAACTTGCCGGACAGGATGCCGAACTGGACAACATCAAAGCCATTATGAGCGGAGCACAAACCTGCGATATTTTAAAACCGCTAAAGGAAATGGCCAGGACAACGGCTGAACTTGCCTTTGACATTGCCATGGAAAAGCCGATAAACTTCCAATTCACTTCTGAAAGCAATGGAAAGGCATTGGTAAAATCCATCCTGATTGATGCCATTGTCGTCAATAAAAACAACATTGAAAGTACCATAGTCGCTTCCGGGTTTCACACTTCGGCCGACCTGAACCGATGAAACTGGGAAATGGATAAATCAGAGGCAGCTTAAGATGAAATTCCGTTTTAAGCTGCCTTTCTTATTCAATTCAGAAACAGAATATTTTCAGAGAACATGATAAAATCAGGAAAATCGTTTCTGATGGTTCATTATTTTCGCACCACATAAAAACTCAACAGAATGCTTAGAAAAAATACTTTGCTGATTGGCTTCCTGATTCTTTCCGTTTCGTCGCTGTTTGCCAAAGAAGGAATGTGGATCCCTACCCTGCTCAACAAATACAACATCGAAGAAATGCAGCAGATGGGTTTTAGGCTTACCACAGAGGATATTTACAGTGTCAATCATGCCAGCATGAAAGATGCCGTCGTGCTCTTTGGATCAGGTTGTACCGGTGAATTAATTTCTGACGAAGGACTGCTGATCACCAATCATCATTGTGGTTTTGATGCCATCCAGAATCACAGTTCGGTTGAACACGACTACCTGACAGATGGATTCTGGGCAAAATCTCATCAGGAAGAACTTCCAAATCCGGAATTAAGTGTTCGGTTTTTACACCGGATGGACGATGTTTCAACTTCGGTTTTATCAGGCACAGAAGGAAAGGTAAAAGATTCAGTTACAGTAATTATCCGCAAAAACATTAAAAAGATTATTAATGAGGCTGCACAGAACGGAAAATATGAAGCTGCGGTTCAACCCTTGTTCTACGGTAACCAGTATTTTCTGTATGTCTACGAAGTGTTCACCGATATCCGGCTGGTTGGCGCACCGCCGTCGTCAATCGGAAAATTCGGGGGCGACACCGATAACTGGATGTGGCCGCGGCACACCGGCGATTTCTCAATCTTTCGTATTTATGCCGGAAAAGACAATCTGCCTGCGAAATATTCACCCGAGAATGTTCCGTTCAAACCAAAAAAATTCTTCAAAATATCGATCAAAGGGATACAGCCCAACGATTTCACGATGGTGCTTGGCTATCCGGGACGCACCCAGGAATTCCTTCCTTCAGCAGCAATTAACCAGATTATGCAACAAAGCGATCCGGATAAAATTAAAATCCGCGACCTGAAACTTGATCTGCTTTCGGCTGATATGGAAAAAGATGCTAAAGTCAGGATTCAATATGCCGCGAAATATGCCTCAACCAGCAATGCCTGGAAAAAGTGGCAGGGTGAAGTGAAAGGACTCCGGCAAATGAATGCCGTTGAAGTCAAAAAGAAGATTGAAAAGGAATTTCTTCAGTGGGCAAATGCCGATCCGCAGCGGAAATTGAACTATGAGCATGTCGTCACCGATTTGGAAAACCGTTACAATCAGCTAGCTCCGTACAACAAAGCCAACGACTATTACGATGAAATTATTCGCAGGGGAACCGATTTATTTAACCTTGTTTCTTCGTTCGAAGTTTTAGAACCGAAATTTAACAGCCTGAAAACTTCGGATCAGGAAAAAATCGAAAAAGCCATCACCCTAAAACTTGAAGATTATTTTAAGGAATACAATTTTGCCACTGACCAAAAGATATTTGTGGCCTTACTGACCAAATACGCCAAAGATTTAGATCCAGCCTTTTTGCCGGAAGTTCTGAAATCCGGAAAATTCCAATCCAATCCTGAAGCATTTCTCCTGAAAATCTATAAAAAATCGATCTTTACCAACCCGGCAAAACTAGCTGATTTAACTTCAGGATTAACGGTGGCAAAGTTTAAAAAACTCAGTAAAGACCCGGCTTTTGTACTTTTCCGGAGCATAAAAAACCACTACACTACCAATGTTGAATCATACGTTGAAACCTTCACAAATCAAATTGATGAAAACATGAAAACTTATGTTGCCGGTATTCTGGAGATGAACAACGGGAAACCAATTTGGGCCGACGCCAATAAAACGATGCGGATTTCATACGGAAAAGTGGAAGGATATGAACCGATGGACGGCGTGATTTATAACTATTTCACAACACTTGAAGGCGTGATTCAGAAAGACAATCCGGAGATTTACGATTATAATGTACCCGAAAACCTGCGCGAATTGTACCGCAAAAAGGATTATGGCCGGTATGGAAAAAACGGGCAGCTGAATGTTTGTTTTACTGCCTCGAACCACACGACCGGTGGCAACTCCGGAAGTCCGGTGCTGAATGCGGATGGCGAACTGATTGGTTTAAATTTCGACCGGTGCTGGGAAGGAACGATGAGCGATTTGATGTTCGATCAGGACCGTTGCCGCAACATCACGCTCGATATCCGGTATGCTCTTTTTCTGGTCGACAAACTGTCCGGAGCTGGTTATTTGCTCGATGAAATGGAAATTGTGGAATAAATATAGTAAGGACAGGACATGTCCTGTCCTTACTATTGCCGGGAATATTGGGTACGGATAATTTTTTCAATCACACAACACACAAATCTCTTTCTGCGGATTAATAATCAAAACCGACATGTGGCCGGAATTTTTGACCATTTTTTCCTCCGGAAGACCGATAATCCGGTCGAGAAACGAGATGTAGGTACTTCCAACCAGAATCATGACGTCGCCATTCAAAGCGACAGAACGCGATAAGGTTTCTTTGAAAATTCCCCAGCTGCCCGATTTTCCCGGAACAAGCTGATGCGAAACCTTGAGGTTTGCAAAAAGTTTCTTCATAAAATTCAGGTTCTTCGAGAGTTTTTCTGCCTGATCAGTAATTTTCTCTTTGGCATAAACCACCGAAACCAAAGCCTGATTAAATCGTCCGAGGTAGGATGCCCAAAGCGCTGATTCTTTGGATGCCTTGCGGTAATCGAGCGGAACAAGAACATTTTTATACCTCAGATTGATGGCTTCACCGCCATTGACATACAAAAAAGCAATGTAGCTTTCACGAAAAGCGCTCAGAGTTGACCTGATATCGGCCTGATGAAGTACCAGTAAAACAGCATTGTATTCTTTGGCAATCTTCACCATATTATCGCGAAGCGAACCTTTAATGAGCAAACTGGATATTTGTAAAGCAGGCAATTTCGATTTTAAACTTTGTGTGGTTGCTTTCATATTCTGGTGAACCAGGATCTGATGATTCCTGTTCTTCCAGACAGCCAGTAAACACAGTTCCTTTTTCAGCATATCAGCAAAACGGGCTCCATGAAGGATTACATCTTTCATCCGATCTGTAAAATCGCAGACTACCATCACTTTCTGATCTGAAATATCCGACATCTTTCTGAATTAAGGAAAAGAATAATCCGACAAACTATTTTTCAGTTATAGGATTCGAAGTTTCCGCAAACTAAAACACGTTACCTTTTTTACAAACATAACTCATTTTTCCGAGAGCTGTATCATCCCGAAAGACGGTTAAAAGTCAGTTCCTCCTGAATATGCTTTTACTAACTTTGTTTGCGTAACTAAATTTTCTGAAATGATCACGAAAGAATTGATTGCACCACGAAGTATCGTTGTAGTAGGCGCTTCGAACAACATCTCGAAACCGGGAGGAAAACTTCTGAAAAACCTGATTGACAATAATTTCAAGGGCGATTTATGGGTGATCAATCCAAAAGAAACTGAAGTTCAGGGCATTCAGTCATTTTCAACTCCGGAAGAACTTCCGCAGGTTGATCTGGCTGTTTTGGCCATTCCGGCAGCTGCTTGTGTGCAGGCAGTCGAAATCCTGGCAACACAAAAAGGCACCAAAGGCTTCATCATTATTTCGGCCGGATTCAGTGAAGAAAGCGAAGAAGGCCGGATGCTGGAAGAAAAGATTGTAGAAATCGTTGAGGAGAATCGGGCCTGCCTGATCGGCCCAAACTGCATCGGAGTAATCACTTATGCACACACCAGCGTATTTACAACCCCAATTCCAAAGCTTGAGCAGATGAGTTGCGATCTGATTTCCAGTTCAGGAGCAACTGCTGTCTTTATTATGGAATCAGGAATTCCAAAAGGGCTGCATTTTGCCAGTGTATTTTCGGTTGGAAATTCGGCACAAAATGGAGTGGAGGAAATCCTGGAGTTCATGGATGATGTATTCGATCCGGCAACGAGCACCCGGGTAAAACTTCTTTATATCGAAAGCATAAAAAATCCGGATAAATTGCTCAAACATGCTTCTTCACTCATTCGGAAAGGATGCCGGATAGCCGCCATTAAAGCAGGAAGCAGCCAGGCCGGAAGCCGTGCAGCCTCTTCGCACACCGGAGCCATGGCCAATTCCGATCTGGCAGTTGAAGCCTTATTCCGGAAAGCCGGAATTGTGCGCTGTTATGGCCGTGAAGAACTCACTACGGTCGCCAACGTGTTTCACTGCAAACCGATGAAAGGCAAACGACTGGCCATCATCACCCATGCAGGCGGACCGGCGGTGATGCTTACCGATGCGCTTGAAACCGGCGGTTTGCACATTCCGCAAATCAAAGATTCCAAAGCCCGTCAAAACCTGAAAAGTAAACTCTACCCCGGTTCTTCAGTCGAAAATCCGATCGACTTTCTGGCCACCGGAAACGCGGAACAGCTGGCTGCCATTATTGATGCCTGCGAAAACGATTTTAAGGAAATCGACGGAATGGCTGTCATTTTTGGCAGTCCGGGTTTAACCCAGGTTGGGGATGTATACCAGGTTCTGAACGAAAAG
This sequence comes from Prolixibacteraceae bacterium, assembly GCA_049277435.1. Classification (GTDB taxonomy): domain Bacteria; phylum Bacteroidota; class Bacteroidia; order Bacteroidales; family Prolixibacteraceae; genus Aquipluma. The sequence goes on from JBASYJ010000063.1 coordinate 5,987, forward strand.
ATGCAAACCTGTAAAAAACCGATTTTCCCGATTCTACCTTCGATCATCAATGTAAAAGAAGATGTAGCCTATTTTATTTCACAAGGCAATGTAAATTTTCCTGACGAAGTTTTGTTGGGTAAGGCACTGACCTCCATTCTCAAAACAGCCAGGCCTTCCGAAGAAAAAATATACCTCGACAACATTGATGTTCCCCAAATCCGACGGATTATTGATCATGCAAAAGATGGATATCAGTCTCCGGAAGTTATCCACCAGCTATTTGCAGCAGCAGGAATTCCAATGGTTCAGGAAATTACAGTAAAAGAAGAAGCGGAAGCCATTGACGCAGCGAAAAAAATCAAATTTCCATTGGTCATGAAAGTGGTTGGGCCCATTCACAAAACCGAAGTGGGCGGCGTGGTCCTGAACATTCAGGATATGGAATCAGTCATCCGTGAGTTTAAGCGATTAATCAGAATAAAAGATACAACTGCCGTGTTGATGGCTGAAATGGCTTCAGGAATTGAACTGTTTTTGGGAGCAAAATACGAAGACAAATTTGGTCACATCATGTTGTGCGGGCTGGGTGGTATTTTTGTCGAAGTCCTTAAAGATGTCACATCAGGTCTGGCTCCGTTAACGATGTGCGAAGCAGCCTCAATGATCAAAAATCTGCGGTCGTACAAAATCATTAAAGGCTATCGTGGGAAACAGGGAGTTAATGAGCGAAAGTTTGCCGAAGTCATGGTTCGTCTTTCAACTCTTCTTCGGTTTGCAGTTGAAATCAAGGAGTTGGACATTAATCCACTTTTGGGAGATGGGGATAAACTGGTAGCTGTTGATGCCCGGATCAGAATTGAAAAGTAAGAATTCATACAAACCAATTCATGTTTTGAATGGTTTATTCATAATTCAATCCTGAAGTTAGATAAAAAAAATAAGGCTGATAAACTTTGGTATTAAACCTTGGTTTATCAGCCTTTATGTAGTTGTAATAATTTTTCAATTATTACCTGAATAGCACGTATTAAGCAGGAAAGTCTTAGTATTCAGATCTTCTGTTACCGCCACCGCCAGCACCACCTCTGTTGAAGCCACCGCCACCGCCAGAGTTGCCTCCGCGGAAACCGCCACCACCACCAGAATTGCCGCCACGGAAACCGCCGCCACCACCTGAATTACCTCCACGGAAACCTCCGCCAGAGTTGCCACCACGGAAACCGCCACCAGGACGACTACCTTCTTTTTTCTCTTCAGCTTTATTTACAACAATTGTCCGGCCTTCGATCTCAGCATTGTTCAATTCTTCAATTGCTTTTTTAGCTTCTTCTTCATTTGTCATTTCTACAAAACCAAAGCCTTTAGATCTTCCAGTAGCCCGGTCTGTAATAATTTTTACGGATGTAACTTCACCGTATTCTTCAAAAATTTCCTGTAATTCGCTTTCCTCAATTTTAAAGGGAAGGCTTCCAACAAAAATGTTCATAAATAACTGTTTAAATAATGGATAAATGTCCCCCAAAAGTAGTTATATTTTGATTCAAAATACGTTTGCCTCAATTATTTATTGCCAGAATCCAATTTTTCTGTGAATATTGGTGACTTATTGTTGTATAATTCATCAATTAATTGGTTTTGAACATGGTGTAGACTTGTTAATCAAATCTAAAATCTCCCCAAATTCGAATAATATTTCCCGTTCAGCATAACATTACCGTATCATTAATTTGTTCCTGAATGCAAATTTAATCGACTCCCCTTCTAAAAGTTTTCCAATACTTTTGACGCCTTTCCTGAATGGTTAGGATGCTCCCAAAAGAATCCTGTTCATTTAAATCAATTAATACAGTTAAAAACCAAAAATCAAATCCGAAGTTCCTTCCCGGGACTTTTTTAGTCGTACTCTGTCATAATTCTGACAACACGCCTATTGATCTTTATACCAAAATGTTACATGAAAAACGTATTTCTTCTCACGCTGCTATTTTGCGGACTAATTGCTACTGCACAGGAATTTAAAACCAACGACCTCGATCTTGACTTTTATGGATTTGTAAGGAATGAATTCTACCTGGATACCTACAAAGGCATCGATGCAGCTCATGACCAGTTTTATCTGATTCCGCTTTACACCGGTAAAGATGCCAATGGCGAAGATATCAACGAACAAACCAGTGCAAACCTTTCAGCTTTGACCACGAGGCTGGGAGTAAAAATCAGCGGTCCTGAAATTTTCGGGGCAAAAACGAGTGGAAACATCGAATTCGATTTTGGAGGAATTATTAAAACCGAACCAACCCTTTTACGAATTCGCCATGCTTACAGCGCTTTTACCTGGACCAGATCGAAATTACTGATTGGCCAAACCTGGCACCCGTTCTGGGGAGGCAGTATTTTCCCGACTATTGCAGGTTTAAATACCGGTGCACCCTTCCAGGCTTTTAGTCGTTCACCGCAAATCAGATACGATATTTTCTCCGGAAAATTTACTTTCAGCGGAGCCATGGTTTACGAACTTCAATATACCTCAAAAGGAATTGAATCATCGAATTATACCACACCCAATCAGGCAAAACGAAACGGGATCATTCCGGAACTGGATCTAATTCTGGAATACAAAAACAAAAACTTCGTCGCAGGATTTAGCGCATTATACAATCAGATTAAACCCCGAATGACCAATACCGGGACTGATGGAATTTTCAAATCGACCAGATTCATTACCGGGAAAGGAATCATGGGCTATGCCAAATATGCACACGATAAGTTTTCAATCATTTCAAAAGCTTATTACGGACAGAACCTGGCTCATCTTTGTTTGTTCGGCGGGTATGGTGTGACTTCTGTTGATCCGCGTACCGGTGCCGAAACGTATACCAATTACACCAATTATACAGCACTGGTAAATGCGTTGTACGGCAAAAAATGGCAGGCCGGAATTTTACTTGGAGTCGGCGACAATCTGGGGACTTCTGATGCACTATATAATGATGGAAGCAATAAACCAAAAACCTATGGCCTGATGCAAAATGTAAAAGGTATCTTCAGAATGTCTCCAAGCATATCATTGAATGTTTCGAAAATTAAACTGATTGCCGAGTATGAATTAACTACCGCAAATTACGGCACAGGCAACTTCGATTTTTCAAACGGACTTTATGACGACAGCCATAAAGCGACCAATAACCGCCTGAATTTAATGATGATGTACTATTTCTGATTGATCTTTCCGGAATCTATCGGGAACCTGAATGATCATCTGATTCAGCACTGATTTTAGTCTCTCTTTATAATCGTTCCTTATTGCCGGAAAAGCTGAAATTTCGAACCGCTTATTGAACCATAGTGGAAAAAGTATCTTATTTTTGATAGTTGGAGTTGTGATATTCCGGAGTTGAAATCTTTTCATACCTAAAGATTTTTCAGGAACGAAAACGATAATTCGCAAAACCAATAAAACCAACTTAATCCAAAATAATGATCTGGAATGAAAAAATAGAATGTGCCAGCCGCGAGGAAATGAAGGCCGTTCAAAGTGAACGATTAAAGGAAACTGTCAGACGAATTTACCACAATGTGCCGAGCTACCGCAAAAAAATGCAGGAAGCCGGACTTGTTCCTGACGACATTCAGTCAGTTGACGATTTAAGTAAATTGCCGTTTACAACCAAAGCCGACTTGCGCGACAATTACCCGTTTGGAATGTTCACCGTTCCGATGAGCGAAATTGTAAGAATACACGCTTCTTCTGGAACAACAGGAAAACCCACTGTGGTTGGATACACCCGAAAAGATCTCAACAGCTGGGCCGAAGTCGTTACACGTTCGTTGTGCATGGCAGGGGTTCACCGCGAAGATATGGTTCAGGTTGCATACGGCTACGGCCTTTTCACCGGGGGACTCGGGCTGCACTACGGCTGCGAAAACCTGGGTGCTTCGGTTATTCCGATTTCAGGAGGAAATACCGACAAACAACTGCAACTGATGCAGGATTTTGGTACCTCGGTGATTGCCTGCACCCCTTCGTATTCGCTTTATCTTGCTGAAGAAATGGAAGCTGCCGGGATAAAGAAAGAAGACCTTAAATTACGTGTGGGAATTTTCGGAGCAGAACCCTGGACCGAAAATATGCGCAGGGAAATTGAAGCCAAACTGGGACTGAAAGCGATCGACATTTATGGCTTAAGCGAAATTATCGGACCTGGAGTTTCCTGCGAATGTGAACATCAGGTGGGAATGCATGTGAATGAGGATCATTTTATTCCTGAAATTATTGATCCTATTTCGTTAGAACCATTGCCAGGCGGTGAAATTGGCGAATTGGTATTTACTACGGTTACCAAAGAAGGAATTCCTCTTATACGTTACCGTACCCGCGATCTTACCCGGTTAAATTACGAAAAGTGTGTCTGTGGCCGAACTTTGGTCAGGATGGAAAAATGCAAAGGACGCAGCGACGATATGCTGATCATTCGCGGAGTAAACGTATTTCCTTCGCAAATCGAAAGTGTTTTGCTCGAAATGAGCGAAACTGCTCCTCATTATCTGTTGATTGTTGAACGCGAAGGAAATCTCGACTCGCTAAAACTCATGGTTGAAGTTCAGGAGCAATTCTTCTCCGACGAAATCAGGCAACTGGAAGCCTTGCGTAAAAAGATTACCCATAAAATTCAGAGCACACTGGGAATTTCAGTCAACGTAAAACTGGTTGAACCCAAAACCATTGAACGCACCGCCGGAAAAGCAAAACGTGTAATCGACAACCGAAAATTATAGGAGAAACTACCATGATTATTAAACAATTATCCGTATTCCTGGAAAATAAAACCGGAAGATTGAACGAGGTTACCCAACTTTTAGGTCATGCAGGTATAAACATGTCGGCGCTAAGTTTAGCCGACACCTCCGAATTTGGCATTCTCCGAATGATTGTTTCGGAACCTGAAAAAGCTTTAACCATTTTGAAAGAGGCTGATTTCTCTGTAAAACTAACCGACGTTATTTGCCTGAACAGCCCGAATGAACCACTTGCACTGGCCAGGGCGCTAAATATTCTTTCCGGAGAAAATGTATTTATTGAATATTTGTATGCCTATACGATGGACAAGAAATCGGCCTATATCGTACTTAAACCCGACAACATTGAAAAATGCATCGAAGTGTTACAGGCCCATAAACTCGAATTGGTGAGTGCAAATAAAATGTATAAAATTTAACTTTTCTCAAAAGCTTTTTTCTGAAACCGCTGAACGAACCGATTAAACTGACTGACACCATGTTCGGGGAAAACCGGATTGAGCATATTTCAGTACCGGGGAAAAAACTCTCGGATTGGTTTGATTGTTATAGCTAATGAAAAGTGCCACCGGGAAGAAATCAGGATATTTTACGTAAATTGTCCCGGCTTTTGCCGGGATTTTTTCCATATATAAACTAGAAGATGAAGAAAATAGCCATACAGGGAATTGCAGGTTCATTTCATGAAGATGCTGCACGGAGATATTTTGAAGACGAAATTCAGGTGGTCGAATGCAAATCATTCACAAGCGTCTGTAATTTAATTGATACCGATCAGGTAAACATTGCCGTTATGGCGATCGAAAATTCAATTGCCGGAAGCCTTTTAAATAATTATGCACTCATCCGCGACTATCATCTGAAAATTATCGGTGAAATTTACATTCACATTCAGATGAATCTGATGGCCAATCCGGGCGTAAAGAAAGAGGACATCACCACAATTTATTCACATCCGATTGCCATTAAGCAATGTGCCGAATACCTTGAAGCTCATTTCCCAAATGTTCGCATCATCGAAAATCAGGATACGGCGGCTTCGGGAAAGTTAGTTCATGATGAAAAACTGATGGATTCGGCAGCTATTGGGAATGTACGTACCGCTGAACTTTATAATCTGGAAATATTGGAATCCGGATTGGAAACCAACAAACGGAATTACACCCGTTTTCTGATCCTTTCGAAACATGCAGTTGCCAACGAATTAAGCAACAAAGCTTCACTCTGTTTCGAAGTTGGGCATTATTACGGTGCGTTGGCCAATGTGCTGAATACGTTTGCCAAGAATAAAATTAACCTGACTAAAATACAATCGGTTCCGATTATAGGCAAACCAAACGAATATACTTTTCACATCGATGTGGAATGGGATTCCTTGGATAATTATGAAAGAGCCCTTCATGCCATATTAAAAAACGTATCGAGCCTGTCAGTACTTGGCGAATACGAACGAGGAGAATTAGTCATTCATAATCTTTAAAATAAAATCACATGAGCAAAATTGGATTATTTTTCGGTCCCTTAAAAGGTTCGGTTCACCGTGTTGCAGATAAAGTGAAAGCAGCTTTGGGCGAAGATGTAGTTGATATGATTTCGGTAAACGATGCCAGTACCTCTGATCTGGAAAAATACGACCGGATTGTTTTCGGCATTTCCACCGTCGGAAAAGAAACCTGGGATTCGAATTACTCAAACACCGACTGGAGCAAATTTTTTCCTAACATCAGCAAAGTTGATTATTCAGGAAAAACTGTTGCCATTTTTGGATTGGGCGACCATTTAACCTACGGAAACCATTTCGTAAATGCTGTTGGTGTTCTGGCCAAAGAACTTATGAAAAACGGAGCAACGATCGTTGGCCAGGTTGATCCGGCCGGCTACGAATTTGAGGATTCGGAAGCTGTTATCGACGGAATGTTTACCGGTCTTCCGATTGATGAAGATTTTGAACCGGAACTTACCGACGAGCGTGTTGCCAACTGGGTAACCAGCATAAAGCCAGCATTCGGCATATAAAATTCAGAAACATGACAAAATACAGGTTCACTTTTTGGCCTGTATTTCTGTCAAATCAAAACCTAAGGAGATTGCCAGCTTTCAATTCAGAATCCGGAAACCAATTGTGTTTTCGAAATTACAAACCTGTTTTGAAACTCCTTTTTCAGGTTTGATTTATAGCAAATACTTTACTTATTTTTACTCAAAATTCCCGATTTGTCCAGATGAACAATACACCGGTAAAAGAAGAAATCGTAAAAAAACACATCGACCTGCTTAACATTAAAGATTTGGGCAAGGCTTCGATCAGAGAAATTGTTGCTCTGATTAATTACATTGAAGAAGAAAGTCAGGTCAGATTTATCCGCATGGAAATGGGTGTTCCGGGCCTTCCTCCTGCCCAGGTTGGAGTTGAAGCCGAAATCAAAGCACTTCAGTCAGGTGTTGCATCGGTTTACCCGATGATGGATGGAATTAAACCTTTCAAGTACGAAGCTTCGCGTTTCATCAAAATGTTTATGGACATCGATGTTTCACCGGTCAGCTGTATTCCAACCACCGGAGCCATGCAGGGAACCTTCGCGGCATTGCTGGTTGCCGGAAATGTGGACAAACAAAAAGACACCACGCTTTTTCTCGATCCCGGATTTCCGGTTCAGAAACAGCAAATGGTGGTGATGAACCACAAATACGAAACCTTTGATGTTTTCGATTTCAGGGGTGAAAAACTTCGTGAAAAACTTGAATTATTTCTGGCAAAAGGAAACATCAATTCGATGGTGTATTCCAATCCGAATAACCCGAGCTGGATTTGTTTTACTGAAGAAGAATTACAGATTATTGGCGAACTGGCTACCAAATATGATGTCATTGTCATGGAAGATCTGGCCTATTTCGGAATGGATTTCAGGAAAGATTTGTATACACCGGGAAAACCACCGTATCAGCCAACCGTTGCCAAATACACCGATAATTATGTGTTGTTTATTTCCGGATCGAAAATATTCTCGTATGCCGGGCAACGTGGCGCCTTGATGGCCATCTCGGATTCGCTGTGGAGCCGTCAGTACGAAAACCTGGGCACTCGTTTCGGAAGCAAGGCTTTCGGATTCACCATCGTGATGCAGGTCTTGTATGCCCTTTCTTCCGGAATAACCCATTCGGTTCAGCATGCTTTGGCTGCCATGTTTAAAGCTGCCAGCGACGGGCAATTCAATTTTATTGAAGACGTTAAAGAATACGGTGAAAAAGCAAAGATCATGAAGGATATGTTTACCGGCAACGGTTTCAGGATCGTTTATGAAAAAGATGGCGACGAACCCATTGCCGATGGATTTTATTTTACCATCGGATATCCGGGAATGACCGGTGGTGAATTGCTGAAGAACCTGCTTTTTTATGGCATCAGCGCCATCACCTTAAAAAATACAGGAAGCGAAAAGGAAGGCCTCCGGGCCTGTGTTTCGCATGTTAAAAGAGAACAATTTGAAGAAATGGGAAAACGGCTGAAACAATTCAATACCGATTTTCCGATCTCATAAATAGGGTTGCTGTGCCTGAAATTATCCAGGCAGTTCGAACCCAATGTACTTTAGGCACTAAAATAAAAGACAATGGCAAAAGTTATTGGAGCAGTAGTAGTCGACAACGAAGAATGCAAAGGTTGCGGCCTTTGTGTGGTAGCTTGTCCACAGGATGTTTTGAGTCAGAACAAAATGGTCAACAGCCGCGGATATCATTATTCATTCATGAAAAATCCGGAAGCTTGTATTGGTTGTTCGAACTGCGCAACTGTTTGTCCGGATACCTGTATTACTGTTTACCGGGTAAAATTATAAGAAGTTCGAAGTGCCTAAAGTGCGGAGTGCCTAAAGTACTCCAGGCACTCCGCACTTTAGGCACTTTAGGCACTTTAGGCACTTTTTCAAAAAAGCAACAAACTAAAATAAAGCAAATGGGAGAATTAAGATTAATGAAGGGAAATGAGGTTATTGCCGAAGCAGCTATCCGCTGCGGATGCGATGCTTATTTCGGATACCCCATCACCCCACAATCAGAAGTCATGGAAACCCTGATGGACCGCGAGCCGTGGAACGAAACCGGAATGGTTGTTCTTCAGGCAGAAAGTGAAATTGCTTCCATACATATGATTTATGGTGCTGCTGCCAGCGGGAAAAAAGTAATTACCTCTTCTTCAAGCCCTGGAATTAGTTTAATGGCCGAAGGTATTTCATACATTGCCGGTGCCGAATTACCTTGTGTCATTGTAAATGTTCAGCGTGGAGGCCCGGGGCTGGGAACCATCCAACCTTCGCAGGCCGATTATTTCCAATCGACCAAAGGTGGCGGGCACGGCGATTACCGGTTGATTGTGCTGGCCCCGTCATCCGTTCAGGAAATGAACGATTTTGTTGAACTTGGATTTCAACTGGCATTTAAATACCGCAATCCGGCCATGATCCTGACCGACGGGGTGATTGGCCAGATGATGGAAAAAGTGGTTTTAGCCGATTACATTCCACGTGTAACCGATGAAGAAATTGATCAGAAATATGGTTCGTGGGTAACCAACGGACGCAAGCCAAACCGAAAAAGAAACATCATCACTTCACTTGAAATGGACTCCGGAAGGATGGAACAGAACAACATTCGCCTTCAGGATAAATATGCCCGGATGGAAGATGAAGATGTACTTTTTGAAACATTCCAGTGCGATGATGCTGATTACCTGCTCGTAGCATTTGGCTCTTCGGCGCGTATCTGCCAGAAGGCTGTCGATCAGGCCCGCGAAAAAGGCATCAAGGTTGGTCTTTTACGCCCCATCACCTTGTTTCCTTTCCCGAAAAAACCAATTGGCGAATTGGGGAAAAAGGTAAAAGGTGTTTTGGTTGTTGAAATGAATGCCGGACAAATGGTTGAAGATGTTCAGCTTGCCGTTGGCTGTGCCGGTTGTACCATACCTGTAAAACACTACGGAAGAATGGGTGGAATTATTCCAAGCCCGGTTGAGGTAGTTGAAGCTCTTGAACAAAAACTGATAGGAGGATAATTTATGAACCTGGCTGATATCATCAATCCAAATAACCTGGTTTACGAAAAACCGAAACTAATTACCGAAAACACGATGCATTACTGCCCGGGCTGCAGCCATGGTGTGGTGCATAAATTACTGGCCGAAGTGATCGAAGATCTGGATATTCAGGATAAAACCATCGGTGTTTCGCCGGTTGGATGTGCTGTTTTCGCATACAATTACATCGACATCGACTGGCAGGAAGCAGCTCACGGAAGAGCTCCGGCCGTGGCTACCGGCATTGCCCGGACCAATCCGGATAAAGTTGTTTTTACCTATCAGGGTGACGGAGATCTGGCGTCGATCGGTGCAGCCGAAATTTTGCATGCCTGCAACCGCGGCGAAAATATGGTGGTCATTTTCGTTAATAACGGAATCTATGGAATGACTGGCGGACAAATGGCTCCAACCACGCTGATCGGACAAGTTACTGCAACAACTCCAAACGGACGTGATGTTGAACGCAATGGTTATCCGTTGAAAATAACCGAACTGATCGCCCAATTGCCCGGGACTTCGTATGTGACCCGTCAATCGGTACACACACCCGCCTCGATCCGGAAAACAAAAAAGGCCATATCGAAAGCATTTCAGGCAGCCATCGACAAAAAAGGAACATCGTTCGTCGAGGTCGTTTCGACCTGCAACATGAACTGGAAAATGAGCCCGGTTAAAGCAAACGAATGGATGGTCGAAAACATGTTCCCGTTCTACGTGCCCGGCGATTTGAAAGACAGCACCAAAGCGACTCCTGAAAGTTATTCACCACTTAAAAACTGAAAAGCATGACTGAAGAAATTATCATAGCCGGATTTGGCGGACAAGGTGTACTTTCAATGGGGAAAATACTGGCTTATTCAGGCGTAATGGCCAATCAGGAAGTATCCTGGTTTCCGTCTTACGGGCCCGAAATGCGTGGTGGAACAGCCAATGTTACCGTCATTTTAAGCGATTCACGAATCAGTTCACCGGTATTAAACGAATACGATACAGCCATCATTCTGAATCAGCAGTCGATGGACAAATTTGAGGCACATGTTAAAGCAGGCGGAGTTCTGATATACGATCCAAACGGAATCATTCATCCGCCAAAACGCACCGACATCAACATTTATAAGATTGAAGGAACCTTGATTGCCGCCGAACTGGGCAATGTAAAAACCTTCAACATGGTGGTTTTGGGTGCTTACCTGAAAGCCAAACCAGTGGTTAAAATCGAAAGTGTTGAGAAAGGCCTGGAAAAATCACTTCCGGTACGCCACCATCATTTAATTTCAATGAACCTCGAAGCCGTTCAAAAAGGTTTTGAAGGTCTGGAACTGGTACAAGCCGTTTAATTCTGAAGACTTATTTCATAAAATACGAATACCCGCCGGGAAACTGACGGGTATTTTTATGTTCCAATATTCCGCTGAAATCAATCTAACGATAAAATCCAAGTGGTTCCTCTCCCGGAACATTCGACCGCTGGTGCGTTTTTTCGATCACTGCAGCTTTGTCTTCTTCGGAATATCGGTACCAGTTTTCTATTTCTTCCAAATTACGCCGGCAACCATAACAAACACCCTGTGAGTCGCGCTGGCAAATTTTCATACAAGGTGAAGGGATTTCTTTCATAATCCTTAAATTATCTATTCCGGAATGAAGGCGATTATCTTTAACATTTACTCTATTTTTATTTCAGAAGTCGCAACCAGAACCTTGCCATTTTGATCAAGTCCCCGGACAACAACCAGATAGTCTCCCGAATTGTTTCCGGCATCGAAAGTCAATTCAGCCGGATTATTCCCATTTAATTTCAGGTCGGGATTCCAGTAAAGACAGTTTCTAAGATCTGGTATACGCTTATTGTTTATAACCTTGACTGGTTCTTGATTTTCGGAACTCAGCATGTTGTAGGTAATAAACCGGCCAGCTGCAGGAAGATCAATTCCGGCCAGATCACCTTTTTTTGAAAACAGGCTGACGATTCCTCCAAAAATGATATCCCCGCGGATGTATGGAGTTGTGACCACTTCAATCCGCTCAATCTTTTCGGGCTGAAGTGCCAGAACCTTTTCGATATCAAATATCGGAACCATATCCACTAAGACCAGCGGTTCGTAAATCGCCAGTTCGGAGTAATTGCCAAGAACTTTCAAACTCGATTTTTTACCTTCCTTGCGAACTCCAACCTGTGGAATCAACTCATAGAAATAATCTTTAACCGAGGGAAGGCTGATAAAATTTGACAATTTTAGTACAAAATCAGGAGTACCATAAAAGGCAGAATCCGAAGAAAAAGATTTCAGCGTTTCTTCTGTTTCCTGCTGCCTGTAAAGGGTTTGCATCTGACTGTTGAAAATCAAAGACTCATAAATGGCGCTGGATTTTTCAGAAAAATCAACAGGCTGATATGGAAGTTTTAGCTCCTGAGTCGAAAAATCGTTATCAACCAAAATCAGCGGAGTTTGGTTCTCAATCGCCTTGGTCGAAATAAATATTTCGTACTCACCTTCTAGTTTCGAAAGGTCGAAAAAGAACTGCCCTTTTTCATTGGTCAGCACATTACGGTTCTCCGGATGTTGCTTAAAAATAGTCAGACCAACCAGATTATAAGCCATCGGAACCGAATCTATCGCGTTTACAACTTTCCCGGACACTGACAATCCGCGGGTTTCAGGAATATATCCGGGAGAAAACTCCAGATCTTTGGGTCCGTTTTTAAGCACTGGCAATAAAGTTTCTGCTCCGGACGGAATAACCGAAACTACTAATTTTCCCTGAAAACCCAATTGTCCACTAGCAAAAATTTCAAGATTTACCTTGTCATGTTTTTTAAAACTGGTTCTGTTTGTTTTTATTTGGATAGGTCCATTTGTATTTGGCGAAATCCGTTCAGTAGCAGGTAAAATCCTGACTCCCCCTGCAGGTTCGAGTAATTCCGCCTGAAAAGGATTGATGATGGTAATCATCTTATATTCATAGTTGTATGGCGAATAATCACGCATCCAACGTGTGTAGGCCCGCAGATAATAATTTCCGGTTAAAACTGTTTTTGGTATTCTTAATACTCCTGAAGCCCCATCTTTTCCATAGTTAAATTTTCTCCTGACAAAAGATTCGCCGTCAGGGGCAACCAGTTCCACATACAGAATATTGCTCCACGCTACATTTTGAAGGGCTGCAGAGGAGGAGTTAAATGCAGAGAACAAAATATCTTCATCCACGGCATAAATTTCACGATCGGTAATTAAAACCGTCTTTTCAACCAGCTGTTTAGCTTCATTATTTGAGATTTTAGGCTGAGCATTCAATGTTCCGGTCCAGCAGAAAACAGCCAGGAATCCGGTCAGCAGATAATTTTTGTAGTTCAGTTTTTTCATTTTGTTTCCCAATATGATGGTTTCACAGTTGTTCCGCCAAGTAAAGTACAAATAAAACATTCAGTATCAGCAAAGCCCCAGAAAACTTCACCATTGTCGCCAACTCCCTGGGTCCAGTAAAGTGGCCGCTCTTCGGGTAAAGGAACGCCTTCAGCAGGAGGAGTCACTTTACAATAGGGGACATCATTAAATGATAATCCGTTAACTGCCGGAACAAAAATCCGGCAGCTGGCAACCGACGATACTCCAAAATAACCGAGGATATGCTCTGCAGAATCATTCAGATTGGTCAGGTTCCCTTTTACAATGGCCGGTTGTTTCCCAAACAAATCAACCGATTCTTTATTGTTTTTTTTCAGGTTGTTCCAGAAATTAAAGGCATTCTCCGACAGGGAATATTGCCTGACCAGTAAACTGTAGCCATACATCAGTCTTTGGGTTTTGTCGTTTACAAAGTGAAGTGGATACTTTTTGTATGTATTCTGATTCAGGCCACGGGTAGACAGTGTAAAAATATCCTGAATAGTATCAGTTTTGTAACACACAAAATTTGAATAATCAGATCTTTTCAAGGTAACAACACCAGTCCGGTCCATGTATCGCGTAACCGGCCAGGTTGAATGATATTCATAAGTTTCCTCGAGCTTCCAGAGGTAAAAATTTCCAAAATTTTCGTTTCCGCTAAAATCGAGGTAGAATTGCAGTCCGAACTCTGACTCATCGGGATTTGCTGTTGGTTTTGTTTCAAGCTGAGAATACACTGCGTTTATTTCAGGACACGGTAATAATTCTTCCCCGCTACTTACAATCTGTTTTCCTTCCGGAGTTAAAACGAATAAACGGAATTTTGTTCCCGGAATAAGCGACCTTGAATTAATTACGGCAGAATAATGACCGGCTTTTCCGGTTTCATAAAAAGAATAGCGGTTATTTCTATCGTCTTCAACCCGAACATTGCAACCCGACACAGGCACAAATTTGGGATCTTCAGGCGAAGAAGTCATGGAAACGACTATTTCATGCTCATTCTTGTCGGTTGTTATGGTTCCGTTGATGACCAGTTTCGGGATAAATATCTCTTCAGGACCAGCGATATAAAAACGCTCGATGCAGGACGAGAAGACCAGGAAAACCAGTCCGGTGAACAACAATATGAGTTTTTCCTGTTTCATTTCAGTTGGTTATTTGATCCCAATAAACTGGTTTTTCGGTTGTACCACCCAGCAATGGACAAAAAATACAATCTTCGTTGATTAATCCCAAGGTTCTCACTCCTTTCCATTCCGTCCAGGCAAAGTAGAGTGCACCGTCGGGCGGAAGAGGCGCATCGATCGGAATAGGCTTGCAGTAAAAAACCCGATCGAATGACATTTCAGGAACTGAACGGATTGTGATCCGCCTGGCAGATAGGCTTGAAACGCTGAAATAGCCCAGGGCCAGGTCGGTTGAATCACTAACATTGTAAATATTTCCTTTCAGCGAGGCCGGTTGTTTTCCAAATAAATTTACTGTTTCCTGATTGTTTTTTCTCAGAATCTCCCAATACTGCCAGGCATCCTGTGTTAACGAGAGCTGCCTGACCTGAATGCTGTAACGGTGTTGCAAACGTTGAGTGAGATTATTTACAAAGTGTAGTTTATATCTTTTGTAGCTGTTACTCGAAAAACCTTCGGTCGACAACACAAAAATATCGTCGAGATTTGATGTCTTGTAACAAATAAAACTGGAATAGTCAGGTACTGCCAGATCGTGATAAACCATATTGTCGTCGCGCCAGCGGTTAAGCGGAAAAGAGGAATGATATTCATATGTTTCCTCAATACTCCACCTGAAAAAATGTCCGTATGTTTGATCAGCCTTAAAATCGACAAAAAATTGAAGGCCAGCCTCATTCTCATTCATCCTTGAAGTTGGTTTGGACTCGAATTCAGAATACAACGAATCCACCGGCGGACATGGGAAAAGTTCCTCAAACCGGCTCACGTAGGTTTTATTTTCAGGCGTAATTATTGACAGGCGGTATTTTGCGCCAATAATAACAGCTGAACCATCAATGGTACCGCGATAATGTCCTGGCTTTTCAGATTCCTGAAAGCTGAACGAATGACCATTGTCGTCTTCAACCGAAACCTGGTAGCCTGAACCCGGGATAAATTCCGGATTATCAAGTGCAGATAAGCGGGAAATGATGATTTCCTGATTGCTTTCGTCGGGAATTATTGTTGCATCAACAACTAAGCGGGAGTCAAAATCCAATTCAGTCTCCGGATTAAATCGTTCGATACAGGAAGGCAGTGTCAGAAATAACAATCCGTTAAGCATGATTAAAAATTGTTTTATTTTCATTTTATGCCTAATAATTATCCCAATAAATTGGTTTTTGTGTTACTCCACCAAGCAATGGACAAAAGATACAATCTGCATTTGTTTCTCCCCAGATTTTATTTCCTGCGTCATCTCGGTATGGAGCGAAATAAAACGGTCCGTCAGGAGGCAATGGCCCGGTGATCGGAAGAGGTTTACAATAAAAGACCTTTTTAAAAGACATTCCCGGAACAGAAAGGATCATGATTCGCTTGCTACTCATTGCAGAAACACTAAAGTATCCCAGTGCCAGATCAGTTGAATCGCTGACATTGTAGATATTTCCTTTTATCAAGGCAGGTTGCCGGCCAAATAAATTCGCAGTTTCCTGGTTGTTTTTCCTTAGTTTATACCAATACTGATATGCTTCGGGAGTCAGCGAAAGTTGGCTGACCAGGATGCTGTACCGATGCTCCAGACGTTGGGTCAGATTATTTACAAAATGCAATTTAAAGCGCTGATAGGAATTACGAATAAAGCCTTCAGTCGACAAAACGTAAATATCGTCCAGATTTGTTGTTTTATAACAAATAAAAGTCGTGTAATCAGGTTTGTCTAAAAAGTGATAAACCATATTATCGTCGCGCCAGCGTTCGAGCGGAAACGAAGAATGGTATTCATAAGTTTCTTCAATCTGCCAGCGGAAATATTTTCCATAGTTCTGATCCGCTTCAAAATTGATCAAAAATTGCAAACCGTCTTCATTCTCCTTTGGATCTGAAGTCGGTTTGGATTCCATTTCATAATACAATGAATCCACCGGCGGACAAGGAAATAGTTCTTCAAACCGGCTTAAATAAGTTTTATTTTCCGGAGTAACCAGCGACAAGCGGTACTTCGCGCCAATAATTACTGCCGATCCGTCAATCGTTCCTCGATAATGGCCTGGCTGGTCTGTTTCCTGAAAAATAAATGAATGGCCTTTGTTGTCTTCAACTGCTACGTTACAACCGGAGACCGGAATAAATTCAGGTTTATCGAGTGTAGATAAAAGTGAAACGATTATTTCCTGCCCAGCTTCGTCGGGAATAATACTGGCTTCGATAACCAATCCGGACGAAAAAGTGGATTCTGTTTCCGGATAAAAACGTTCAATACATGAAATAGCCAGAAATGCGGAAATAATCAGGATAATAAAAAGTCTAGTTGTTTTCATAGTTCCCCAATTTCCAGTTCCATGAAATGGTTAAAATTGGAACTCCGATGACTGAATATTTATAGCCGTGCAAATAACCTTCTTCGGATAAAAAGAAAATAGAATTCGCATTACTTCTTCCGGTTACATTGTAAACACTAATGGTCCAGTAACTGTGCATGGGTTTTACCGATTTGAGGTTTCCTTCAATTTTCACCGACATATCGAGCCGCAGATAATCCGGAATCCGGTATTCGTTTCGGGTAGAATATTCGACAAAAGGCTGATCATCGATAAAATAGACTCCCTTCGGCAGGGTGACAGGTCTTCCGGTATTGTAAACAAAATTCGAAGACAATGAAAATCTCCGGTTCAGTTTATAATTCAGTACCAGATTTACGACATGCGGTTTATCGAAATTCGAAGGATATTGTTTTCCATCGTTGATGTCGGCCCAATCCTGCAGACCGTCAACCGTGATTAAGGAACGGGAATAAGTATATGTTCCCCATCCGTTGAATCGTCCTGAATTTTTCGCCAACATAAATTCGGCGCCATACGATTCCTGATTGCCCTGAAGAATAGCAGTTTCGACAAAAGGAGAAGCCAGAAAATCTGCACCATCACGGTACTCTACAATATTCTCCCCCTGTTTATAATAGAATTCTGAAGAAAAAGTTAATCCGGTTTTATACATTTCCTGATAATATCCGGCTGAATACTGGATGGATTTAGGAGGTTTAATGTGTGAATCGACTAATTTCCACTGGTCGTTCGGAGCGATTGAAATCGAATTGCTGAGCATGAAGATGTACTGGCTCATTTGAGTGACCGATAGCTTCACCGATTTATTTTCGCGAATCTTGATGTCCATTCCTGCCCTGAATTCCGGATGTCCATACTGGACAATTTTTTTACCGTTCGGGAAATCTTTTATGCCACTTACGTTTGTATCATCAAACGGGGTTCCCGGAAAATAATCGCGTACCGCTTTGGGGCCAAGTTCGGTAAAAACGCTGTAACGCAATCCCGCATAAAAATTAAGACGGGGTCCCAAACTAATGTTGTCGTCGAAATACACCGAAGATTCCAGACCCTTTTCAGCACCTAAATCCACAGGGATTTTAAGTGATTCTTCTCCGAATGGCTTAATTACACCCCGGTTCAGGTCGTACAATACGACATCAGTTCCTAATTTAAATGAGTGCGTTTCTGTAGCCAGCCAGTTTAAGCTGGTTCTGAATTCGTAATGACTTAATTCGTAAGCATGACTATAGGCTTCGGTAGCAGAACTTTTTTCGGTAGTTTCAAAATTATACCTCGAACCGATGATCGAAACCGATGATTTTAATGCTGCGGAAAACCGATGAATATAATTTACCGATGCGCCTCGATTGCCATAGGAATATTCAGTAAATCCATTCAGGCTAAAATGGTCGTCGCTGTTGTAGCCCATTATGCTGATCTGGTTCTTTTCATTCAGGTTAAAATCAAGTACTCCTGTAAAATCATAAAATCCGGCTTTGCTGTTTCTGAGGTCAGGATCGTTTAACCGATTCAAAATCCAATCTGAATACGACGACCTGCCACTAAGTAATAATGAAACTTTATCCTTGACCAGCGGAACTTCAACTTCGGCATTAGCCGACACAGGGCTAACACCTCCCTGTGTAAAAAATTTATTCTTATGTCCTTTCCGGGTTTCAACATTAAATACTGAAGATAAACGTCCACCATATTCGGCCGGAATCTGTCCTTTATAAATCGAGAAATTCTGAATAATATCGGAATTTATCGAAGAAAAAAAACCAAAAAGGTGCGAACTGTTGTAGATTGGGATCTCGTTGATGTAAAATAAGTTTTGGTCAGCATTTCCCCCACGCACGTTTACGCCGGCAGATCCCTCGCCAACACTAACAATACCGGGCAACATCTGAGCAATTTTCAGCACATCTTTTTCTCCCATTAAGGTTGGAAGTTCTTTCATCGTACTTACCGAGACATTCTCCATTCCGGGTTTTGAACTTCGTTTCATCGATTTCTGTCCCTGAACCAGCACTTCATCTATCACTTCCAGTTGTTTTTTCAGGCTCACCGTAAAATACCCATCCGAGCGGACATCAAGATTTCCTTTTACTTCAGCCATTCCAAGACAGCGGAATTCAACGGCATAAACACCTGGTTTCAGTGCAAGGGTAACAAACCCTGAAACATCGGTTGCCCCTCCTTTCTGAAGTTCAGGAATATAAACAGTGGCACCAACCAGGGCTTCACCGGTTTCTTCATCGGTGAGTTTTCCGTTGATAATAACTATCTTCCCTCGTTTAAGCTTGTCCCGGTTTCCTACAATGATGGTCTTAATCATATCAGGCTGCCGACCACGCAGATATTTTTCCTCTATATCAGTTCCGGTGGATTGTTTTTGTTCCTGAATAGAATCTGCACCTGATTTGGGTAAAAAATAACCGGGTAATTCTTTAACAAATTTCTTATCCGGCAAAATATAAATATCACCCGAAGAAAGATAAATGTAATCCAACATGGTCGGCAATAACAATTTATCCATGAAATCAGGAATAGAAAGTTGTCTGGCATCAATATTTACTTTTAAGGTATTAACCCACTTTTCGTCGTAGTAAAAATGAACCGGGTACTTAGCTTCAAGGTTTGCAACAAACTCATTAAAACTTAAATTCCTGAATAGGCCGTTAATTTGAATTTCCTGTTTTGACTGGCTATACAATCCAGATAAAAATCCGAAGGAAATAAATATGAAAATGAATAAAAATTTCATGTCAGAAAACTGTTTTTTCGCAATAGCGTAATAAATCCTTCAAATCATTTGTCTCCATCTTTTTGAACCGGATGTGTTTAGACGACAAATATTTTCGAATCAAGGCCCGTTTGTAGCCACTAAAAATACTCAGGAATGAGGATCTTCCTGAAAACCGGTGGACTACGCCCTGATGGATTAAATAATTCACATGATTATCCTTCAAGTACATGTAGCCAATGTTCACGCCAGTCCGGTTAAACTGCAGTTCTTTATACCAACCCACAAAGGAGATTAGTTGTCCATTATAAATCTGCTGAATAAATTTTTGTTTAATTTCCGGATATGTATTCGGAACAATGAGAATATCATCAATCCTGACAGAATCAATTCCTTCAGAATTAAGAATGATTTGATCTTTTTGTCCATTCAGGTTAGTATATAACAAGACAAATTCCTGTTTAAAGATATTATACCTCAAACTTTCATTCGGAAAGGTTTTGCCATGAATTGTAAGGTCGGCAAGAAAAGGTTTATCACTTCTCCAGAACGGATGACCCGTTACAGGATTGCTATCCGGAAAGTACTTTTTACCATTATTAAGTAAAACGTCCAGTCCATACAATTTATCAAATTCAGTACGCACTGAGTCTACAACTTCAGTTTGGCCAAAACCAGGCCGTACTAAAATTAGCACAAAACAAAATAGAAAAAAAAATATCCGCATACGATCGTACCTAACAGGCAGTTTTGTTTAGATTATAGTTTTAAAGAAATTAGGATCTAATTTCTTCCCCCAAAAACAAAAATCATACAAACTGTTTGACTAGCCTATATTGAATTACAATATTAATTAAATTGGATAACAATTCAGATCGAAAATTAACAATAAATAGAACCGGGAAAGTAAACTAAGAAGAAAAATAAAGCGGATATTTTATTCCACTTGGAACTGAGGCAATAAAAAAAACCTCCATCCCAGTAAAGGAATGGAGGTAATTTAAAGAATGGCGACGACCTACTCTCCCACAACTGTTGTGCAGTACCATCGGCGCTGGCGGTCTTAACTTCTCTGTTCGGAATGGGAAGAGGTGGAACCCCGCCGCAATAGTCACCTAAAGCTTTCATGGTGGCTTACGTATAAACACCAAAATTTCATTTTATGGAAGTTCATCTCGTTTGATGATCCTTTGCTTTTCCCTTTTTTAAGTCCCATTTGGGGGATTTAGGGGGCTACCAAAATATTTTTAACATATCGGGAATAAACAGAACCGTTCAATTAACCTGTAAACACTAGCGAAAGTCTTCGGGCAATTAGTACTACTCGGCTATGACATCACTGCCTTTACACCTGTAGCCTATCAACGTAGTGGTCTTCTACGACCCTCAAAGGAAATCTCATCTTGAGGTAAGCTTCGCGCTTAGATGCTTTCAGCGCTTATCTCGTCCATACGTAGCTACCCTGCAATGCAGCTGGCGCCACAACAGGTACACTAGAGGTATGTCCACCGCGGTCCTCTCGTACTAGCAGCAGGTCCTCTCAAATTTCCAACGCCCACAACAGATAGGGACCGAACTGTCTCACGACGTTCTGAACCCAGCTCGCGTGCCACTTTAATGGGCGAACAGCCCAACCCTTGGGACCTTCTCCAGCCCCAGGATGTGACGAGCCGACAT
>JBASYJ010000064.1:0-25459 GCA_049277435.1 Prolixibacteraceae bacterium
ATTGAACCTTAAACCAATTTCGTAGTCATTTACGTCGTGTGCCGGAGTGATTTTCAAACAACCGGTACCGAATTCCATATCAACATATTCATCTTCAATAATCGGGATGGAACGGTTGATCAGCGGAACCAGCACCCGTTTACCTTTCAGGTGGGTAAAACGAGGATCGTTCGGGTTAACACAAACAGCCGTATCGCCCAAAATGGTTTCAGGACGGGTCGTTGCAATGGTTACAAAAGTAGCCCCCTCAACTCCCCCGGAGGGGGAGCTTTCTAACGCATTCTGGATAGATTGTAAAACAGAATCCGTATTCACCAATACTTCTTCATTTGTAAATCGAATAACCTGATACCCTAAATCATTCAGAATTTCAGTTTTCAATTTATCTAATTCCAGAATTTCAGGATTATTGTGATATCCGCCATCAACTTCAATCACAAGTTTTTTTGATAGACAAACAAAATCAACGATTAGATCATTAATAATATGTTGTCTTCTGAATTTCTCGCCTAATTGATCGGCTCGAAGCATTTCCCATAAAACGCCCTCAGCTTCAGTTGAAAAGCGGCGCAAATCTTTTGCATTCTTTTTCAACAATTCATATTCCGATTTTCTAGCTGTTTTGTATAGAGGATTCCGGTCTCCCCCCTCGGGGGGACTAAGGGGGGCTTCTTCGATCTGATATTTCAGGTAATACAATTTCGACTGAACTTCTTTGAAAATCACTTCCTCGTCGGACAAAGCTGTTTTAGCCGCCGGATCCCAGTTCACCATACGGACACCGCGGTAAATCAGTCCTTTGTCGTATAAATCGACAAAAGTTTTAATCACCGATTTGCTGCGCACTTCGTCCATCGTAAATGAGGTGCGGTCCCAGTCACAGGATGCGCCCAGTTTTTTCAGCTGCTCCAGAATGATTCCGCCGTGTTTGTGTGTCCATTCCCAGGCGTGGCCCAGAAATTCGTCACGGGTCAGATCGAATTTCGAAATGCCCTGATCTTTCAGTTTATTCACCACTTTAGCTTCGGTGGCAATCGACGCGTGATCGGTTCCGGGAACCCAGCAGGCATTTTTGCCCAGCATGCGGGCACGGCGGGTCAGAATATCCTGAATGGTATTGTTGAGCATGTGCCCCATGTGCAACACTCCGGTGACGTTTGGCGGCGGAATGACGATGGTGTAGGGTTCACGTTCGTCGGGTTCGGAGTGGAAAAACTTATTTTCCATCCAGTATTGATACCATTTATCTTCTACTTCAGCCGGGTTGTACTTGCTGGGGATTTCCATTGGTTTTTATTTTATTTTAAAAATATAATTTCATTTTCTAACCATTAAATTCAACCCCTTCAGGGTTGTAGTCAAAACTCTATTTAATCCCGCGGGTTACACCCACGGTTATTCAAATTAAACCCATTCCGGGTTTCAAAATGGAAAGTCCAAAGGACTTCAATCTGAATAACCTCCGGTGAAACCGGAGGAAAGCGGTGCACATAAATCATGAACCCCGAAGTGGGTTCAACTTAATTCTTAATAGTGAACAAACTCTTAACTTTCTTATGTGCATTTATTGAATTTGCAAAAATAGAAAAATAAGTTCGTTGGAGGAATAAAACCTTCCGGCTAAAAATAAAAATGGCCGGAATTGATTGTTCCGGCCTTTTATATTTAAAATCCATTCAGGATTAATTCATCTTAAATAAAAGCAAAATCCCGATTTGAAATCTTTCAAACCGGGATTTTTTCAGGATTTAAAGTACTGTTTGAACGTCGTGATAAGGAAGTCCGAAAGCTTCAGCAACGCCTTCGTAAACGACTTTCCCCTGAACAACATTCAACCCTTTTCTCAATGGTTCACTGTCCACACAGGCTTTCTTCCACCCCTTGTTAGCAATCTGTATGGCATATGGCAGTGTAGCGTTTGTTAATGCCAAAGTCGATGTGCGAGGCACAGCTCCCGGCATATTGGCTACACAATAGTGAATAACATGATCGATTACAAATGTTGGATGATCGTGTGTTGTTGGCTCGGTTGTTTCGAAACAGCCACCCTGATCAACAGCAACGTCAACCAATACCGTTCCCGGACGCATGGTAGCAAGCATGTCGCGGGTAACCAGTTTTGGAGCTTTTGCTCCCGGAATAAGAACCGCACCAATGATAACATCATGAGTCTGTACCATCTCGCGGATGTTGTACTCATTGCTCATCAATGTCTTTACATTGGCTGGCATAATATCGTCGAGGTAGCGCAGGCGTTTCAGGCTCATGTCGATAACTGTTACATCGGCACCCAGACCTCCGGCCATTTTGGCTGCTTCGGTTCCAACAATACCACCACCAATAATCAGCACTTTTGCAGGAGGAACACCGGGAACACCGCCCAGCAATACACCGTATCCTCCAAAAGTTTTTTCCAGGTATTTAGCACCTTCCTGAACCGACATACGTCCTGCAACTTCCGACATCGGAATAAGCAATGGTAAGGAACGGTCGGGCATTTCCACTGTTTCATATGCCAGGCAGATCGATTTATTTTCAATCATGGCCATTGTTAATTCCTCGCCTGAAGCAAAATGGAAATAGGTAAACAGGATCTGACCTTCCTTGATCAGTTTATATTCCGATTCAATCGGTTCTTTCACTTTCATGATCATTTCGGCAATGGCATACACTTCCTCAATGGTTGGAAGCATAATGGCACCTGCATGAATATAATCTTCGTCACTGAATCCACTTCCCATACCGGCAGTTGCCTGCACATAAACAACATGGTTGTTTTTCAACATCTCTGCCACACCTGCCGGAGTTAAGGCAACCCGGTTCTCGTTGTTTTTAATTTCTTTTGGAACACCTATAATCATCGTCGTAGTATTTTATTTTCTAACGCGTCAAAAATAGATGTTCAGTTCTTCTGAAAACATGATAAAAAACAAGGATTTCAGCGGCTTCAAGACACTGAAGAACAGATTCAAAACAATAACATCATTTTCAGTACAGCTTACTTAAAGAATGAAAGTTATTAGGTCGTTAATATTTCACATTAATTAAAAACCTAAAATTTTAATTTAGAATTGATAATCGTATATTTGCCGCCTTTACTGATAATATTTTCTATAACATGCCTATTACATCGGACCGAGGTAATTTGATGCCGGATTCGCCCATCCGGAAACTGGTTCCATTAGCTGATCAAGCTAAAGGAAAAGGGATTAAGGTGTATCACCTGAACATCGGGCAACCGGATTTGCCAACCCCTCAAAGTGCAATCGACGCTATCCGGAACATTGATCGCAAGATTCTGGAGTATTCTCCAAGTGAAGGAATCAAATCATTCCGCGAAAAGCTTGCGGCATACTACCATACTTTCAAAATTGATGTCTCGGCGGAAGATATTATTATTACTGCCGGAGGTTCCGAAGCGGTAACTTTTGCCTTTTTGGCCTGTCTCGATCCGGGCGACGAAATTATTGTCCCTGAACCTGCCTATGCCAACTACACTGCATTTGCGATCCTGGCTGGTGCGGTTATTAAATCAATTCCTTCGAAAATCGATGAGGGATTTGCCCTGCCACCGGTTGAAGAATTTGAGAAACTGATTACGCCGCGCACCAAAGGAATCATGATCTGCAACCCGAATAACCCGACCGGTTATTTATACAACCGCAGCGAAATGAGCCAGATCCGCGATCTGATTAAAAAATACGATTTGTATTTGTTTTCGGATGAAGTTTACCGCGAATTTTGCTACACCGGCGCACCTTATATTTCGGCCTTCCACCTGAAGGGAATTGAACAGAACGTGGTTCTGATCGACTCGGTTTCGAAACGGTACAGCGAATGTGGAATCCGCATCGGTGCGCTGATTACCAAAAACAAGGAACTGAAAAAGAATGTGATGAAGTTCTGTCAGGCACGTTTGAGCCCGCCATTGATCGGACAAATTGCTGCCGAAGCATCGCTTGAAAACAACAAGGAATACATGCACGATGTGTACGACGAATATGTGGAACGACGCAAATTTCTGATCGACGGACTAAACCGCATCAACGGTGTTTATTCTCCGATTCCGATGGGTGCTTTTTATACCGTTGCCCGGCTTCCGATCGACGATTCGGATGTATTTTGCGCCTGGCTGCTCAGCGATTTCAGCTACGAAGGACAAACCATTTTTATGGCTCCGGCAACTGGTTTTTATACCACTCCGGGCTATGGTAAAGATGAAGTTCGTATCGCTTACGTACTGAAAAAAGAAGACCTGGCCATATCATTAAAAATTCTGGAAGAGGCATTAAAAGTTTACCCCGGAAGTAAAGTACGGCAAACCATCACTGCCGCCGAAAATTAAAAATCTGATTTGAAGTCAAAATATAAATCGCCCGGAATCGTATTTCGGGCGATTTTTGCATTTTATTCAAATTCCATTCCTGAAACCGACTAATTTATTTTTTTGAGGTCTTCATTAACGGGATAATTTTTAATCGTATCAATTTCTGTCCATAAGCCGGACTGGCTCGTCCTTTTCCATTCAATGAAAAGGACGCAAAAATCTTGTCAAAACAAATCCTCAGCCGGGGGATTTGACGGCCTACCCAAATGCTCTGATCAACATTAATTTCAATTTTAAAGAAAACACAGGAAAAATCACAAAAGAACACCGGTCTGAACCGTGAAACTAAAATCTTAAAAACGCCTGTGTATTTGAATTAATTAGGGCGTTTCATTTTACCGAAGTTTAATTCTCATCAGGTACATATCCGCAGTAATATACAAAACACTTTCATCGGCATTAAAGGTGCAGTTGCCGTTGGCATGACCGGTGTTGATGATGCCCAGCAATTTGCCAGAAGGCGAAAAAACATAAACACCACCGGGGCCGGTTGCAAAAACATTCCCTTTCCGGCCAACGACCATTCCATCGGGCAATCCCATGTCCGGTCTGTTCTTTACGTACTCTGCCGCATCAAAAAACACATGTTCTTCCTCCGGAAGGCCCTCTTCATTCAGCGAATACACCTTCCACAACGGATGTTCCGGATCGGAATTCGAAACATACAAGGTTTTGTTATCGGGCGACAGGCCTATTCCGTTTGGCCGGTATAACTTATCATCAATTAAAGTCAGTTCTCCGGAAGCCGATAATTTATATACTCCCTGAAACCCAAGCTCCTTGGTTGGCCCGTCGGTTTGTCCCGGAAGCCCGTATGGCGGATCGGTGAAATACAAATCGCCCTTTTTACTGAAGACAACATCATTCGGACTGTTCAGCCTTTTCCCGTTAAATTGGTTTGCCAGGGTGGTAAAATTATCGTCGGGATGATCCAGCGGGGCATCCATCCGGGCAACCTGCCGGTTTCCGTGCTGACACAGAACCAGATTTCCGTCCAGATTGAGCACCAACCCATTTGAACCGTAAAGTTCATTGTTGCCGGTCGAAGGACCAGCATATCCGGCAGAATCAAGATAAAGCGACAACCCATCTTTCTCGCTCCACTGGAAAATGCTGTTCCGGGGAATGTCACCGAATATCAGTTTATTTTGCTCCGGAAGCCAAACCGGTCCCTCGCACCACACAAATCCTTCAGCAATTATTTCAGGCAAACTTCCCTCCGGAATAATCGAATCCAATTCAGGACTGAACCGTTCGACTGAACCTGTTGAAATGTGGGGATTGACCGAATTCAAAGGCATTTCCGCTTTTGCTTCTTCAGGCGGATTTTCGGTTGTAGCAGATTTTTTAGAACCAGACTGGCCACAGGCAGCCAAAATTAAAGCCAGCGAAATAATTGAATAAAGTATTGGTTTCATAAGCAAATCAGTTTAAATCCAACATGTAGTTTGGTAATTGTGTACAGCTCACAATCATTTATTTCTGAACTAAAATACATAAATTTATCGGCAATAAAACTTCAGGGATGAAACACAGCAACGATCAGGAATTTTTAAACCAACTTACTTTTGAGCCACTTTCGCCCAAAAACTGGGGAAAGTTCGTGCAGCTTTTTGGCGAACGCGGTGCCTGCGGAAACTGCTGGTGCATGTGGCCGAGATTAAAAAAACAGGATTTTCAGGAAGGAAAAGAAAACGATGGCAACAAGTTAGCCATGAAAGAACTTGTTTGGGACGAAAAAGCAACCGGCATCCTTGCATTTTTTGAGGACCTGCCGATTGGTTGGTGCGCCTTTGCTCCGCGCGAAGATTTTCTGAAACTCGAAAAATCACGGGTTCACAAACGAATCGACGATCAGCCGGTCTGGTCGGTTCCCTGTTTCTTTGTCGATAAAAAATTCCGCCGGCAAGGTGTTTCGGTGGAACTTTTAAAGGGGCTAATCAGTTATGCAAAAACTCAGGGAATCCGGATTATTGAAGCCTATCCAACCATTCCGACCAAAGAAAAACTTCCGGATTCGTTTGCCTGGATCGGCTTGTACAAATCGTTTGAACGCGCCGGTTTCGAAGTTGTCGACCGGACTTCGAAAAACCGTCCGATGGTCCGGTTTTATACCGATCGTTTAATCTAATTCGAATAAGAAAAACCCTTCAGGAATGAAAACCACATTTTTGTTGCTCTGTATTTTTATTTTAACTGTAACAAGGGCACTTGCACAGGACAAGACTGACCGCATAGATCGGAATATCGGTCTCACAAAACTCGCCGAACAGGTTTTTCTGATTCAAACCTCGTATGCCTGCAATGGAAATCTGGATTGTAATCATTTGCTGATCCTTGACCAAAATGAGGTCGTTCTGGTAAATACACCGGCCCGTGATTCCATGACCGTTGTTTTGCTTCAGGCTATCAAAAAAAAGTTTGGAAAGAAAGTCACCCGCGTGCTTGTATCTCACTTTCACGACGACAGTTCCGGAGGCCTGAACGAAACAGCCCGGCGTGGAATCATCTCGTACAGTCTGGATAAAACGCGCGATTTACTACTTCCTGAACACAAATCCATTGATGTTGTTTTCTCCGATTCACTTTCGGTTCAGTTACCGACTACCCGCCTGAATCTCTTTTTTTTAGGTGCCGGGCATTCGGTCGACAACAGTTTGGTCTGGCTTCCTGAAGAAAAAATACTGTTCGGAGGTTGTTTGCTTAAATCCTTGCAGGCAAGAGCTATCGGCAACATCCAGGATGCCGACCTGCAAGCCTGGCCCGAAACTGTACAAAAAGTGAAAACTAAGTTTTTCGGGGCTAAAATTGTAATTCCGGGTCACCTGGTCGTTGGAGATACTTCCATTTTCAGCCATACTATAAAAATTCTGGAAACACAATAAGCCTGCAGCATAAAATTCTTACATTTAAAACATAAAAAATCCTATCAAACCGTATTCGTTATGAAATCAAACTTCCTTATTTTCTTACTCTTGCTGAGCTTTAACTGGCTTTCCGCCCAAAATTTAAAACCCTATATTCTGGCCTTCGAAACCGGCGAAAGCATTTCGGAGATTCAGGCAAAGATTGAATCTGCACTGAAAAACAACGGAATTCAGGTCGTGGGAAAATATCAGCCGGCCAGCGACAAAAACCGTAGTTTAATCATTTTAAGTTCTCCGGAATTGCAGAATGCGGTAAAAAAAGTGGGTGGACTTACCGGATTTGCGGCCACACTTCGCATCGGAATCACACTTGAAAATGGGAAAACACTGGTTTCATACACCAATCCGGTTTACTGGGGAAATGCCTTCTTCAGGAACGATTTTGAAAAAGTATCGGCCAGCTATGCAACACTGAATACGAACCTGGAAAAATCCATGAAAGAATGTGGCAGTTTTTCGGGTAAACAGTTTGGATCGGAAAAAGGACTTTCGGTAGCCGATATCCGGAAATACCATTACATGATGGGCATGCCTTATTTCGACGATACGGTTGAATTGCAGGATTTCGACAGTTACCAGTCAGCTCTTGCCAAAGTTGAATCATCAATCACAAGTGGGGTACAACACCTGAAATTGGTGTATAAAGTTGCCATTCCCGACCGTAATCTGACTCTTTATGGATTTGCACTTTCCGGACCGGAAGGCGAATCTAAATTTCTACCCGTCATCGACATTAACAATCCGAAACACACAGCATTTTTACCTTATGAAGTGCTGGTGGCCGACGATAAAGTTCTGATGCTGCATGGCCGGTACCGCATTGCCGTTTCGTTTCCGGATTTAACCATGGGGACATTCAGCAAAATCATGTCGACTCCCGGAGCCATTGAAGATCAGCTGAAACAACTCGTTAAATAACACTAATCCTTAAAGTTTTTCTGAAAGTAATAATGAATTAAATAGCGTTGTTGAGCAACTAATTTTTCAGCACATTTTAATTATTTTGCAGGCAAGACAAGCAACATCTTGTATACAGTTTTCGCAGGCTTACAACATTCTCTTAAATCGCAGAACCATGAAGTTAACCAAGCTTATTCCATTTCTGGGTATCGCAATCTTGTTCCAATGCACATCGCCAAAACCTAAAACCATTGACTTTTCATCGGTTAGCCAGGTTGAAACAGGCAACCCTGTTTCTGTGATGCTCACCAGCTACAGTACGACCCTCATTGCCAACGGGAAAGACCAGACAAAAATAAGAATTGCCCTGACCGACAGCATTGGCCGGGAAATTAAAACGGCAACCGATTCAATTCAGATTTTATTTTCAGGAGATGGGATACTTACCGATCCGAATGGCGTTGAAATTAATTTACAGCCCGACAAGATGGATTTTAAAATAACCAGTCAGAAATTAGTGAACGGAACCTGCAATCTGCTTTTAACCGCCGGAAATAAACCTGGAAGTACAAAAATTCAGGTACGATCAGGGGATTTGCGTCCGGGCGATTGTGAAATTCATATGCTTCCCAAAAATTTCGAACTGATGACTCCGACAGCTGATCAACTTCCAGCCACAACAAAACCAACCGATAAAATCATTGGAGCCGACATCTCTTTTCTTCCCCAGATCGAAGCCCGGAACTATAAATTTTTCGAAAATAACCAGGAAATTGATGCCTTAAAGCTACTTAAAGATCATGGCTTTAATTACATCAGGCTTCGGATTTTTGTTAATCCTGAAGATGAAAGAGGGTATTCACCGCAGCAAGGATTTTGTGGACTTAAACCTACTCTGGAAATGGCAAAACGAATCAACAATGCCGGATTGAAATTGCTGCTCGATTTTCATTACAGCGATAACTGGGCC
This sequence comes from Prolixibacteraceae bacterium, assembly GCA_049277435.1. Lineage (GTDB taxonomy): Bacteria > Bacteroidota > Bacteroidia > Bacteroidales > Prolixibacteraceae > Aquipluma. The sequence goes on from JBASYJ010000064.1 coordinate 9,185, forward strand.
GATCCGCAAAAACAAATCAAACCACTTGCCTGGGATAGATTGGATTTTGAGACCTTGAAAGATTCAGTAAAAACTTATACCACACGGGTTTTAACTGCCTTTAAGAACCAGGGGACCATGCCTGCTATGGTTCAAATCGGAAATGAAGTTAACCACGGAATACTTTGGCCGGAAGGACACATCAGTCATCCTGACCAGCTCGCAGATCTGCTAAAAGCCGGAGTGGAAGGTGTGGAATCGGTAAATAATGAAATTCCGGTGATGATGCACATTGCCCTGGGCGGACAACACGACGAATCAGTTTTCTGGCTGAACAACATGATTGCCCGCGGAGTCCGTTTTGACATTATTGGAATTTCGTATTACACCCGCTGGCATGGCACGTTAAACGATCTTCAAAGCAACCTGACCGACCTGGTTACGCGCTTTAACAAACCGGTAAATGTAGTTGAATATGGCGATTTCAAGCGTGAAGTTCACGACATTGTTTTTAATCTTCCGGATGAAATGGGAAAAGGAGCGTGCATTTGGGAACCACTTAGTGCAAGAAGCGGCTTGTTCGACAGACAGGGAAATACGACTACTCAGATTTTGCTTTACGATGAAATCCATTCCAAATATCTTACAAAACAGGATTAAAAGATTGCAATTTCATTAAAAGGACTATCTGCTGAATTAGACGCAAACTATTATCCGGATTATTTTGTTGGAAGAACTGAAAGAAATGGCGTACCAATATGACCGTGAATATTTTTTTGATGGCAGCAAGTTTGAAAAACGGTTTAATTTCACACCGACGGATGTTCAGACCGGAATCCGGGAGTCTGTCAAATAAGTAAAAAACGTTCAGGTGAATAGATATGAATAAAAAACAACAACAATCGTATCTTGGAAAATACTGGATTTTATTGCTTTTAGTTGCCCTGAAACTAGTGCTTCAATTTATGTTGGTCAATCCGGTTTACGAATTGCACCGCGATGAGTTTTTGCATCTCGATCAGGCTTTTCATCCGGCTGCCGGATACATTTCGGTGCCTCCGTTTACATCCTGGACGGCCAGCATCATTTATCTTTTGGGCGGCGGAATCTTCTGGATTCGGTTCTTCCCGGCGTTTTTTGGTGCACTCACCATCGTGTTCGCCTGGCTGACTGCTGAAGAACTGGGCGGAAAATTACCCGCCAAAATACTGACTTCTGTCTTGCTGATCTTTTCGGTACTTGCCCGACTGAACATTTTATTCCAGCCCAATTCATTCGACATTTTAGCCTGGACAATTGTTTTTTACCTCCTGATCCGGTACGTCAATTCGCTGCAATCCAAATGGCTGCTGATTCTATCCGTAATTCTTGCCCTGGGTTTTTACAACAAATACAACATCATTTTCCTGATTGCCGGACTTTTTGCCGCATTTTTAATGACTTCGCACCGGACCATTTTCATTAAAAGGGAATTTTACCTGGCCCTGGCATTTTGCCTGATTCTGATCTCACCCAACATCTTCTGGCAAATACAAAATAATTTCCCGGTCATTCTTCACATGAAAGCACTCAACAGCAGCCAGCTCGTTAACGTGAACCGTGCTGATTTCCTGATTGACCAACTAAAATTCGGGTTGATTGGAATACCGGCTTTAGCCGCATTCTGGGCGATAATATTTTACAAACCGTTCAAATCGCTTCGTTTTATAGGCTGGACCTTTATGGTTGTAATTGGACTTTACACACTGGCCCACGCAAAAAACTATTATGCCCTTGGTTTGTATCCTGTCCTGATTCCAATCGGGAGTGTTTACCTCGAAATCGTAGCAAGACGCTGGAGATTTATTCTCTTTCCCCTGATTGCTGCTTTGAGTATTGCAGCATTCCTTTTGGTGGCAAAATACCTGATGCCATTTCAAAGTCCTGAAGAAATTGTGGCAAACCGGGCAACCTACGAAAACATCGGATTGCTGCGCTGGGAAGACGGGAAAAATCATCCGTTACCACAGGATTTTGCAGATATGATTTCGTGGAAAGAAATGGCTGACAAATCCCTTGCTGCCTGGCAGATGATTCCTGAAAATGAATTAAAAAATACCCTCATCTTTTGCGACAATTACGGACAAACCGGAGCCTTGAATTTTTACAACCGGGGGAAAATGCCTCAGGCATATTCGTTTAATACCGATTATGCTTTCTGGTTACCGGAAATAAAACAAATTCGAAATGTAATAAAAGTTGGAGATGTACCCGAAAAGGAAGTTAGCGAAATGTTTACTGAAGTCAGATTAATCGGCGAAGTGGAAAATGAATTTGCACGCGAAAAAGGCACCAAAATTTATCTGCTCACCGGGGCAAATGCACATTTTACAGAATGGTTTAATAAACTTGCAGCAGAACGGAAAGCCAGTTTCCGGATTTTTTAATATCTTTTTGTCGTAATTTTGTACTAATCAGTCCTGAAAATATTAAATAAAAAGCTATATTCCTGAAAATTGAAGCATGGAGAAACTTATTGTTTTTGGAATTCTAAGTATCCCGCTCATAGTTATTTCATGGCGAACTTTGTTCAGCATAAAAAGTCATGGCTTTTACCGGTTTTTAAGCTGGGAATGCATTCTATGGCTGGCTGTTTCAAACTTCAAATATTGGTTTTTAAATCCCTTTGGTTTTTATCAGATTCTATCCTGGATTTTTCTGGTTTATTCAGTTTATCTGGTCATTGCCGGAACCCGACTTCTGAAAAAAACAGCAAAAGCAAAAGACAACCGAAATGAACAGGCACTTTACGCATTTGAACGAACTGCAGAACTGATCACGACCGGGATTTTCAACTACATCCGGCATCCGATGTATTCTTCCTTGCTGTTTCTGACCTGGGGGATATTCCTGAAAAACACAGATCAAACCTTGCTTCCCGTAAGCCTGATTTCAACCGTACTGCTTTATATCACCGCCCGAATTGACGAACAGGAATGTCTGAATTATTTTGGCGAAAAATACAGGAATTATATGTTACGAACGAAAATGTTTGTACCCTTTCTTTTTTAATCCGGAAGTCAAAAGCAATTTTCAGGAAAACAAAATAGATGCAGTTCAACTTATTGGAAACGTTTAGAATTTAAAGTAAATCGAAGTGAAAATTGCTGAAAAATCCGAAATTGATAATCGTATTAAGCCAGGCTTAATGCGATTTGAAATCGCATTTTAAGCGGATAGCAAAAACTTCAGCATACCAAAACAAAAAAGCACCCCGATCTTTCGAAGTGCTTTTTTTGAGCGAGAAACGAGACTCGAACTCGCGACCCCGACCTTGGCAAGGTCGTGCTCTACCAACTGAGCTATTCTCGCAATAATTTCATGAACCAGACTTTTTTAAAAGTACCCGGAGCGGGACTTGAACCCGCACAGCCAATGGCCACAGGATTTTAAGTCCTGCGTGTCTACCGATTCCACCATCCGGGCCTCCTTAAAAAGAGCGAGAAACGAGACTCGAACTCGCGACCCCGACCTTGGCAAGGTCGTGCTCTACCAACTGAGCTATTCTCGCAGATTTTGTGATTCAGAATTTTCATTCAGAATCCAAGATGCCTTTTCAATATCATGCTGCAATCTGGTGGTTATTGCAGTATTTTTCTGGCTTGAACGTACTGTTTAGTGCTTTTGAAAACAGCGATGCAAATATATACCTATTTTTTCTTTCTCCAAAAAAGGAAATGCACTTTAAGCAAATTTCAGTGTTTTATTTTTTGAACGGCCGGTCAAGTCCGGTGATTTTCTTGATTTCATTCAGCTTATTTAAGGCTTCCAAAGGGGTGAGCTGGTTGATGTCCAGATTCTTGATCTCGTCGCGGATCTGTTTCAACACCGGATCGTCGAGCTGGAAAATACTCATCTGAAATCCTTCTCTTTTTTCAGCCATGCCTTCCAAAGGTTTTGAAAGACCCTCTTTTCGGTGCGTATCTTCCAGTTGAAGCAGGATTTCATCGGCACGATGAACGACCGAAGGCGGCATTCCGGCCATTCGGGCGACATGGATACCGAAACTATGGTTGCTTCCACCACGCACCAGTTTCCGGAGAAAAATAACTTTATTCCCCACTTCCTTTACCGTAACATTAAAGTTTTTCACCCGGCCAAACGATTTTTCCATCTCGTTCAGTTCGTGGTAATGGGTGGCAAACATGGTTTTTGCTTTGGTTCTGGCATGTTCGTGAATATATTCCACAATCGACCAGGCAATCGAAATGCCATCGTATGTTGAGGTTCCGCGTCCAAGTTCATCAAGCAGAATCAAGCTACGATCCGAAATATTGTTCAGGATACTCGCGGCCTCATTCATTTCTACCATAAAGGTTGATTCGCCCAGGGAAATATTATCCGAGGCTCCCACCCTGGTGAAAATCTTATCGACAAAACCGATCCGGGCCGCTTCCGCCGGCACAAAACTGCCTATCTGAGCCATCAGAACAATCAAGGCAGTCTGCCTCAGCAATGCAGATTTGCCTGCCATATTCGGACCGGTAATAATGATCACCTGTTGGTCTTCCTGATTCAGGCTTACATCGTTTGAAATATACGATTCGCCCAGTGGCAACTGATGCTCAATAACCGGATGGCGACCACCTTTTATGATGATATCTTTTGAATCGTTTAACTCCGGACGGGAATAATTATAGCTTATGGCCGTTGAAGCAAACGACATCAGACAATCCAACTGACCAATGATTGCTGCATTTAACTGAATGGCCTGAATGTATTCTGCCAAAGCAATAACCAGTTCATTAAACAATCGAACCTCAATCGCCAGAATCTTTTCTTCAGCACCCAGAATTTTGGATTCGTATTCTTTTAATTCTTCTGTAATGTAGCGTTCGGCGCTCACCAGGGTTTGTTTCCGGATCCAATCTGCCGGAACTTTATCCTTATGCGTATTCCTGACTTCAATATAATACCCAAACACATTGTTGAACGCAATTTTCAGGCTCGAAATACCTGTTCGTTCCGATTCGCGTTCCTGCATTTTGGCCAGATAATCTTTCCCGTTAAAAGCCAGGGCCCGGAGTTCATCAAGTTCTTCTGAAACGCCAGTAGCAATAACACTTCCTTTATTTACCAAAGTAGGCGGATCTGGATGAATTTCGTTTTCTATCCGAATCCGGATCGATTCACAGGGGTTCAGTTGTTCGGCATACCGTTTTAAATTGGCATTATCGGATTGTCCGGCCAGTTCTTTTATAGGTGCAATGGCCTGAAGTGCATTCTTCAGTTGCACCACCTCGCGCGGATTAATCCGTCCGACAGCAACCTTTGAAATAATCCGTTCAATGTCGCCCACCTCGCGGACATGTTCTTCCAGGTTATATTTTAATTCCTGATTTTTCACCAGATATTCCACCACATTCTGTCGGTTATTGATCGCCGCAATTTCTTTCAGTGGCAGCGCTATCCAGCGTTTCAGCAAGCGTGCACCCATGGGCGAAATCGTTTTATCGATCACCTGTACCAGGGTTTTGGCACCTTCGTTAATCGAAGAAAAAAGTTCGAGGTTACGGATCGTAAACCGGTCGAGCCACACATATTTATCTTCCTCAACGCGCGAAAGATTGACAATGTGTTTAGTTTGGTGATGGTGAGTCAGATCCAGATAATGCAAAATGGCTCCGGAAGCAATGATTCCGTAGTTCAATTCGTGTACGCCAAATCCTTTGAGCGACTTGGTTTCGAAATGCCGCATCAACCGGTCGTTGGCAGCATCTTCGTGATAAACCCAGTCGTCCTGAGAGAACGTATAATATTTACCTCCGAACAAGGCCGTAAATTCAGCTCCCTTCCCTTTCTGGAACAAAACTTCCTTGGGCTGAAACGAGTTCAGCAATTTGTCGATGTATTCGAACGAACCTTCCGCAGTGAGAAATTCGCCGGTTGAAATATCCAGAAATGCCACACCTGCCAGTTTCTTATCAAAATGAACCGAAGCCAGAAAGTTATTTTCGCGGTTTTCGAGAATATTGTCGTTAAACGAAACGCCCGGAGTAACCAGTTCTGTAATTCCGCGTTTGACAATATTTTTGGTCATCTTCGGATCTTCAAGCTGCTCGCAAATAGCAACACGCGCCCCTGCCCGAACCAGTTTAGGCAAATAAGTATCCAAAGCGTGATATGGAAATCCGGCCAGCTCGACATAGCTGGCGGCGCCATTGGCCCGGCGGGTAAGGGTAATGCCCAGAATACCGGCAGCACGGATGGCATCTTCGCCAAAAGTTTCGTAAAAATCGCCTACCCTGAACAACAAAATAGCATCAGGATGTTTTCCTTTAACAGCATTATACTGCTTCATCAAAGGTGTTTCAACATATTTGGAAGTAGAGCTCAATGATCTGAATTTTTAAGGTGCACAAAGATACATTTTAAAGAAATGGATAAAAAACCGGAATTAAAAGCTTTGTTAATATTTCGGTATGTTACAAAAAATGATCAGAAATAATGAACAAATAAATATCCTGACTGATAAGATAAAAAAAATCATAAAGCACAAAGTACTATATGTCATAAAAATAAAATACCTTGGAAGCTGTTTTTGTCGACCCGATGAAATAAACATTCAACTCAGGCTTATGAATAACACCGAATCCCCCGAAGAGCTAAAAAAGCTGATTCATGTTCAGGAAGTAAAAACAAAATCTGAACTTAAAAAATTTATTCATCTGCCTGCCGAAATCCACCGTAATCATTTCAACTGGGTTCCACCGATTTATATGGATGAATGGGAATTTTTCAATCCGAAGAAAAACAAATCCTTTGATTCCTGCGATACGATCCTGTACCTGGCTTTCCGTGATCAGAAAGTTGTTGGCCGGATTATGGGAATCATCCACTGGAAATACAACGAGAAACATCAGGAAAATCATGCCCGGTTTGCCTTTTTCGAAACCTGGAACGATGATGAAGTTGCAACAGAATTACTTCATTCCGTAGAAAAATGGGCCAGAGAAAAAGGAATGGTCCGGCTGGTTGGGCCGCTGGCTTTTTCAGATAAAGATCCGCAGGGTTTCCTGATCGACGGATTTAACGAACCGGCCGTGATTGCCTCCAACTGCAATTTCCCGTATCAGGTTGATTTACTTGAAAAAAACAATTTCACCAAAGAGGTCGATCTGGTTGTTTATCAAATCAAAATACCAAATCCGATTCCTGAATTTTACCAGAAAATTTACGAACGGGCCAGCCTTATGAATCACGGATTAAGGGTTCTTGAATTTACTTCCCGAAGGAAAGTCAAACCATACATTCATCCGGTTTTACAGCTGCTCAACGAGACATTTACCGAAATCTTCGGATTTATTCCCTTTTCGGAAAATGAAATGGACGATTTTGCCAACCGGTATCTTTTCCTGATCAATCCCCGGTTTATCAAGGTAATTATCAATCAGGAGAATAAAATCATAGCCTTTGTGATCGGGATGTCGCACATTGGCGATGGAATCCAAAAAGCGAAAGGACATCTTTTTCCGTTTGGTATTTTCAAAATCTTCAGTGCGGGCAAAAAATCGCAACAGCTCAACTTGTTGCTTGGCGGAATTGATCCGGCATATCGAGGAAAAGGACTTGATGTGCTGATGGGGGTAAAAATGCTTAACTCGGCAATTGCTCTGGGTAAAACCACCATCGATTCGCACCTCGAACTTGAAAACAACACCAAAGTACGCGCCGAAATGGAAAAACTCGGCGGACGGGTTTACAAACGATTCCGTGTTTTCAGGAAAGAACTGAACTAGTCGGTATTCCGGAATCTGAGATTCGCACAATTTCAAAACCACCCTGTCAAGCTAAAAAATCAGAAATAAACTGATCCTGAATCACACAAAGCCAATTCCCCATTGTGCAAATTTCAGGAAACCGCAACTCGCGGATTACACTTTCGCGTATACGAAATTGGTTAAAAGTCCATTAGAATTGTTAATTTTGTGGCTCTAAAACGATTTACCATGGGAATGAAATTCTTACATCTGCCGCGTGCGAAACAATTTAATATAGGCACCCGGTTTTATGATCCTCAGAAAGAGGCCATGAAAGAACGCGAGGAAAGAATCAAACGTGAACTGGGACAACAAACCAGCGACGGGGAAACATTTCATTATGGTGCGGGTATTAAAGGACAGTTCCGGAATTCGATCAACCGGAACAGCAAAACAGTTTCAGATGCCCGCCGAAAATCGAACATGCGGCTCATTTACATCATCATCATTTTATCCATTCTTTTCTATATTTTACTGAAATAGCCGATTTTGGATCAGCAAACCAGACAACCAAGATTTGAATTATTCATCTGCAATTTGTTCATTTCAGATTAATTTTTCAATTTACAATTCGAACTTAAGATACCAGTCTAACTGTGGCAGATATAATTCACTTACTTCCAGATTCGGTTGCCAACCAGATTGCTGCCGGCGAGGTTATTCAGCGACCTGCCTCGGTTGTGAAGGAACTTGTAGAGAATGCAATTGATGCGGGAGCTACCCAGATAAAAGTTAACATTAAGGATGCCGGGCGAACCCTAATCCAGATTACCGATAACGGGTGTGGCATGTCGGACACCGATGCCCGGATGGCTTTCGAACGCCATGCCACCTCGAAAATAAAATCGGCCAGCGATATTTTTGCCATTCGTTCCATGGGATTCAGAGGTGAAGCCCTGGCTTCGATTGCTGCCATTGCCGAAGTTGAACTCCGGACCCGCGAGCACGATCAGGAATTGGGAACTTTTATTCACATTTCAGGTTCCACCTTCATTACCCAGGAACCTGTCAGTTGCGACAGTGGCACCAATTTCCAGATTAAAAACCTGTTTTTTAATGTCCCGGCCCGTCGTAAATTCCTGAAATCGAATCCGGCAGAACTGAAACACATCATCAACGAAATACAACGAATCGCTCTGGCCAATCCGGATATCTCCATTTCGCTGCATCACAACGGATCGGCCATTTACGAACTTTCAGGAGCCAACAAACGGGTCCGCATCGTTTCGCTGTTTGGCAAAAACATCAATCAAAACCTGATTCCGATCGATACGGAAACATCGCTGATCAAAATCAGCGGATTTGTGGGGCAACCCAAACATGCCAGGAAAACTTTCGGCGAGCAGTTTTTCTTTGTGAACAAGCGCTACATGAAACATCCGTATTTTCACCGGGCAATTACCCAGGCCTACGAAAAAATTCTGCCACCCGACGCGATCCCGTCCTATTTCATCTACTTTGATCTGGATCCGGCTGATATTGATGTCAACATTCATCCGACCAAAACGGAAATTAAATTCGAAAACGAATCGGCAATCTGGCAGATCCTTCAGGCTTCGGTGCGCGAAGCACTGGGTAAATTCAACATTGTTCCATCCATCGATTTTGATCAGGCCGGAAGTGTTGATATTCCCATGCCACTGCACGATTTCAGCGAAATAAACATTCCTGAAATAAAAATAAATCCGCAATACAATCCGTTCGAGACACAAACGGCTTCCAGAAATTACTCCGGAAGCAGTGCCGGTTATACAAAAACACCTGTGGAGCGGTCCAATCACGGCAACTGGGAATCATTGTACAAAGGACTTGAACCTGACTTTAATATATCTCCGGAGAAAGAACCGGAAGAACCTGTTCAGTTTAAAATGGCGGAACAGCAAACCGCCAAAAATTCAGTTCAGTTTAAAAATAAATATATCCTGACGCCGGTAAAATCAGGATTAATGATCATTGACCAGAAACGGGCACACGAACGTATTTTATACGAACGGCTAATCCAGGTCCTTGAAAACAACGAAGTGGCCAGTCAGCAGCAATTATTTCCGGAGACTTTTGAGTTAAATGCTTCGGATGCAACTTTGCTGACCAGCATTCTTCCCGATTTGAAAGCTTTGGGATTCGACATCCGGGATTTTGGTAAAAACAGTTTCATCATTAACGGAACACCCGGGGTTTTACATACCTCGTCGCCGGTTGAAATTATTGAAAGTTTGCTGGAAGAATATAAAAACTCACCGGTAAGCCTTCAGGAAAAAGCACGTGAAACCATTGCCATGTCGCTGGCGCAGGCATCGGCTATTCCATACGGGCAAACCCTGAAACCGGGCGAAATAAACGAACTGATTGACAACCTGTTTGCCTGTCAGACTCCTAACTTTTCGCCCAAAGGGAAAAAAATACTTTCGATCATGCCACTTGAAGATTTTGAGAAAATTCTGAAGTGACATTTTGACGGATAAACGGAATCGACATAAAAAATAACTAATTTGGCACTTTTGAATGCAGTTGGTTCAATTATTGAAAACGGTTCCGACGGTTAATTAAACAGCATAAAAGAAAAACAATGCAAAATTTCAGACCCAGCATAAACGCAATTCCTCCGGTTGTTAAAAACCTGATCATCATCAATGTGATTATGTTGTTTGCGACTTATGTGTTAAGTTTCAGAGGGATTGACCTCACCAGCATTTTGGGGCTCCATTACTTTCAGTCGCCCGAATTCAGACCCTACCAACTTGTGACACACATGTTCATGCATGGCGGATTCACCCACCTTTTGTTTAACATGTTTGCACTCTGGATGTTTGGCCGGGTATTGGAGAGCGTGTGGGGACCAAAACGGTTTTTTATCTATTATTTTATTACCGGCCTGGGTGCTGCAGCGCTACACAGTTTTGTTAATTTCATCGAGTTCCAGCATCTTGCTTCCAAGATGGCTCCGGAAACTGTTGAAATGGTGATGCGGCAGGGTACCGAAATCTTCAGGCAGGGACAGAACTTTAGCGACGGACAGGCCGGAAAGCTCAACCTAATGCTGAATATCCCTACAGTTGGCGCTTCCGGCGCAGTGTTTGGAATTCTGCTCGGTTTTGGAATGCTTTTCCCAAATACGCAGCTGATGTTGTTATTTCCACCAATTCCGATTAAAGCTAAATATTTTGTGATGGGTTATGGTGCCATCGAACTGTTCAGTGGAATTACCGGAGCGGGTGCGAACATTGCTCATTTTGCACATTTGGGAGGTATGCTTTTTGGCTTTATCCTGATTAAATACTGGAACAGCACCACCAAGCATTTTTATTAATATGCTATAGTACGGACAGGACAAGTCCTGTCCATTAAATTTTTATGCCATACCCATGACCCTTTTCGACGAAATAAAAGAATCATTCAGGGAAGGATCGGCGTTGACCCGCCTGATCTACATTAATCTGGCAGTGTTTTTACTGGTCAGGCTTGCCAATGTATTCTTTTTCCTGGCTGGCACACCATTTCCGTTCCTTGACTGGCTGGCACTTCCGGCCGATTTTGCAACCCTGGCCATTCGACCGTGGACGATCATTACCTACATGTTTCTGCATTTCGACTTTCTTCATATTCTGTTCAATCTGCTTTGGCTGTATTGGATGGGCCAGATTTTCCTCGGATATTTTGATCAGGCAAAACTTATTGCCATTTATCTGATGGGAGGAATTGCCGGTGGATTATTTTATGTTGCCGGATATAACTTGTTTCCGGCTTTTTCGCACATGGTAGTCGACTCCAGACTGCTTGGCGCGTCGGCATCGGTTATCGCCATTGTGGCCGCACTGGCTATGTATGCCCCAAATCACACCATTCACCTGATGTTTATCGGACCGGTGAGGATGAAATACCTGGCACTTTTTTCGGTTCTGCTCTACATTATCGGAATCTCGTCGACCAATGCCGGGGGCAACCTGGCGCATCTCGGGGGAGCTTTCTGGGGAATGATTTATGTGCTTCAATTACGAAAAGGCATTGACCTGGGCAAAGGAATTACCGGACTCATTTCAGGCATAAAAAAACTTTTTATGCCAAAACCAAAGGTAAAAGTGAGCTACCGAAAACCTTCGGACGAGATTGAATATAACCGCCAGAAAAACAAAGACCAGATACGCATGAATCAGATTCTGGAAAAAATAAGCAAATCGGGTTACGACGCACTATCAAAAGAGGAGAAAGAAATTTTATTCAGGATGGGTAAAAAAGATTAACATTCAGGAAAACAACCAGCTTAATTCTTTTTTTTCGGAATCTCGTATTTCGACTGCTTAACGGCCTCATTGATACTGGCATTCAGTTCAAAGCCAATCAGCAAAATCATTGAAAGCAGGTACATCAACAGCATTATTACCAGCAAAGTTCCGATTGAACCATACAGTTTATTGTACTGACCAAAATGGTTGATGTAATACGTAAATCCAATAAAAGTAGCCACGCTTAATACTGTCGACAAGGTTCCTCCGGCGGAAATAAACCGCCATTTGGTTTTCTTTGCCGGAGCCAGGTAAAAAAGAAACGAATTGGCCATAAAAAACAAAAACAGGATAACTACCCATTTCCCAATTGTAAGCATATAAATGGTAAAATGATCACGAAGAAACCCTTTGTCGGCCAGATAGAAAATAAAATTCTGACCGTAAGTTATCAACGCAATAGCCAGGGTTAGTAATACCGACATAATTACAAGAAGTAGCAGAGCAATCAGTCGTTGCCCGATCCAGGTCCGGCGCTCAAAACTGTGCAGGGAAGCATCAAAAGCAGTCATCATGGATGCAAAACCATTTGTCGAGAAAATAAGCGCCATAAAAAAACCAAGAGAAAGTAAATCGCCGCGCTGCCGGGTTAAAATATCCTGAACCGTTTCTTCAATGGCCATGAAGGCATTGGCCGGAACCATATCCTTTATCAGCAGAAACAACTCATTCTGAAAATTTTCTATTGGAATAAAGGGAATCAGGGTAAATATAAAAATGATTGCCGGAAACAAACCGATAAAGAAACTGAATGCAATTGCGGATGCGCGGGTCGATAAAGCACCGTCGACAATGCTACGCCAGAAAAAGACCATAACATCATAAATTGGCATCCGATCGAATCCGGGAACTGTAACTTTTTTTGCCTTTGCCAGAATCCGTTCCCAGACAGGTCGCAGTTTATGTAAAAGTCTAGCAGGCATTAGCCCTGTTTTTCGATTCTTAACTGATGAATATATGAGTTGTTGTCTTTGGTTTTTAAGAGAAAATAAACCCGAAAAACACCGTTGTTTGTAGTCAGGCTTCCGATGGCATACCGTGCACCATCTTTACCGCCCTGATGAATAATACTAAATTGCTTTGGCTTATTGGCCTTGAAAAATTCGGCAACAATTTGCTGGGCTTGCGATTTACTGTAAACATCGTCGTGAGATAAAACTACCAGCTCGACATTCTCATTAAAAAACGAAGCCAGGCTCACATCGTTGCCGTTTTGAATACTGACCACAATATCGTCCGGTATTTGTCCAACAGCAAGACTCACCATAACAAACAAGCCAAAAATCAGGGATATAAGTTTCTTTTTGAAATTTTTCATTGTTAAAATTATTTGTACAAATAAGTATGAGCATGAATGATTACCAAAAACCATGCAATTTTTTTCAAAACGAATACCTTTGTAAAGGTAACAAATTTCGCCTACCTGAAAAACGGATCTGACAGGTATACTCTGTGCCTGTAAAAATATAGGTTTGGCAGGCAAATCGATACAATCCGGATGAATTTAGAAACGATAAATAAGCTTCGCTATGAAAATATGCCTTCTTGTAATTGGTAAAACCGACGAAACCTATTTACAAAAAGGAATTGAAATATTCCTGAAAAGAATTCCGCATTACATCTCGTTCGAAATGAAAATTATTCCGGACATCAAAAATTCGAAAAACCTGAGTGAAGATCAGCAAAAGGAAAAGGAAGGTGATCTGATTCTCCAGCAATTGGGGATTTCCGACGAATTGTTTTTACTCGACGAACAGGGAATCGAAAATTCGTCGGTAGAATTTGCACGCTTTTTGGAGAAGAAAATGCTTTCAGGAATAAAACGACTGGTTTTTGTAATTGGCGGACCCTATGGATTCTCGCAGCAGGTTTATTCGAGGTCGAACGGTAAAGTCAGTCTTTCCAGGATGACGTTTTCGCACCAGATGGTCAGGTTGATTTTTGCTGAACAGCTTTACCGGGCGATGACCATTTTAAAAGGCGAACCCTATCACCATCAGTAAAAGCAATGAAAATAAATATGTTATACATCTGATTAAATTGAAGTAATTAATTCGGATCAAGACTTTAAAAATGATTATTTTGCGCCATGAATGAGTTGAGAAAGCACATATTTGTTATACTTTCGATCGCCTTTTTTATACTGGCCACTGTTCAGGAGCACCGAACCCTGAATAAACATCCGGAATTAAAACAAATCGAGATTTTTCGCAAATCTTTGCTTGCCAAGGACGTCAGCCTGAGTACCTACCTCAAAACAACAGAAAAAAAATTATCAGACACCCTTTCCTCAAAAAACTATGTTTCGATCTTTTCAGACCTGAACCAGCTTTTCGAAGAAAAAGGCTTGGGTTTTCTTATCTTCAGGGGATCAAAAATGGTGTACTGGTCGAATAACCAGTTTGCTTTCCCCATCCCTTCCAACCGGTTTTCAAATCAAAATCATCTGCTGATTCTTCCAAATGGCATTTATTCTTTCCAGAAAAGAATAGTTGGCGAGCACCTGCTTGTTGGGCTTATTCTCCTGAAAAACAATTACTCGTACGAAAACCAATATCTCCGGAACACCTTTGCTGCGCCGTTTAATCTACCTTCCGGATTTAAAATCATTGCTGAAAAAGATAAAAATGCGCAGGCAATTTATAATTCGACAAACGATTATCTTTTTTCTGTTTTGCCTTCAGGAACAAACCTGATCAGTGAATCGCAACTTTACGTTCCGTTCATATTTTATATCCTGGGATTTATCTTTTTACTTTTTGCTATCTATTCAAAAATCCGAAATTATCACCATGTCGATTTTATCTCGAAGATGCTGATTTTAATGGTGGTCCTGTTTTTGATTTACTGGACACATATCATTTTCGGGATTCCGGCGATGTTGAGTCACTTTGGAATCTTCACGGCAAAATATTACGCTCTGTCAACCTGGCTGCCATCCTTAGGTGATTATTTCCTGATAACCGTTTTAATTTTCTTCTGGAGCCTGGTTTTTGTCCGTGATTTTTTCCAGGAAGAGAATCTAACCCGCCGGATCATTCTTCCCGCCTTTGTATTTGTTGGAATACTTTATGAAATCGTAGGATTTATGATCGGAAACCTGATCCGGAACAGCAACATTTCATACAAGTTAAACCGGATTACCGACATCGACCAGTTCAGCATTGGGAGTTACATTGCCATTGCCATGCTGCTTTTTTCGGTATTTCTGATCCAACTGAAAATTATTGACAAAACAGAAAAACTGATCCGAAAAAAGCTTTTCATCCGGATACACCTGGTTCTTGTTCCTGTTTCAATCCTTTTGAGTATTTACTTCAAAACGACCGAACTTTATTTGCTCACCCTGTTTTTTTCAGTCAATTTGCTGCAATGCCAGATCCAGCGGATGCAGATTTCCAGATATTCACTTTCGTACTCCATTTTATTTATTTCACTTTTTTCGGTGATCAGCCTGACTGTAATTTATTCGACCATAAAAACCCGCGAATTTCAGGTTCAGAAATTACGGGCAATAAACATCAGTTCGGAACAAGATCCGGATGCAGAAGAAATCCTGACACGGATGCAGAATCAGGTTTATACAGATTCGATCATTCCCAAACTGCTTGTTCCGCCCTACATTGAACTGGAAAGTTACCTGAGCCGGACTTATTTTAGCGGATATTTCCGGAAATACGACATCCAGTACACGTTTTGTAACCAATCCGACAGTTTAATAATTCAGCCTGAAAACATCTGGGAACCCTGTTTCCCCTATTTCGAAAAGATGATCAGCAGTTCAGGAATAAAAGTACCTGGAAGCAGCTTTTATTACATGAACAACATGAACGGACGGGTTTCCTATTTTGGGAAATTACATTATCCGATGGTTGAAGGTTCAGGAGGAATTTCTGTTTACATCGACATCAATTCAAAAATATTTTCTGAAGGCATTGGTTTTCCCGAATTATTGATGGATCAGTCGCTCATCAAGCCATTCCGGTACAAATACCTTTCGCACGCTAAATATTATGAAGAAGAACTGGTCGACCGGTCTGGCGAATACACCTACAATTATTACCTCCAATCGTACGATAAAATTAAACCCGGTCAGGAATTTCAACTGTTGAAATGGGACGGATATGATCATCTGATTTATTCAGTTGACGATAAAACCCAGATCATCGTCAGCAACAAATCGCTGCGGTTTGTCGATTACCTGATTTCGTTTCCGT